>JAEEJZ010000021.1 GCA_016282145.1 Bacteroidales bacterium | reverse complement strand
GATACAGGTGTACGGTGATGAGGCCGTACTTGCGGCCGCGGCCGGCCAGATAGTCGATGGTTTCCTTGATGGTTTCCGTGACGGAACCCATGGCCACGATGATATTCTCGGCAGTGGGGTCTCCGTAGTACTCGAAGGGACGGTAGGTGCGTCCCGTGAGTTCGGTGATTTCACCCATGTAGCGGGCCACGATGTCCGGGATGGCGTCGTAGTACTGGTTGCGGGTTTCCACGGCCTGGAAGTAAACGTCACCGTTCTGCGCGGTGCCGCGGGTGACGGGAGCTTCGGGGGTAAGGGCACGCTGGCGGAAATTCTCCAGCGCCTTCTCGCTCACCATCGAGCGGAGCAAGTCTTCGTCCAGGGCCTCGATCTTCTGGATTTCGTGCGAGGTACGGAAGCCGTCGAAGAAATGCAGGAAAGGAATGCTGGACTTGATGGTCGAAAGGTGCGCGACCGCCGCCATGTCCTGCGCCTCCTGCACGGAGCCGGAAGCGAGCATCGCAAAACCGGTCTGGCGGCAGGCCATCACGTCCTGATGGTCTCCGAAGATGGAGAGGGCGTGCGATGCGAGTGCACGCGCGGACACGTGGAAGACCGAAGGAAGCATTTCGCCCGCGATCTTGTACATATTGGGAATCATCAGCAGCAAGCCCTGCGATGCGGTGAAGGTGCTGGTCAGCGCACCGGCCTGAAGGGAACCGTGAACGGCACCGGCGGCGCCGGCTTCGCTCTGCATTTCCGTTACTTTGACTTTTTCACCCCAAAGGTTCAGCTTGCCCTGTGCGGCCCATTCGTCGATATTCTCAGCCATCGTCGAGGAAGGCGTGATGGGATAGATTGCCGCATGCTCGCTAAAGAGATAAGCGATGTTGCTGGCGGCCTGGTTGCCGTCACAGGTGATGAATTTCTTTTCTTTTGCCATTGCTTCAGTAATTTATGATTGTTATTTATTGAATTCCGTTGATTTCGATACCCTCGCGCCCTGCGGCGATTTTCCGGATGAGTCCCTGCAGGACCGTGCCCGGTCCGATTTCGGTAAAGTGCGTAGCGCCTGCGGCCAGCATCCCTTCCACCGAGGCCGTCCAGCGGACGGGGGAGGTCAACTGCAGCAGCAGGTTCTCCTTGATGACGCCGGGATCGGTTTCCGCCTTTGCGCTGACATTCTGCCAGACCGGGAAGGCAGGGGCCCGGAACGGGGTATCTTCGATGGCCCGGGCAAGGGCTGCCCGCGCCGGCTCCATCAGAGGGGAGTGGAATGCGCCGCCGACCTTGATGGGGAGGGCGCGCCGGGCCCCGGCTGCCTTCAGGCTGGCGCAGGCCTGCATGACGGCTTCTTCCTCGCCGGAGATGACGATCTGGGCCGGAGAGTTGAAATTGGCCGGAACGACGAGCCCCGGCGTCTCCGCGCAAATCTTTTCCACCGTCTCCTCCGCGAGGCCGATGACGGCCGCCATGATGCCGGGCGTCTTTTCGCAGCATTTCTGCATCTCTTCCGCGCGGATCTGCACGAGCCGCAGTCCGTCCTCGAAACTCAGGGCACCGGCCGCCGCCAGCGCCGAGAATTCACCCAGGGAGTGTCCGCCGGCCATAGCGGGCTGTCCGAGACCGCTGCAAAGGGCGAGTACGACCGAATGCAGGTAGATGGCGGGCTGGGCGATGCGGGTATTGCGCAGTTCTTCCTCCGTCCCTTCAAACATGATGGGCAGGATGTCGAATCCCAGCACGCCGGCGGCGGAATCCATCAGCCGCGCAGCCTCCGCGGAGCACTCGTACAGCGCTCTGCCCATACCGGAAAATTGGGACCCCTGACCGGGGAAAACGAAGGAATCGCACATTTCCACAAATATAAAAAAATTTTCTTAGTTTTGTGGTATGAAACACTTGAAATTCTTTGCACTTTGCGCCATTGCTGCGCTGACCTCCTGCTCCGGAGGAAAAAAGCAGGACATCGAGTCCCGCGTCGAGTCGGCCCTTTCCCAAATGAGCCTTGACGAAAAAATTGCCGTAGTGCACGCCCAGAGCAAATTTTCTTCCCCTGGCGTACGCCGGCTTGGGATTCCTGAACTCTGGTGCGACGACGGCCCTCACGGGGTGCGCCCGGAGACGATGTGGGATGCCTGGGAGGCGGCCGGACAGACCAACGACAGTTGCACGGCCTACCCTTCGCTGACCTGCCTTGCGGCTACCTGGGACCGCGAGCTCGCGAAGCGCTATGGACGCAGTGTCGGAGAGGAAGCCCGCTACCGGAACAAGAATGTCCTCCTGGGCCCCGGAGTGAACATCTGCCGGACCCCGCTCTGCGGTAGGAATTTCGAATATATGGGTGAAGACCCCTATCTGGCCGGACAGATGGCCGTTCCCTACATCCAGGGCGTCCAGAGCAACAACGTGGCTGCCTGTGTCAAGCACTATGCGGTCAATAACCAGGAATTCAAGCGCCTGGTCATCGACACCCACGTGGACGACCGTGCCCTCTATGAGATTTACCTCCCGGCCTTCAAGGCCGCCGTGCTGGAAGGCGGTGCGTGGTCGCTGATGTCTGCCTATAACAAGTATGAGGGAACCTTCGCTTCGCACAATGCCCGCCTGCTCAAGGAGATTCTCAAGGACGAGTGGGCTTGGGACGGCGCCGTCATCAGTGACTGGGGTGCCGTGCACGATACCGAAGAGGCGGCTACCGGCGGACTGGACCTGGAATTCGGCTCCTACACGGACGGCGAACTCAGGACCGCCCCTGCAGCCTACGACAACTACTATTTGGCGCAGCCCTATAAGGAGAAGATCCTTGCCGGAGAACTTCCTGAGGAAGAGCTGAACGACAAGGTGCGCCGCGCACTCCGTCTGAACTTCCGCACGCTGGCCGACGGAAACTTCGGCAGTATGTGCTCTCCCGAGCATTTCGCCGATTCCCGGAGCATCGGTGCGCAGGGCATCGTCCTCCTCAAGAACAGCGGCATCCTTCCCCTGAAGGCCGATGTCAGCAAGGTGGTGGTGCTGGGCGAGAACGCCATCCGTCCCATGGTGGTGGGCGGCAGTTCCTCGTCCCTCAAGACCCAGCACGAGACTTCTCCGCTGGACGGTATCCGGGCGTCGTTCCCGAATGCCCAGGTCGTTTATGAGCGTGCCTATTATTCCGGTGAACCCACGCCCGGAAACTACAATTACAGCCTCTATGACCTGACCGAGGAACGCCCTGCCGACAAACTCCTTTCCGATGCGCTGGCTGCGATGGAAGGAGCGGATTATGTCATCTTCGTCGGCGGTCTGAACAAGAACAAGTACCAGGACTGCGAGGGGCGTGACCGCCGTTCCTATGAACTCCCTTACGGACAGAACGAACTGATTGAAACGCTCAGTGCCGCACGTCCGGATATGATTTACGTGAATATTTCCGGCAGCCCGGTCGCCATGCCCTTCGTGGACAAGGTAGGTGCCGTCGTCCAGGCCTGGTACCTGGGCAGCGAGACCGGCAACGCCCTTGCCGATGTGCTCACCGGAGCGGTCAATCCTTCCGGCAAACTGCCCTTCACCTTCCCCGTCGCCCTGGAGGACGGCCCGATCAAGACCGAACGGCAGTATCCCGGTATCCAGGATGAAAACGGGAAGTGGCACGTCTATTACGACGAAGGCATCTACGTGGGTTACCGCTGGTATGACAGCAAGGAGGTGAAGCCCCTGTTCCCCTTCGGCTACGGCCTCAGCTATACCACTTTCGAATACGGGAAACCCGTTCTCTCCACCAGGCGGATGGGGAAGAGCCTGACCATCAAGGTGCCGGTCACCAATACCGGAAAAGTCGCCGGTGCGGAAGTCGTCCAGCTCTATATCAGCGACGTGGAGGCCTCCGTCGACCGTCCCGTCAAGGAACTCAAGGGCTTCGACAAGATCTATCTGGAGCCCGGCCAGACGGGCTATGTCAGTTTCACCATCGGCCGCGACGCGCTGAGCTTCTTCGATGCCGAAAAGCACGAATGGGTGGCTGAGCCCGGTACTTTCAAGGCGCTGATCGCCGCCTCTGCCGCGGATATCCGTCAGGAAGCGGAATTTTCACTGTAGATAAGAAAGGGTTTCTAAAAATTTACTTATCTTTGCAGCCCGGATTGCCCCTGTAGTTTAATGGATAGAATTTCGGATTCCGGTTCCGACGATAGGCGTTCGATTCGCCTCGGGGGTACAAAAAGAGCTTCGCATCCGCGAGGCTCTTTTTTGTGCCCTGCTGTTGCTACCCTCATCGTTTTTCGGGAGGGTAGCATCATTTTTGGCCATTTTTGTCGGTACCCTCCAGCTTTTTGTGGAGGGTAGCAACACTTATGAAAGCATTATGTGTGGAGCCGTCGTGTTTATTTGGCGGAGATGACCAGGCCGTCGTAGGCGGGACGGATGTGCGGGGGCAGTTGCGCTTCCAGTTCCGCGTGCGTGCCCAGATAGTGCGAGAGATGGGTGAGGTAGCCTTCCTTGACCCCGGTCCTTTGCAGGAACTCCACGGCCTGCGGCAGCGAGAAATGCGAATGATGCGGCGTGTGCATCACGCAATTGATGGTCATCGCGTCCAGGTCGCGCAGTTTTTCCATTTCCGCCGCGTCGATGCCGCTGACATCGGTCAGGTAGGCCAGTTTGCCGAAGCGGAAGCCCAGGATGGGCAGTTTCCCGTGCATGCAGCGGATGGGAACAATCTCCGCTCCGCCGATCCTGAAGGGCCGCTCGTCGATCAGATGGATGTGCCAGGTGGGTACGCCGGGGTACAGCTCCTGCGCGAACATATAGTGAAAATGCTTTTTCAGCGCGTCCAGTACCCGCTGTTCGCACCAGATATGCGGCTCCCAGCCCAGCGTCCACTGCAGGGCGCGGGTATCGTCCAACCCGCCGATGTGGTCCATGTGCGCGTGCGTGAGCAAAATGCCGTCCAGCCGTTTCAAGCCTGCGCGTAGGGCCTGCGTCCGGAAATCCGGGCCGCAGTCCACCAGCAGATCCAGTCCTGCATAATGCACCAGCGCCGATGCGCGATGCCGTTTGTCGCGCGGATCCGCGGAGCGGCAGACCGGGCAGTCGCAGCCGATCACCGGCACGCCCTGCGAGGTCCCGCTGCCCAATATCTCCATACTGTCTTTCATAGCGTCACCTCCGATACTTTCCCGACCAGCGAGGCCTCGAAAGGCCGGCTGACCCGGATATAATTCCCCGTATAGCCTCCCATCATCCCGTTCTTCTCCTTGGATTCAAAAAGGACCTGTGCCTTTTGTCCCCGGTGCCGGCGCACAAAGGCGTCGTGCAGTTCTTCGCAGAGCGCTTCCAGCGCCTTCACCCTTTCCGCCTTGACCGTTTCCGGAACCTGTCCGGGCATCGAGGCCGCGGGCGTACCGGGACGGCGGGAGTAGGGGAATACGTGGATGAAAGCAGGCCGCACGCTGCGGATAAAGGACAGGCCTTCTTCAAACAGCGCATCCGTCTCTCCCGGGAGTCCCGCCATCACGTCGATGCCGAAGAATACCTCCGGCCGTCCCGGTCCCTCGAAAGCCCGCCGTACGGCCTCGATCCTTCCGGCAAAAGCCGCCGTGTCGTAGCGGCGTCCCATCGCCTGCAGCAATGCATCGCTGCCCGCTTGCAGCGGAATATGGAAATGCGGCTGGAACTTGGTGCCGGGGGCCGTCCAGTCGATAATTTCGTCAGTCAACAGATTCGGCTCAATCGACGAAATGCGGTAGCGTTCAATCCCTTCCACCGCGTCTAGCGCCTGGAGCAGCGCCAGGAAACTCTCGCCGCTGCTGCGGCCGAAATCGCCGGTATTTACCCCCGTCAGCACGATTTCCTTTACCCCCAGCGCCGCAATCTGTTCCGCCTGCTCCACGAGCGTGGCGACGGCTACGTTGCGGCTGTGCCCGCGGGCATAGGGAACGGTGCAGTAGGCGCAGTAATTGTCGCAGCCGTCCTGCACTTTCAGGAAGGAGCGCGTGCGTTCGCCGCTCGACCAGGCCGGGAAGATGCCGCCGTGCTCCGGAACGCGAAGCCCCAGGATTTCCGGCACCACCGACGCCTTTTCTTCGGCTCCGAATACGCGCCAGACGCCTTCGATGCCTTCGAGTTCTTCGCGGCGCAGGGCCGCCGAGCAGCCGGTGACGGCAATGCGCGCCTCCGGATTGATGCGATGGACCTTGCGGATCAGGTTGCGCGTCTTGGCATCGGCCACCGCGGTCACCGAACAACTGTTGACCAGGTACAGGTCCGCACCTTCGCTCCAGCGGACAAGTTCCACTCCCGCCAGCCGCAATTCCCGGGCGTAAGTGTCGGTTTCGGCGTAATTGAGTTTGCAGCCGAGGGTAAGCAGTGCCGCCTTCATCGCGCAAGGATCAAAAAGACGCAGGGACGTTTGCCGATGCTGAGGGGCTTCCGGCGCCAGTCGCTCACCGTTCGCGTAAGCAGCGTCTGCGTGGGCAGGGTCAGGTCCGCGGCGATGCAGAGCCGCGTCGTGGGGGAGAGCCCCTTCAGCAACTGGGTGAAAAGTGCGTCGTTGCGATAGGGGGTTTCGATGAAAATCTGCGTCTGGGAGAGCGCAGCGGATTGTTTTTCCAGCTCGCGGATGGCTTTGGCGCGCTCCGCCTCCTTGATGGGCAGGTAGCCGCGGAAAGCGAAGGACTGGCCGTTGAGGCCCGATCCCATCAGCGCCAGCAACAGCGAGGAAGGCCCGCTCAGGGGAACGACGGTGATGTCCGCTTCGTGGCAGAGTTCCACCAGCGCGGCACCGGGATCCGCGACCGCGGGAAGGCCCGCTTCGCTCAGATAGCCGACATCGCGGCCGTCCTCGAAAAGCGGCAGCAGCGCACGCACTTCGGCGGGGGTCGTATGCTCGTTCAGCGTATGGAATTCCAACTGGTCGATGCTGCCTTTCAGACCGGCACGCGACAGGTAGCGGCGGGCGGTGCGCAGTTCCTCGACCACAAAGCAGTCCAGGCGGCAGGCCGTGGACAAAACCGCTGCCGGAATTACTTCCGCAGGGTCGCCCTCTCCGAGCGGGGCGGGAATCAGATATAACTTTCCTTTTGTCATTCCACTTTGATGACGACGGGTTCCCGTTTGGCGGCCGCTTCTTCCGCCTTGCGTTTCTTCTTGGAAGTAAAGATGTTCCGGAAGAACGTGCCCATATTGTTGAATTCCTGCTGGTAAGTGAAACCCAGTCCGTTGCGTTGCGACTGGTCCAGATAGGAAGCGTATTCGTCTGCGGAGTGGGAGAACAGGTTGACGCGGTAGCGGCCCGGTTTGTCGATTTTCACTTCGATGTCCAGGTCGCCGACAAAATCGCCGCCCGGACTGGTGCTGGTCTTGTACTTGCGGTTGCCCATCGAGCCGTTCACCACCACGCGGTTGTTGAAGAGCTGGGTGCTGACCGCCACGTCGAAGACATCGTTCCCGGCCGTGCCCTGCTGGTAGCCGAAGCCCAGGTCAACAGGGATATTCAGTTTCGAGAGCACGTTGTTCACCTGGTTCATCATAATCTCCGAGAGATTGGAGTAGAGGATGTTGGAGCCGTTCACGACCCCGGAGTTCTCGCTGGGGATGAAGGTGCCGAAAATCAGGAGGGCGACGAACTGCTTCTGCACCTTGTCTTCGGTGTTGAGGGCTGCCTGCACCTCCGATTTGGTGGCCGGATCGAGGTCGGGGACATCGATGCTGAAGGAGGCTTTGGGCCCGCTTAACTTGTCGCTGATCTGGATGCCGCAGTTGACGTGCCGCCGGATATTGGTGGAGGTGGAGTCCGCGATGAGCGAGGAGAGGCTGGTCGAAACCTTATACAAGGCATTGACGTTCAGCTCCGTGTTCATGAGATTGCCACCGAAATTGATGGAACTGCCGTCCTGGAGCACGAATTCCTTGCTGACCAGTCCCGGAATGATGTAATTGAATTTTCCGGAGTTGATTTGATAGGCACCGTACAGGGAGAGATCGTCGGTATTGCCGGGGAGTCTGACCGTGATGTCGCCCTGGCCGTTGGCGGAGATTCCGCTGCCGGATTCGGTGTCGATGGGCATATTGATGGTCACCTGCGGATTGACTACCAGATGTGCCTTGAGGTTCATTTTCCCGCTGCGCTTCGTCTCTTCAGCCCGCTTTTCGAAAGCGAGCAGTTCATCGTCCAGGACCTTGGGTGCGACAAAGGTGAGCAGCCCGTTGTTGTTCTTGAGCGTAGGGTCGTCGGAGCCCAGCGTGACGACGCCGGGCCGGGAGGAACGCGCCTCCGCCTCGATGTCCAGATTGTCGGTCGGTCCCTGTACCCGGGCGTTCCCGCTGGCGAAGAGTTTGCCGTACAGGCCTTTCCCGGTGGCGTGCTGCGAGTCCAGTAGTTCCATGTCCGTGAACTGCAGGCGGGCATCCAGGCGCATATCTTTGAAGTGGTCCCAGCTCAGGCCGCCGTTCAGGGTGGCCTTGCCGCCTTCCGCGTCGCTGACGCGGAGATTGTCGCAGACCACGCCCCGGTCGCTGATGCGGATGGGGCCGTCGAAGCGATAGCCCACGCCGGTATAGGCGATGCGCAGCAGGGCATCGTTGAGGCGGGTGTCCCGGCTGGAGAGGCTGATGTCCCCGATTTTCCCTTCCGCCAGAATGCGGCCGCTGATGCTGCCCCCGGTCTCGCTGAACAGATCTCGCAGGAAGGGACCGAGAACGGCGATATTGAGTTTGTCCAGTTCCAGGTCGGCACTCAGGGATTCCTTCGTGGGGCTGAACCAGCCGTGTCCGTCCATGCACTGGTAGTTGCCCACGCTGTTCTGGAGATTGAAGTCCAGACGGTCCATCCGCTCGTTCCAGCGGCCGTCCACCAGGATGCTGCCGGCATCGACCCGGTTCAGGCTCAGTTCCTCGCAGAAGAGCCCCAGCGAGAGCCGCACCCGCTCGTCCGACAGGGGAGAGATGAAAGCGGCGTCGGCAGAAAGGCTGCCGCCCAGTCCGTACACCCCGTGGGTCATCCGGTCGATGGTCTCCAGGTCGAAGTTCTGGACGAAGAGTTTCATCGTGTCCTGCTGGTCCGGCGCTAGGCCGCCGTTGATGCGGATGTGCTGCTGGTTGCAGTCCAGGCTGAAATGGTCGAGCGCCAGCCGTCCGTCCCCGATGCGCAGTTCGGATTCACCGAGCGTCCAGAGGTCCTTCCCGAGCATGAAGCGCGAATACTGCGGATGCACGCGGAAAGCGAGTTTCCCGCGGCTGTCGCGGAGCAGTTCGCCTTCGGCGGATAGGTTCCCGCTATGCTCCAGTTCGTCCTCATAGCCGCCGACGTCGGTATAGGCGAGTTTCAGATCGAGTTTATTGTCCTTGGCGGATGCCTGGATGCGGCTGCCGTAAAGGAGCAGCGGTCCGAGTTCCAGTTCCTCGGCGCCGATGGCGGTATTGAGTTTTCCGTCGCTGTTGTCGGCGTTCAGGGCGATGTCGCGGACGCGGATGCCGTCGGCAATGATGCGGCCGGAGCGCAATTCGGCACGGATTTTACCGTTCGCGTCCGTCGATGCCTGCAAGGCGGTTCCGCGCTCGATATACATGCTGGGATAGAGGAAATCCAGCAGCTCCCGCGTGCTTCCGGTCTTGAGGCTGAGTTCGCTGCGGAAGGGTTCCGGGGTCTCCGGCGCATTTTCTGCCGGCTCGATGAGCAGGGGCAGATAGGCGCGGATCGTCTGTGCTGTCAGCGCTGCGGGCATTTCGGTGATTCTCCGTTCGGAGCGGAGACTGCCTTCCAGGAAGGAGGAGGCGAGCTGGATGCGGTTGTCGCTGCCGGAGGCAAAGTAATCCGCGTTCACATCGCCCAGGATGTGTACGCCCGTGCTGTCGGTCAGTTGCAGGTTGCCGAGTTTCAGATTGGCGCGCTTGCTTCCGCTTTCCGCCATCGTCATTTCTCCGTCGATGCCGAACGCGGCGCGCGCGAGTCCCTTGTGGATTTCGATGCCGAAGGCGTGCAGGTCGATGTCGCCGGCGACGCCGGCGATGCTGTATCGGCGCTCCTTGCGCTCTTCGTCATAACTGCAGCCTCCGTCGGCACTCAGGCGGCAGGCTCTGTCGCCTACGCGCAGCGAAGCGTTGAAGTTCTTTCCGTCTATATCGCCGGAAGCCCTGATATTGTGGAAGTTATGCCCGAGCAGGCGGAGTGATGCGATGGCGCAACTGTCCACCGCAGCCTGCAGCGTCTCGCCGTTCATGCGGAGGAAGCCTTTCGTGTCGGCGGAGAGGGGACCGAGCGCTTCCGTGCGCAGGATGGCGCCGAGGTCCAGTGCTTCCGTGCGGATTTGCGCTTCGATTTCACGGGCTTTCCCGTTCGTGATGTTGGTCAGTGCAGAGGCAATCTCCAGCCCGCCGATGCCGGAGCGCAGCGTCAGTTCTTCGTTGAAATGGTCGATGTGCCCGTGCGTATGGCTGTTCAGGACGTACCAGGTTTCCGGCAGCGTGCCTTTCAGGTTCAGGGGATGGTCCGGCGTGAAGTGGTTGATGAAACGGTTGATCCCGCTGCGGTTGAAACGCCAGTCGCGCAGGCGGACGTTCATGCGAATGTCGTCCAGCTCCGGCAGTCCGTCTCCGCGGGCGTCGATATAGCCCGTCACGCGGCTTACGGTGTCCCGGAATTCGAAATTGCTGACCGACAGATGACGTACGGGGCCGTCTACGTCGGCCTTCTTGATCTGGAGCACCGCGCCGTTCTTTTCAAAGACCGGGGTGTAAAAGCGGAGCGTGCGCAGGGCGAACAGGCTCGGCGCAATCTTGCCGGTAATCCGCACATCGTCCAGGAAATTGCTCCAGGCCGCGCTGTTTTTATAACTGAACAGCAGCAGGGGAATGTCGACGTTGGAATCGTCCTCGAGGATCTTTAGCTTCGTGATGCGGGCTTCTCCCCGGCCGACGAGCGCCGTTCCGGCCAGGTGGGCGCAGTGGAAACCGCTTTTCTCCGTCAGCCGGAGATGGTCGGCCACACCGCCCATCCTTCCTCCCTTGAACTTCAGGGAGTGCACCCGCGCATCCACATTGACGTCCAGGTCTTCCCAGGCAATCTCGAAGGGCTTGCGCTTCGCGCGCGTCCCCTCCTCCCCGAAGATTGTCATCCTGTAGCGGAAGTCGTCCACGCGGACACGCCGGATATGGAAGATGTCGCTGGTATCCGGCTGGGCTTCGGGCTTCAGCGGAATGCGGAAGATCCGGGTCAGGTTCACCCCGTAGGTCTTGTCCGGCTCGATGGCCAGATGCAGGAAGCCGTTCTCCACCGTGACGCGGCCGAAGCGCAGGACTCTCTTGCGCAGCAGGCTGCCCAGATAGATGTTCGCGCTGACCTTGCGGGCGTAGAAGAGGGTATCGACCGGCGGGAAACTCCCTTCCGGGCCCTGGTAGGGGGCATTGTCGGTGACGACGACATCGTTGAGCACCACGGCGCTGATGGGCAGGATCTTGATGCCGGAGAAATGGATCTCCCCGTCGAATTTCCCTTCCAGCTTCTGCGTTACATAAGACGCGATGCCGGTCTGTACCGCAGGCAACTGCAACGACAGCAGGGCGGCCACTCCCAGAAGGAACAGGCTGCCCAGGATGATGAAGAGTATGCGGGTGCGGCGTGTAATAGTGCTTCGATTTTATCCAATCAACAAATATAATGATAATTTTGCTAAATTTGCACGCCTTGGCCGGTAAGCATAAGGGTGCATTTACCCGGATAGGGTTGCGAAGCAACAAGCACCCGGTGCTTACCGGCCAGGCGAAGGAAAAATGGCAGAGATTATTTTGGGAATAGAATCGTCCTGTGACGATACTTCGGCGGCGGTCATTGCGGACGGGGTCCTCCTGTCGAATGTGATTGCGAGCCAGGATGTGCACAAGGCGTATGGCGGTGTGGTGCCGGAGCTGGCATCCCGGGCGCACGAGTTGAATATCGTTCCGGTGGTGAGCGAGGCGCTCAAGCGTGCCGGCGTGCAGCCTTCGGACCTGAGTGCCATCGCCTTCACCCGGGGGCCCGGACTGCTGGGTTCGCTGCTGGTCGGCACCTCTTTCGCGAAAGCGATGGGCCTTGCGCTCGACATTCCCATTATCGATGTCAATCACCTCCAGGGCCATATCCTCGCGGAATTCATCCGTCAGCCGGGGGTGGAGCCCCACGAGCCGGCTTTTCCCTATCTGTGCCTGCTGGTCTCCGGCGGCAATTCCCAGATCGTCCGGGTGGACGATCCGCTGCACTACGAAATCCTCGGCCAGACCATTGACGATGCGGTGGGGGAGGCCTTCGACAAGTGTTCCAAGATGATGGGACTGGGCTATCCCGGCGGGCCGGTCATCGACGCCCTGGCCAGGCAGGGGGATCCGCTCCGCTTCAAGTTCGCCAAACCGCAGGTTCCGGGACTGGATTACAGTTTCAGCGGCGTCAAGACCTCGCTGCTTTACTTCGTCAGGGACGAGTTGGCGCGCGATCCGCAGTTCCTGGAGAAGAACAAGGAAGATATCTGCGCCTCCTTCCAGAAAACGCTCATCGATATCCTGATGGACAAACTCATCAAGGCGGTGCGGCAGACCGGTATCAAGGAGGTCAGCGCCGGCGGCGGCGTCTCCGCCAATAGCGGCCTGCGCGAGCGTCTGCTGCAGGAGGGTGAGAAGCGTGGCTGGAAAGTCTATCTGCCTGAGCGCAAGTTCACTACGGACAACGCCGCGATGATCGCCATTGCCGGATATTACCATTATCTGGCCGGCGAACGCAGTTCTCTGGACGCCGCTCCCGTTTCCCGCCTCGCGGATTTTTAAAAAATTATTGCTACCTTTGCCGACGGGAAAGTCGTACACGACCAGCTCCCTCTGAACTCCCCCAGGGCCGGAAGGCAGCAAGGGTAGGAGGTCGTAGCGGTGCGATGTACTAAGCTTTCCCTTTTTTGTTTTCTATTTCCAGAGTTTCTGGAGGAAGCGTTCACAGAAGTCGGTCCAGTTGTACCATTCGTGCGCACCGGGGTTGATGACCAGTTCGTGCGCATAGCCTTTGCGCGTCAGCCGCTTGTCATAGCACCTCACCGGCAGGATGAAATAGTCCTTCTCTCCCGTCATGACGGCATAGAGCCGCGGCGGGTCTGCGAATTGCGTTTTCAGCTTGCGTCCCAGGAAGTTATAGAATTTGGAATAGGGACTCGGCATGACGTAATTATGGATCATCGGCGAGAAGGCGCCGACATAGCCGAAAGTATCGGGAAAACCTGCCGAAATATAGATGGACTGCATTCCGCCGATGGAAAGACCCGCGATGGCGCGGGCATTCTTCTCCCGTTTCGTGCGATAGAGGCTGTCCACTACCGCTACCACATCGCGCACAAAGGCGCTTTCCGTAGAACCGTCCACCTTGAACAGCGACTCGAAAGCGGCCTTGCAGCGGCCGTTGCCATAATCGCTTTCATTGTCATACTGATTGACGTTTGGCAGCACGACGATGCATTCCTCCATCGCGCCGATAGCTTTCAGGCTGTCGATGCGGTCCAGCAGCTGGCCTTTCTCCATCCAACTCAGTTCGTTGCCGCGCGCGCCGTGCAGCAGATATAGCACGGGATAGCGGGTATCGTCGCGATAATAGCCTTCGGGCAGATACACGAACATCCTCCGGTGTTCGGGGCCCCTGACGCTGGAACGGTATCCGATGGACTGCAGATGCCCGCGGTGCACCGGCGATGCCGGCGGAGAGGGGAGTACGGCATTCGGTAGATACCGCGGCGAGGTGCAGGCGACCGCCCCCAACGCCACGAGCAACAATGCCCAGCGCCTAAATGCTGTCGAAAATGAAAGGAAGGATGTCATC
Organism: Bacteroidales bacterium; assembly: GCA_016282145.1. Taxonomy (GTDB): domain Bacteria; phylum Bacteroidota; class Bacteroidia; order Bacteroidales; family UBA932; genus Cryptobacteroides. Next base: position 102,209 of record JAEEJZ010000021.1, on the reverse strand, counting down.
GACTTTCTCGAATTTCCAGATAGCCTTGGCACCGATCATCAGCACGCTGATCGGCTTCCCGGCCCGGGTCTGGTACTGGGCCATGACCTGCCGGCAGGCACCGCAGGGTGCGATGGGATGATCGGTCAGCCGGCCGTGGACGCCGCCCGCCAGCGCGATGGAACAGATGTCCTTGTCCGGATAATGGGCTCCGGCGGCAAACATCGCCGTACGCTCGGCGCAGATGCCGGAAGGATAGGCGGCATTCTCCTGATTGGCACCGCGTACGATCTGTCCGTTGGACATCCGCACGGCCGCCCCTACGTGAAAGTGGGAATAGGGCGCATAGGCGTGGCTCATCGACCGGATCGCCTTCGTCGCCAGTTCGCGGTCTTCAGGATTCAACTCATCCAGGGAGCTGTACTCCTCAAAACTGCTCCTGATTTCTTTTTCAGTCATACTTTGCAAAGATACAAAAATTAAGCGTAACTTTGCAATACGATGAAAATCTGTGTCGGACTGTCGGGAGGCGTGGACTCCAGCGTGGCGGCCCTGCTGCTCAAGCGGCAGGGGTATGACGTCTTCGCCATGTTCATGCAGAACTGGCACGACACGGAGGGTACCCTGCACGGGGATTGCCAGTGGGAAGAAGACCGCTTCGTCGCGGAGATGGTCGCCCGCAAGATCGGCATTCCCTTCTATTTCGTCGACCTGAGCGGCCCCTACCGCCAGCGCGTGGTGGACTATATGTTCGCCGAATACGAACGCGGCCGCACGCCCAATCCGGACGTGCTCTGCAACAGCGAAATCAAGTTCGACGCCTTCCTGGAGGCTGCCCGCCGCCTGGGGGCCGATGCCGTGGCGACGGGCCACTACTGCCGCCGGGAAACGGATCCGGTCAGCGGAGAGCAGAAACTGCTCGAGGGCATCGACCCCGGCAAAGACCAGAGTTACTTTCTCTGCCGCCTGAGCCAGGAGCAACTTGCAGCGGCGCTCTTTCCCATCGGCGGGATGCTCAAGAGCGAGGTGCGCGCCCTGGCTGCCGAGGCGGACCTCCCGTCCGCGGAGCGCAAGGATTCCCAGGGCATCTGCTTCGTCGGGAAGGTGGACCTGCCGGTTTTCCTGCAGCAAAAACTCAAGAGCGTGGAAGGGGAGGTCATCGAGGTATTCGATGCCTGGTATGCCGATTCTCCCGCCTACCGGCGGAAAATGGAACTCGCGCAGTGCGGGGAGGAACTCAGCGAAGCCCAACTGCTGGAACTTTCCACCCCGCTCGATTACGGCAATATCGTCTTCGAGACCGAGACTTATCGCAGCCGCTCCGCCCATCAGCGCAAAACGCGCATCAAGCCCAATCCCTGGGGCTGTATCGCCGGTAAACACGACGGCGCGCAGTTCTATACCCTGGGACAGCGCAAGGGACTGGCCATCGGCGGGCACAAGCGGCCGGTTTTCGTGATTGCGACGGACATCGCTGCGAACCGCATCTATGTAGGCGAGGGCGAAGACCATAAGGGCCTGTTTGAAAAATGCGCGCGCATCGCTCCGGAGGACATCCACTGGATGCGTCCCTCCCTGGCGATGAAGACAGGGGAGCGCCTGCGGGTGCGGGTCCGTATCCGCTACCGTCAGCCGCTGCAGGCTGCGGTGCTGCTCCGGCGCGAAAACGGATTGTATATTCTTTTTGATGAACCCCAGCGCAGCGTAACCCCGGGGCAGTTTGCCGTCTGGTACGCCGATGACGGGCAGGAAGCACCGGAACTGCTGGGAAGTGGAGTGATTGCATGAACGGAGGAAATTATATTGGATTGGAAGGCGTGGCCAACGCCCGCGACCTGGGCGGCTACGTTATGCCGGACGGACGGCGCATCCGCGAAGGGCTTTTGCTGCGCAGCGGCAACCTGATGCGCGCTACGGAAGAAGACAAACGGAGACTGCGCGAGGAATTCCATTTGAAGCGGATTTTCGATTTCCGCACCTACGGCGAGGTTTACCGCGAGCCGGACTGCGTCATCGCCGGGAGCAGCAATACCTTGCTCCCGACCATCGACCCGGAAATAGAGAAAAAGAGCGGCGAAGCGATGCCGAAGGAAGTTTTCCTGAACTTGGAGGCCTTCCTGATGCGTGCGGCCAACCAGCCGCTGGTCCAGCGCCTCGCCCGCAATATGTATCCCGATTTCGTCTTCAGTGAATATACGCAACTCCAGTATGCGGCATTCCTTAGCGGAGTGCTGGCCACCAAGGACGGCGCGGTGCTCTGGCACTGCTCACAGGGAAAGGACCGGACGGGGCTCGGGGCAGCCTTCCTGCTCAGTTGCCTCGGCGCCTCGCGCGAAACCATCCTTGAAGATTTCGACCGCTCCAACGACTTTTATCGCGAAACGGTAGCCCGTATGTGTGAGCAGGTCCGGGCGATGGGCTGGGGAGAAGAGGAGGAGGCGGTCATCCAGGCCTTTATCGGCGTGCATACCGGTAATTTCGCACACACGCTCGACCGTATCGACCAGGAATTCGGCTCCCTGCACGACTATATTACAAACCAACTGCTGTTCTCCGAGGAAGAACAGCAGCAGTTACGGGACCGGTATCTGGTCTAGAATTTCTTGAAACGCAGGCGGAGTACGCCCCAGAATGCTTCTCCAAAGATGCCGCCGGACATCTTCGAACTGCCTTCTTTACGGTTGATGAAAATCACCGGCACTTCCGCAATCTCGAATCCGAGCCGGCTGGCGGTGTATTTCATCTCTATCTGGAAGCCATAACCCTTCATCCGGATTTTATCCAGGTCGATGGTCTCCAGCACTTTGCGGCTGTAGCAAAGAAAGCCGGCAGTACTGTCGTAAATCTTGAATCCCAGTACCTTGCGTACATACACCGAGGCAAAGTAGGAGATCAGGATGCGGCCGATGGGCCAGTTCACGACGCTGACGCCGTTGCAGTAGCGCGAGCCGATGGCCATATCCGCTCCGCCCTCGGTGCAGGCATTCAGCAGACGGGGGAGGTCGGTGGGAGCGTGAGAGAAATCCGCATCCATCTCGAAGATATAGTCGTAGCCCTGCTCCAGACCCCATTTGAAGCCGGTAATGTAGGCGGTGCCGAGCCCCAGTTTCCCGCTGCGCTCAATCAGGTGCAGGCGCCCTTCGAATTTTCCCTGGAGTTGCTTTACTGCGGCGGCGGTCCCGTCGGGCGAACCGTCGTCGATAATCAGGATATCAAAAGCCTCCGGAAGATCAAGCACGGCGGGAATAATCTTCCCGATGTTTTCTATTTCATTATATGTAGGTATGATAACCAGTTTTCTCATTTTGCGGTGGCGTTAAGCATTTCACGGACGGCCGCTTCCAACTGCGGATCTTCTCCGCGCACCAGGGAAGCCGGGTCGTTGTTGACCAATACATCCGGTTCCAACTGCAAATTCTCCAGATAGCGGCCCTCCTTGATACCCCAGGACCCCACCTGAGGGATACCGAAGACGAGGGTCGCGTCAATCTGGCGCTCCCACCATACGGCGGTCATAGTGCCGGGAACGGGCATACCGATCAGTTTGCCTATACCCAGGGAGCGGTAAGCGTAAGGGAAGCCGCTGGCATCGGAATAGCAGTCTTCGCACATCAGCACGCAGGACGGCTTCGTCCACTTGTTGAAGGGCTCGCTGCCGATATATTGGCCTCTTGGCTGGAATTTTATATACTCCTTCCCGTTCAGCAGGGTAGCGAGGTCGTCGTGCAGCCAGCCGCCGCCATTGTGGCGGATGTCCACCACCACGGCATCGCAGTTCCGGTAGCGTCCCAGCAGTTTCGAATAGACTTCGCGGAAACTGGCGGAGTTCATGCCTTCTACGTGTACATAGCCGATGCGGCCGCCGGAGAGGCGTTCCACCATCGCTTCCCGCTGACGGACCCAGCGCTTGTAGAGCAGGTCGGCCTCGTTCGCTGCGCTTTCGGGCGTCAGGACGATATCGACGGTCTTGCCGCCCTTCTTGACGCGCAGTTGCGTGCGCTTCTTGGCGGTTCCCGCGAAGGCTTCGTACCAGGAAGCCCCTTCCTCGATGGGCTTGCCGTTCACGGCGAGAATCAGGTCGCCGGCTTCGATTTCGCTGTCCGCGGTGTTCAGTGCACCTTCCGGCAGCACTTCGGCGATTTTCAGGCCCTTGCCGTTGTAGCGGAGGTCAAAGAGGACGCCGATGCGGCCCGGCACCTGACCCGCGAGCAGCCCGGAACGGTAGTAGTAGCGAGCGCCGGTGTGCGAACCGTTCAGTTCGCCGAGCATTTCGGACAACAGGTCCTGGAAGTCGAAATTGTTGTCGATATAGGGCAGGAACTGCTTGTAGTTCTCGCGGAAGCCCGCCCAGTCGATACCGTGAATCTGCGGGTCATAGAATTTCTCGTCCACCTGTTTCCAGATGTGCTCGAAGATGTAGTCGCGTTCCTCGGCGGGGACGATGTCCATTTCCGCGCTGAACTTCATCTGGGTGCTCTTGTTGGTGGCGAGGTCCAGTTTCGAAATGCCCTTTCCGCTCAGGATGAAGAGCGATTTCCCGTCCTTCGCAGGAATGAATCCGCCGCTGACGCCTTTCTGGATTACCTTGACGGAGCCTTCCTTGAGGTCCATGCAGCAGAGGTCGGAGCCTTTCTCGAGCCGTACGGTGTAGTAGAGCTTCGTGCCTTCGTCGTTGAGGTAGTGGTCGCCGAGACGGCCGGAGTAGCGCGTCAGGCGCACGATGCGGTTGTCACGGCCCTCCAGGTCGAGTTTGAGCTTCTTTTCCTCCTTTTTCGCCGTATCCTTCTTTTCCTTCTTCTCCTTGCCGGCGAGCAGTTTTTCGATGGCGGCCTCGTCCTTGTCTTTTAAGAAGTCCGAATAGGCCTTGGCGTCGAAGAACATCGCGTAGACGTCGCGTTCGGCGCCCCAGCTGCCGTGGCTGCGGAAGCCCTGCTTGTCAGTCTGCCAGGTCATGGCCTTGCCGCCGAGCGACCAGCGGAACGCCACGTCGTTGTAGCCGCTGCGGGTAAGGTCGGTGACGCTTCCGTCCTCAATGCTGATGAGGGCGACATCCACGTTGTTCCAGCCGCCGTCCGCCGCATAATCGCTGAGCAGGTAACGGCTGTCCGGACTCCATTCGAAGCCCAGGTCGCCGTCCGTATAGGAGTAATTCGCTCCCTTGAGCAGGGATTTCTCCTGTCCGCCCTTCGTGCTCTTGATGACCAGTTCGGTGCGGTCGCGCAGGAAGGCCACCCATTTGCCGTCGGGGGATACATCGGGCTGGAAGCAGGTCTCGCCTTCCTTCGTAAAGCGGCTTTCTTCCATCGAGCAGGCGAAGGTGAAGTATTTTTCGTCCTTGTTCGTCAGTTCCGTCTTCCAGATACCCCAGCCCCCGTCGCGTTCGGCGGCGTAATAGAGGGTGCGTCCGTCGTCGGAGAAACTGACCGTGCGCTCCTGTCCGGGGGTGGAGGTGATGCGCTTCGTCTCCGAGAAGTCCACGGCGGTCACGAAGACCTCGCCGCGGTCGATGAAGGCGATCTCCTTCCCGTTGGGCGATATGGCGATGTTGTTCGCGCCGGTGGAGAGCGTCAGGTGCGTCTTGACGCGGGTCTGCTTGTCCTTGCGGATGCGGATGTCCAGTTTGTTCGGCTCGCCGCCCTCGCGGAAGGTGTAGAGGTCGCCGTTCCAGGAGAAGAGCAGGGTGCCGTCGGAGGCGCAACTCAGGCCGCGGACCGGATTGAGGGGCAGGGAAGTGAGCTGTTCGCTCTGTTCAGGGCTGTCCAGCGAACTCTTCCATACATTGAAGTTGCCGCCCTTTTCGCTGAGGAAGTAGAAATGGCGGCCGTCGGGGGCGAAGACCGGTTCGCGGTCCTCTCCCTTGAAGGAACTGAGCTGGCGGTAACTGCCTTTTTCGGGAATGTATTCCCAGATGTCGCGGGTTACCGAGGACTGGTGATGCTTGCGCATTTCATCCTCATAACCCTTGTAGTCTTCGTAGAGGATGACGCCCTGGGCATTCGCGTCCGCCTTGCTCATCGTCACCGGCGTGACGGGCAGGACACGTCCGCCTTCCAGCGATACGCTCCAGACCTGCTTGTCGCCCGGGAAGCCGCCCCAGACGGGATCTTCCTGGATGGCGCTGCTGAAGAGCACGCGACCGTCCTTGAGCACGGTGAGCGGGGTTTCCGCCCCCGTCCAGGTGGTCAGGCGCCTGGGCTGACCGCCCTTCGCAGGTATCACCCAGATATCCTTGCTGCCTTCGCGCCAGGAGGCGAAGACGATGGCGCTGCCGTCGGCGCTGAACTTCGGTTCGGAATCGTACGCGCTGTTCGAGGTCAGCTGGAAGGCATCGCCGCCCGTCACGGGAACGGTGAAAATCTCTCCCTGCCAGGAAAAGGCGATGCTGCTCCCGTCGGGGGAAATACAACTCTTACGAATCCAGCGTGCGCTGTTTTCCTGCGCCGGGGCGCCCGTGGACGCGAACAGGCCGGCAAGCAATAGTCCGGCAATCAGACACTTTTTCATATTCTATTGGTTTTTATCTGCGTTGAAACGGATGCGCGCCGCAAGTTCCCAACTGCGGATGCGGTCCTTATAAGTATTGTTGATGTTGACTTTGTCGATATCGAGCGCCGCGTCGGAATTGTCGTCCCAGCGGCGGCAGTTGTAGAGCACGTCCCAGATGCGCCCGATGCGGTATTCCCGGCTGATGCGCAGGGCTACGGCATAGTCCTCGCCGTATTTGACCGTGGGGAAATTGAGGCTCCGCAGCAGCGGCGTCCAGAATCCCCGCGGAGCGCCGAGCCCGTTTATGCGGAGCGCGTTGTTGCGTCCGTTCTCCTCCGTCCATTCGCGGTGGTCGATGATGCCCGGAGGCAGTTCGTTCAGTTGGAAATCGGTGATGCGGTAAGTGCCCACGACCATGGCGCAATGCTCGCGCCGGAAGCAGTCGACGAATTTCTGCACGGTGTCCGGACCGGAATAGAGGTCGTCCGAATCGAGCTGCAGGGCAAAGCGGCCGCACTGCGGATGATGGATGGCCGCGTTCCAGTTGCCGCCGATGGCGTGCCAGGAGGGATCCTGTTCGATAAGCAGGAATGCGGGGTTGTCCTTGTAGCGTTCCAGCACTTCGCGCGTGCCGTCCGTGGAATTGTCGTCCACCACGATGACGTTGTAGGGGAAATCGGTCTTTTGCGCAAGCGCCGATTCCACCGCGTCTGCGATGGTGCGCACGCGGTTCTTGCAGGGGATGACGACTGACGCTTCGACCGGGAAATCGCCTTCCCAGAGTGCGGGTTCGGTGAATTTGGGTTCCAGGTATGCGCCTGTGGCCTTCAGGTGTGCCGTGCAGGCCTGCTCCATCTCTATCTGTACCTTGCGGTTGCGCGGATCCACATAATCGAACTGCTTTTCGCCGGAAGCGCGCTTGTCCGTCTCCCGCTCGTAGTACAGGAATTCGGGAATATGCACGAAAGCGCCCAGCCGCGAAAGCCGCAGCCGCAGGTCATAGAGCCCGGCATAGGCGTAGTCGGCGTCCATCTGCGCCACGGCCTGGCGGAGCAGGTCCGTGCGGTAAAGCTGCAGGCCGCCGAAATCGAAATCGTCGCGAAGGACGCCGCCGCTCTGGCAGTCGATGACCGGCGCGGGCGTCCCCTCGAAAAAGCGGTCGGAATAGACCATTGCGGCTTGGGTTTCGTCCGCAATCTGGATCATCCGCTCGCATCCCCAGTGAACCCATTTCAGTTCGGCGGGTCCGGTATAGAGCAGGGTGTAATCCCCGGCCGATTCCGCCGCAATCCTGCGGATGTCAGCGCTGCTGCAGCGTGGAGCTAATCTGAAAATTTCCATTCGTCTCGTTCTCAATCCTTCAAAGATACATCTTTTTACTGAAAAATTCGTATTTTTGTCCTAATCATGGGGGAAATGTCGACCAATATCCAGTATCTGCCGGGCGTGGGACCCAAACGGGCCGCGCTGCTCACCCGCGAACTCGGGGTGCAGACCGTCGGTGACCTGATCCGCATCTACCCCTTCCGCTACATCGACCGCAGCCGTGTCTATCCGATCGCGGAACTGCGTTCCGATATGACTGCCGTCCAGATTCTGGGGACGGTGCTCCGGGCGGAACTGCCCAATCCCAAGCGCCTGAGCGTCTGGGTGGGCGATGACAGCGGCGAGGTGGAACTCGTCTTTTTCAGCGGCATCAAATGGAATGCGGAGCGCCTGCAGAAAGGCCGCCGCTTCCTCTTCTACGGCAAGCCCGCAGAATTCAATGGCCGCCTCAACATCGTCCATCCCGAAGTGGATGCGGCCCCGGCGGAGGGCGAAGCGCTCCAGGGTTCGCTGACGGGCGTCTATCCCTCGACCGAGAAACTCAAGAACGGGGGAGTGACCGGCAAGGTGATGTGCCGCCTGATGTCCGCCGCCCTGTCCCTCTGTCTCCCGGAAATCGAGGAATCCCTGCCCGAATATGTGATGCACGACAACGGCCTGGTGCCCTTGCGCTATGCCCTTTACAACATCCATTTCCCCAAGGACCAGTATGCCCTGCAGAAGGCCTCGATGCGCTTGAAGTTCGAGGAACTGTTCCTGCTGCAACTCTCGCTGCTCAAGCAGAAATTCATCACGAGCCGCGCCGGAACGGGCATTCCGCTGCCCCGGGTGGGGGAGCCTTTCAATGCCTGCTACCAGGCCCTGCCTTACGAACTGACCGGCGCGCAGAAGCGCGTGATCCGCGAAATCCGGGACGACCTGAAAAGCGGCACGCAGATGAACCGCCTGCTGCAGGGGGACGTGGGCTCAGGAAAGACGATGGTTGCGGTGCTGAGCTGCCTGATGGCCGTAGGCAACGGCTACCAGGCCTGTATCATGGCGCCGACGGAAGTGCTGGCCAATCAGCATTTCAACAATATTTCGAAGTACCTTGCACCGACCGGCGTCCGCGTTGCGCTGCTGACCGGCAATACGACGCAGAAGGCCCGCAGGGAAATCCATGCGGCGCTCGAAGACGGCAGCCTCGGCATCCTCGTGGGGACGCACGCACTGCTCGAGGACAACGTGCGCTTCAAGGCCCTCGCGCTCGCGGTCATTGACGAGCAGCACCGCTTCGGTGTGGACCAGAGGGCGAAGCTCTGGTCCAAAGGTGCGGGCGGCCTGCCGCCGCACGTGCTCGTCATGACCGCGACGCCCATTCCCCGCACCCTGGCCATGACCCTGTACGGCGACCTGGACGTCTCCATCATCGACGAGATGCCGCCGGGCCGGAAGCCCGTGCAGTCTATGCTTATTTCTCCCGCCAAGCGCAGCGCCCTTTATGGTTTTATGCGTAAGGAGATTGCCGCCGGGCGGCAGGTCTTCGTTGTCTATCCGCTGATTTTCGAAAGCGAGAAACTGGACCTTCAGAACCTCCAGAACGGCTTTGAGGACATCGTGCGCAACTTCCCGCTGCCGGATTACAAGGTAGCCATCGTGCACGGGCAGCAGAGTGCCGAGGAGAAGCATTTCAATATGGAGGCCTTCGTAGCCGGGCGGGCCAATATCCTGGTGTCCACCACGGTCATCGAAGTGGGCGTGGACGTGCCCAATGCCTCGGTGATGGTGATCGAATCCGCCCAGCGCTTCGGCCTGAGCCAGTTGCACCAGTTGCGCGGCCGTGTGGGCCGCGGCGCGGAAAAGTCCTACTGCATCTTCGTTGCGGATTACAAGACTTCCAGGGAGGCCCGGCAGCGCCTGGAACTGATGTGCTCGACCGAGGATGGCTTCGTCATCGCCGAAGAGGATATGAAGATGCGCGGCCCCGGCGACCTGGAGGGCACGCAGCAGAGCGGTCTGCCCATCAGTCTGAACATCGCCTCGCTGGCGCGGGACGGTCTGCTTCTCCAGCAGGCCCGTGCCTATGCGATGAAGGTGCTGGAGGCCGACCCTTCGCTCGAACAGGCCTGCAACGCAGCACTTGTCGCCGAGTTGCGGAAAGGCAAATACGATATCAAGGATTACAGTAAAATCAGTTAATTATATGAGGAAGTCATTCGTCGCCCTCGCGGGCCTTTGTATCATGATGGCATGTCACTCCAATCCCGTACAGGAAGTTCCTGTCTTTGAAAGTTTTACCCCTGAATGCCTGCTCTCCCTGGGCAGGGTGTCCGACCCTCAGTTGTCGCCGGACGGCAAATGGATTCTCTATGGTGTCAACTATCAGAACGTGGAGAAAAACAACTCCTTCCGCAGCCTTTGGGTGGTTCCTGCCGACGGCAGCAAGGCCCCTGTGCGCTTGGGGCATATCAAGGGAAGCGCCTCCAATGCGCGCTGGTCTGCAGACGGAAAGGATATCTGGTTCCTGATGGGCGGCCAGCTCTGGCGCGCTCCCTTCTCGGACGGAAAGTCGGGCAAGCCCGACCTGCGCAGTGAGGTCCCGGCGGGGATCGACGGCTTCCTGCTCTCTCCGGACAATAGTAAAATCCTCTATGTCAGCTCGATTCCCGGCCCGGTCAAATCGCCTGCGGATGCCGATCCGGCCCTTTCCAAGGCTCAGGCCTATGTGGCGGAGGACCTGATGTACCGCCACTGGGACCACTGGGTGACCTCCGTTCCCCGGACTTTCGTGGCTTCCATCGGCCTGGAACTGGTGACGCCCGGCCATGCGCAGGACCTGCTGGAGGAAGGCAATTTCTATGAACTGCCCACCGAGCCCTTCGGCGGAACGGAACAGCTCTGCTGGAGCCCGGACAGCCGCTATGTCGCCTATTCCTGCCGCAAAAAGCAGGGACGCGATTATGCGTTCTCCACCGATGCAGAGATTTATCTCTATGAAGTAGCCAGCGGAAAGACCGCCCGCGTTCCGATGGGCGGAGGCTATGACACGGAGCCGGTCTGGTCTCCGGATGGGAAGCATCTGGCCTGGCTGAGCATGGAGCGCGACGGCTACGAGGCGGACAAGAGCCGCCTGATGGTCTGTGAGGTGGATTTCCCGCTCGTCTCCGGCATCCGCGACCTGACGGAAGGATTTGACCGCGATGCCCAGTCGCCTCTCTGGAGCGAGGACGGCAGCGCCTTGTATTTTGCGGCGGAAGACCTCGGCCGGCGCCCCGTATTCCGTGTCTCCCTCGACGGGGGAGCACCTGAAAAAGTGGCAGGGGAGGGGCTGGAATGCTGCCTTTCTCCTTTCGCCCTGTATGCGGACGGCCTGCTTTGCGGCTTCGATTCGCTCAATCGTCCGACGGAGATCGGCTTCGTCTCCGCGCAGGGGCTGAAGGCACTTACCCATACCAATGACGCCATCCTCGATCCGCTGCCGGAAGGCAAGGTGGAGGAAGTGTGGATTCCTACGGTCGACGGCCAGTCCCTGCAGGTCTGGGTGGCCTATCCGCCCGAGTTCGATGCGTCGAAAGTCTGGCCTTCGATCCTCATCACCCTCGGCGGTCCGCAGGGTATGCTGGGACAGGACTGGTCCTACCGCTGGAATTACCGCCTGATGGCCGCGCAGGGCTATGTGGTGGTAATGCCGAACCGGCGCGGTACCACGGCGCAGGGACAGGCCTGGAAAGAACAGATTTCCGGCGACTATCCCGGCCTGAACATGCAGGATTACCTGAGCGCGGCGCGCTACTTCAAGGCCAAGCCTTTCATCGGCAAGATGGCGGCCTGCGGTGCCAGTTACGGCGGCTATTCGGTCTATATGCTGGAAGGGCTGCACGAAGATGTGTTCGACTGCTTTATCGCCCACGCTGGTATCTTCGACGAGCGCTATATGTGGTACACCACCGAGGAAATGTGGTTCCCGAATTTCGATAACGGCGGGCTCGGCGATGCTTCCCAGGTCTTCGGCGGCATCGCGCAGGGCGGAGCGCCTTACAGTGCGCTTCCGCGGGCGATGCGGCACTATGCCAATTCTCCGGAAAGCCGCGTGACGCAGTGGCATACGCCGATCCTCTGCATCCACGGCGGCAAGGACTTCCGTATCCCTTACGATCAGGGGATGGCGGCCTTCAATGCGGCGCAGATGATGGGCGTCCCTTCCAAACTCGTGGTCTTCCCGGAAGAAAATCACTGGATCCTGCAACCGCAGAACGCCCGTTTCTGGCACAGGACCTATTTCGACTGGCTGGACAAGTGGTGTAAATAATTTTTGTTTTCACCAAAAAAGCGTTATCTTTGCAGCCACTTTGTTCGGGATGTGGCGCAGTTGGCTAGCGCATCACGTTAGGGACGTGGGGGTCGTCCGTTCGAGTCGGATCATCCCGACAAACATCAAAAGCCGGTGGATATTCCGCCGGCTTTTTCGGGCCCTGAGAGTTGTGTTTTTGGCCCAAAAAATGAAATGTCAGGGCCCCTGGGTCCCTCACGTTTCACAAAAACCGCGATATTATTAACTCGGAGGGCCCTTCTCCTTCTAGAATATATTCAGCAGAAGGGTGATGACGGAGATATTGATGATGTCCAGGAACATCGCCCCGATGATGGGGACGATCAGGAAAGGACGCACCACTGTGCGGTATTTCGCACAGACCGCTTCCATATTGGCCAGGGCATTGGGCGTGGCGCCGAGTCCGAAACCGCAAAGTCCGCTGACCAGGACGACGCTTTCATAATCCTTTCCCAACATCGGATAAGCTACGAATATCGCATAGAGAGCCATAAGCACCACTTGCGACAGCAGGATGACGGCCAGCGGCAGGGCCATCGACTTCAGTTCCCACAGCCGAAGGAAGGCCATCGCCATTCCCAGGAAAAGGGCAAGGAACACGGTGGCGATGCGCCGGACACTGTAATCGTCAATCTGCTTGGAGACGATGGGGATGGAGCCGACGGAATTGCGCATCAACACGGCGGCGACGAGGGCGCCGAAGTAGCTGGGAACGGTAAAGCCGATGCGGGCGAAAATCGCATTCAAAAGATAGCCCAGCGGCAGGGCCGCCACCAGGAGGATCAGTGTGACGATCAGTCCCGTCTTACCTGTGCGCGGGCTGTCGTCCGTCTTGCTGTCGAGGCTGACATCTTCGCTTTCCGCGTCCAGGTCTGCGGGTTTACGATGCCGGATCAGCGCATCGGCGAGCGGTCCGCCCAGCAGCGAGCCGGCAATCAGCCCGAAGGTGGCGCCCGCCATCGTCAGCGAAGCGGCTCCGGTAAGTCCTTGCTGTTCCAGCAGGGGAGAGAAGCCCGCGGAAGTGCCGTGCCCTCCGCACATAGGGATGGAGCCGGTCGCCATGCCGAACAGCGTATCGTGTCCCATCGCGAGCGAAAGTCCAATGGACAGGGCGTTCTGGGCGAGGATCAGGATGGCCACCAAGAGTAACATAATGAAGAGGGGCCGGCCACCACTGCGGACCACTTTGATATTGCACAGGAATCCTGCAAAGGTGAAGAAGGCCGTCATGCAGAAGTCCTTGATGGTTTCGTCGAAGACGCATTCGATATCCCAGACGCTGTACAGCAGAAGCGTGAGCAGGGAAATGACCAGTCCGCCCGTTACCGGAACGGGGACGCAGTGCCGTTTGAGAAAGGGTATTCCTCGGTTAAGCAAAAAGCCCAGGAGCAGGGCAAGAATCCCCACTCCTGTGCTTAAGTACATGTTGAGATGTAGCGGCAAGCTTAGAAGGCGAGGCTAAGGCCGACTCCGTTGCTGCCGGAACTCAGGTTCAGGCTGGCCTTCCGGGCCATTTTCTCCTGATAGTCTTCTGCCACCCAGTTCAGCCGCTTCTGGCCGATGACCAGCAGGGGGATACCGACGCTCAACATCGTGCTGCCGGCCAAAAAGATACCGGTGCCGGTAAGGAGGGCGGCTTGCGCCGAACTGTAATCCCGTTGATAGGAATAGGGCCGGTCCTGGGTTCTGCCGTTGCTGTCCTGCTGCCAGGTATTCACGGGGGTTGCTGCCATTCCGGCCGCTCCGCCGATGGCGATGATTCCGCCGAGTCCGGTCGTCACGCCGCCGACGATGGTCAGAACCAGACCGGCTTTACGCTGCCTGCGGGCGGGAGCAAAGGTTTTGCTGTAAATTTCGTTACCGATGACCTGGCGCGTCTCCCATTCGTTGAGTTCGTGTCCGTTCAATAAAAATTCTCCTCTGGAAATCTCTGCATAGACCGAAGGTGAATAGGGGCTCGGCAGTGCCCGCTCCACGGACTGATTCTGAGCATTTGCCGCCCAGGAAAGCAAAATAGCCGAAATGAGGAATAAGATTCTTTTCATATCTGATGTGTTAATCATTCGCCGGATTCCTGAATCCATACAAAGTTACAGCAAATCCGGAAAATTCCAAGCGGCCCTCATTTTGATTTTGAAAACCGGTAAACAGATGTTAAATTTGTGAAAAATCAGTAGCGATGAAAGTTAAAGTAATCAATAAGAGCGGCGGAGCACTGCCTGCGTATGCGACAGCGCTGTCGGCCGGGATGGATGTGCGGGCCTGTCTGGACGCCCCGGTCGTATTGAAGCCGCTGGAGCGGGCGATGGTCCCCACGGGACTCTTTCTGGAGATTCCGGCGGGTTATGAGGTACAGGTCCGTCCCCGCAGCGGACTGGCGGCGAAGAAGGGCATCACGGTACTCAATGCCCCCGGCACCATCGATGCGGATTACCGCGGAGAAGTGAAGGTGATCCTGGTCAACCTCTCCGATGAGCCTTTTACCATCGAGAACGGCGAACGTATCGCCCAGTTGGTCCTGGCCCGGCACGAATGCATAGAATGGGAGTGCGTGGAGGAACTTTCCGCCTCTGACCGCGGTGAGGGCGGGTTCGGAAGCACGGGCCGGCAGTAGGGTATGGGACTTTATGAACGATATCTGGCTTGCGGGGGCGTAGTCGCCACCGACAGCCGTACGCTCCAGGGCGGCGAGATGTTCTTTGCCCTGAAAGGTGAGAACTTTGACGGGAACGCCTATGCGATGAAAGCCCTGGAAGCAGGGGCGGCCTGTGCCGTCGTCAATGAAGCGGCAGACCTTCCGGACGATCCCCGGCTCATCAAGGTAGCTGATACTTTTACGGCCCTCCAGGAACTGGCCATCTATCACCGTGAGCACGTGAAGCCCGACGGTTCGCTGCCGGTCATCGGCCTGACGGGCACGAACGGCAAGACGACGACGAAAGAACTCATCGCCGCCGTCCTCTCGAAGAAATTCAACGTCACCGCCACGAAGGGCAATTTCAATAATGATATCGGGGTTCCCCTGAGCCTGCTCTCGATTACGCCGCAGACGCAGATCGCCGTGATAGAGATGGGGGCGAACCATCCGGACGACATCGCCAAACTGGTGCGCGTCTCGCGGCCGGATTACGGCCTGATCACCAATGTCGGCAAGGCGCACCTGCTGGGCTTCGGCTCCTTCGAGGGGGTGAAAGCCGCCAAGGGCGAACTCTACAAGTGGCTTGCCGCGCGCGACGGTTCGGTCATTTTCCTGAATGCCGATGATGCCGACCTCACGCAGATGGCGCGCGAATGCGCCTGCCACGTCTGGTCCTACGGAATTCAGTACGAAGGGGTCCAGATCCTGCCGACCGACGCGGCGCATCCGTTCCTGCGGCTCGTCATCGAAGGAACGACGGTCGAAACATCCCTGGTCGGCGCCTACAACGCAACGAACGTACTGGCCGCCCTCGCCGTAGGCCGCTATTTCGGCGTGCCGATGGCGGATGCCTTCGCGGCGATATCGGCGTACAAGCCCTCGAATCAGCGTTCGCAGATGCTGCAGACGCAGCGCAATACCCTCATCGTCGATGCCTATAATGCCAATCCCTCGTCGATGGCGGTAGCGCTCGATAATTTCTTCGCGATGCGTGCGCCGCGCAAACTCGCGCTGCTCGGAGAGATGCGGGAACTCGGCGATGCATCGGCAAAGGAGCATCTCAAACTGGTTAAGCGCCTCGCGGATGCGGGGACGCCGGCTCTGTTCGTGGGGGAGGAGTTCGGGCGCGCTCTCGACGCTGCCGGACTCGGGCGCGCCGCCTGGTACCCCGATTCACCGGCCCTTGCCGCCGCACTGGCTGCGAATCCGCCTTCGGATACCCTGATCCTGGTCAAAGGTTCCCGCGGGACGAAGATGGAAAACGCCATCCCCAGTCTATAATATATTGCACTTTTCCCTCGAAGGCGCTGCTGCGTTTTACCTCCGACGGAAAATAGTGGATGTAAGAGGCCTTGAAGCCGATCCGCTGCCGCAGATGTCGGCCCCGGATTGTCTGATTCGTGCTCAGGGAGAGGCTCCAGCCGCGGCCGTAACTGGCGGGCACGCTGAATGCGCCGCTGAGGTCCCGTTCATAGACATAGATCCTATCGTCCCATTGATCGACCTTGAACAGCGTAAAGCGCAGCCAGGCGCCGCTGTAGCCGGCTTCCGCGTACCAGAGCCAGGAGCGTTCCCGGCAAAAGACCGTATGGTATCGAAGGTTCAGCGCCGCTTTTTCATAGTGGACTCCCAGGTCTCCCCGGATTTCCGCCCGGAGGGGCGTTCCGCTCCAGCTGCGCCAGGAGAGAAGGCTCCGCAATGAGGGCGACCATTCCAGCGGACCGCTGTGCCAGCTGTGCCCTGCCTGGAGTATCGCCTTGTGCCCGATCCCGCCGGAAGAGGGTTTTGTAAAAATCGAATAACTGACTGTTCCCCAGGGCGAACTGAGTGCGATGGCGCCGCCGGCCTCATCCCGGTTTGCGGAGCCGATGGCCCGTGGAGCCCCGGCGTCCGGATTTCGGAATTCCGGGCCGTAGTAACGAAGGTTCATCGCGGCCTCTATCCCGTAAAGCGGTCTCCAGAGCAGGGTAGTCAGCGCGGCGATATCCTTTCCCGGGAAGTCCCAGGCGAGCTCCCCGAGCCAGGCCCAGCCCTTTGCGCCCATCCGCCAGTCTGCGGCAAGGGTGGGTGCCGAACCCCTTCCTGCGGCACTCAGGCCCGCATGGCCCCATCGCCAGCGATATGTGGCATTCAGGCAGTATCCAAGCCCGATTCTGGCGTCTGTCTTTCCCTCCATCCTTTCCCTGAGTCCCGTTACGTGGAGGCCTCCGCTCAGCGTTACCGGCCCCACATCGCCGCTGGCGGCAAGCCCGCGCAGGGCCTCGGAAAACGAATGGGAGGCAGTAAGCCCCTGCGCTTTCCGCTGAAAGGCTCCCGTGGAGGAGAATCCGCTCAGGGAAAAGCCGCTCCAGGCGCAGAGCCCCTGGCCGAAGCGGGCGTGAAAATCGCCGGCAAGCAAGTTCCATCGGCCGTTCTTTCCGCGATACTCCGCATTGAAAGTGCCTGGAGAGAATTTTGTATCGGCATAAGAAAAGCGGCTGCCCCAGAAAAGGGCGGCCCGTTCCGGGATTTCGATCTGCATTTTCGTCCCGCCCGCGCCCTGGATAGTTCCGTCGCGTATGCGCAGGCTGCCCCGTAACAGCGTTTCGCCCCGCAGTTCCTTGCTGCGCTGCGCTTCTCCTTCCAGGGTCGTGAAGAATTGCAGCGCCTCAGCAGTCCGCTCCCCGAATCCGTCAAGCAGCGCGAGCTCCGTGTAGGAACGCAGCGTGCCCGCCCGTTGCCGCTGTTCGAGCAGGACGGCAATCTGGTATTCGCTCAGCAGGCCGCTTTCCATCAGGGCTCTCCGGCCTGCCGTATTGAGGTGAAGCGGGTGACTGGAATAGCGTTCGAAACGCTCAAAAAGGCTTTCGTCCAACTCTTCTTCGCTTCCTGCTCCGCATAGCAGCAGGATGGCTTCCATTAGGGTAATCAGGCAGTTCATTCCGGCAAGTTGAGCGCTGATTTTGTAAATTCCGAGCGTTTTTATCTTTTATGGATATTTTTTTATAAATTTGGCCTCCAAAATGAGTTGGTTGGAAATGGATAAAATCAAGCTTTACGACAAGTCGTTCCGCTTGTATATCCCCTATGAACGCATCAGTGAGGCGATAGACGGGGTGGCGGAAAAGATCAATGCGGATTTCAAGGGCTGTACCGACATTCCGGTAATCCTGTGCATTCTCAACGGTTCAGTGCTTTTTACGGCTGAATTGATGAAGCGTCTGGAATTTGACTGCGAACTGGTTTCCATGAAACTTTCCTCCTATTCCGGAACCATTTCCACGGGGGTGGTGCGGAACCTGCTGGGACCGACTTCGGACCTCTCCGGCCGTCGCGTCATCGTCGTGGAAGACATCGTGGACACGGGCAACACCATCGTCGCGCTGAGCGACTATATGAAGGAGACGAAGGCGGCGGACTACAAGGTCTGCACGATGCTCCTCAAGCCTGAGGTGTACAAGAAGGACGTGAAACTCGATTATGTGGGGATGGAGATTCCCAACCGCTTCATTGTCGGCTTTGGCCTCGATTACGACGGCATCGGCCGCAATTACAAGGACATCTACGTTTTGGACGAAGAATGAAATACTATATCATTTTCGGGCCTCCGGGTGCGGGGAAGGGCACCCAGGCCATTCCCATGTCGGAAAAATATCACCTGCTGCATATCTCTACCGGGGATCTGCTGCGTAACGAAATCGCTGCCGGTACACCGCTGGGAAAGAAGGCGGAAGAGCTCATCGACAAGGGAAATTTCGTCCCCGACCAGATGGTGGAAGACATGCTCTTTTCCGCTTTCGATGCCGCCAAGGGCGTGGAGGGCTTCCTGCTCGACGGGTTCCCGCGCACCATCGCCCAGGCGGAAGTGCTGGAAAACCGCCTGAAAGCCTCGGGTGAAAGTGTCACCGCGGTGCTCTCCCTCCATATCCCCGACCAGCTCATTTACGAGCGCATCAAGCATAGGGCGATGTTGGAGAACCGGGCCGATGATGCCGACGATTCCATCATCGCCAACCGCATCCGCACCTACCACGAAAAGACCGAGCCGCTCATCCGCTTTTACCGGGAGAGGGGACTCTATCACGAAGTGAGCGGCGAGGGTTCCGTGGATGACGTTTTCGGGCGCATCGACACCCTGGTTTCCTCACTGTAATTTCAGATTCCTGAGTGACCGTACCCTCTTGAAAAATGAGTAGGGTACCGTCAAAAATAGCCAAAAATGATGATACCCTCGTCAAAAAAATCGAGGGTATCATCACTTTGTAAAAGATACAATCCGGGGGGGAGGCTAGCCGGAATAATCTACCAGGCAGCGATCCAGGAAGGCGTCGATGGCAGCGGTGTCGAGATGCTGGCCGATGAAGACGATTTTCTGCATCCTGTCTCCATAGACCGGATCCCAGTCGCGGCGCAGTTGCGCATCCCGCTCCAGCTGTTCCTCCAGTTCCAGTGCGGGCATCATCGCGTACCAGAGTCCCGCTTCGCGGACGTGTTTCTGGCGTCCGGCCTGCTCGAAAAGCCAGCACTTGCCGGGCTCGTCGGCAAACCAGCAGAGCCCCTTGGCGCGGATGATACCGCCGGGCCATTTACGGAAGACCGCATCGTCGAAAAGCCCGAAGTCAAAGGGTTTCCGGCGGGTATAGACGTAGGTCTGGATGCCGTATTCGAGCGCTTCTCCCTCCGGTTCTTCCTCCTCTTCCTCGCCCTCGATGGCGGCAATCCACGCGGCGGAAGTAGCCACCGCATCAAAATCGAACATCCCGGTATAGATGATTTCGTCGAGGTCGATGTCGCCGTAATTGCATTCCAGCACCTTCGCCCCGGGATTGATCCCCTTGACAATCGCGCGCAGATGCCGCAGGTCCTCGGCGGAGACTTCCGCCGCCTTGTTCAGCAGCACGATGTTGCAGAATTCCACCTGCTCGATAATCAGTTTCTCCAGGTCGTCCTCGTCCAGGTTCTGCCGCTCCAGCGCCTTCCCGCCGTCGAATTCATCCCGCATCCGCAGGGCGTCCACCACCGTCACGATGCAGTCCAGATAGGGCATATCGCCCATAACATACTGGTCGGCGTAGGAGGGCAGGGTGCTGATGGTCTGGGCAATCGGCGCAGGTTCGCAGATGCCGCTGGCTTCGATGACGATATAGTCGAATTTGCGCATCTGCGTCAATTCGGCGAGTTGCGCGATCAGGTCCGTTTTCAGCGTACAGCAGATGCAGCCGTTCTGCAGGGCGATGAGGGAATCGTCGGTACGGCTGGCGATGCCGCCTTTCTCAATGAGCGAAGCATCGATGTTGACAGAACCTATATCGTTGACTATTACGGCGAAACGAATGCCTTTGCGATTGGCGAGTATCCGGTTCAGCAGCGTCGTCTTTCCGCTTCCCAGATAGCCGGTGAGCAGCAGGACCGGCACCTGCCTGTTTTGAATCTCCATACTTTGCAAAGTTACATTTTTTTTCGATATTTGCGTTGTGACAGTATCGCGGGACAACATCGAACGTGTCTTCCGCGAGCATTACTCTTCGCTCGTGTCGTATGCGAAGCTGATGCTCCCGGCAGAGGAAGCTGAGGATGTCGTGCAGGATGTGTTTGCCTGGGTGTGGGACCACCGCTTCCGGCTGCCGTATCTGAACGACGAAAGGGAACTGCGTCTGTATCTGCTGAACAGTGTCTGGCACGGCTGCCTGAACAAACTCCGTCGCCGTAAGAATGACAGTGCCCACCGGATTTGGTTCAAGGACCGGATAGAACAGCAGTATTCCGCGTACGATCCGGACAACGATCCCGTAATCCGGAAACTCTACACAGAAGATATCCAGGAGCAGGTTTCTTCCCTGCTCTCCGAACTTCCGGACCGCTGCCGCGAGGTCTTTGTCCTGTCGAGGCTCGAAGGCATTCCCAACCGGCGGGTCGCGCAGATCCTGGGGCTCTCCCTTTCCACCGTGGAGAACCACATTTACAACGCCATGAAGCATCTTCGGGAGCGGGTTCAAAAAAAATAGAATTTTTCTTAGGTGTTTTTTGTCACTTGTGTGCTTTAAGTATATACGCACGCATATGATGAAAAACACAATAAGCAAGAACAAGACCAGGGAAGATGCTGTAGGACGGCTGATTATCGCCCGTCTGGACCGCAGCATCACCCCTGAAGACAACGACATCCTGCAGGCCTGGCTGGATGAATCTCCGGAGCATTGGAGGATCTACGCCCAGTATGCAGCCATGAGTTGTGTACTGACCTCTTCCGCTCCCGCGGACTCTCCGGATCTGGACAGGGCCTGGAATCGGGTGCGCCGTAAGAGGAAGACCCCTATGATGGCTGTCCGTATTTCGGTGGCAGCCCTTATCGCCCTCCTGCTGTGCATGCCGCTTTTCCTGAAAAAGCCGGTTGTAGAGCCGAGGGTGCAGACGATTGCCAATATCGATAATCCGTCGATGCACGTGGAACTGCCCGACGGAACCGATGTCTGGCTGCGTCCCGGCTCGCGTCTGGAGTATGACGATTCCTTCAATGTCGAGGAGCGCAAAGTCCGCCTGACGGGGGAGGCCTATTTCGATGTTGAAAAGAATCCGGCCGTTCCCTTCTACGTAATAATGCCGGATTTCCGGGTACGGGTCCTCGGTACTGAATTCGACGTCAAACTCTCGTCGTCCGGAGCATCTGAGGTCGTCCTGGCCAGGGGCTCCGTCTCGCTGCAGGATGCGGCCGGAAACAATCTATTCCGGATCAAACCGGGCCAGAAAGCGACCTGGGAGCCTGCGGAGCAGGTTTTCGATGTGTCGGAAACGATGATCGGGGATATCCTGCTCGTCAAATACGGCGTCATCTCGATGAGCGATGTCACCGTCTCTCAGATCATTGAGGAAATCGAAAACCGCTACGGTGTCACCGTCAGGCAGCAGGGAACGCCTTCCGATGAGGGAAAGCGCTACAATTTCAATTTCCAGAGCGGCGCTTCTCCCCAGTCCCTTGCCGAGCAACTTGGTTTCATTTGCGAAGGCGCCACATTCACGATCGAAGAATAGTGTATTCAACCATATATGAAAAAACTTTTAACCCTATTGTCAGTCGTTCTGGGATTGAGCATAGCGCTTAACGCCCAGAATACGTTCAGCCTGAACATCGACAGCACGGACGCCCGTTTGAGCGACGTGCTCGACTCGTTCACGGCCCAGACCGGCGTCACCTTCTCGTTTGAGCGCTCCCTCGGGGATGTCGTTCTGCCCAAGGTGCACGTTTCTCTCTCAAACGCGCCGTTGGAGCGCCTTCTTTCCGAAGTGCTCGCCGGCAGCGGTATCGAATGGAAGGTGTCCGGAATGACCGTTGCGCTCTCCGGCTCCAAAGTCACCCCCCCATATGCGCAAAAACAATGGGTGGGTACGGTTGTCGATTCTGAAGGCAATCCGCTCCCCGGCGTCGCCGTTTTCGTGGCCGGAGCCATTTCTTCAGGCTCCATTACCAACGACCAGGGTCTCTTTAACATCAAGGCCTCTCCGGAGGATGACATCCAGTTCTCCTGCCTGGGTTACGAATCCCGGTCCATCAAGGCTTCTTCTTCCCAATTGAAACGCGTTGTCCTGAAGGACGAGGCGGAGGTGCTGCAGACCGCGGTGGTCACGGCCCTCGGTATCAAGAGGGATGAAAAATCCATCGGTTATTCCGCCCAGAAGGTGGAAGGGGACATGTTTGTCAACAGCGCCACCACGGGCAACTGGATCAACGGTATGGCCGGTCAGGTGGCCGGTCTGAACATCGACCGTTCCAGCAGCCCCGACGGTACGATGCGTGTCACGGTCCGCGGTGAATCCTCGGCAGACCTGGAGAACAACACGGCCCTCTTCGTCGTGGACGGTGTGCCGATGTACAACTCCGCCACCCAGTCCGATTCGGGCGAAGGCAGCATCTACGCCATCGACTATGGCAACGGTCTTGCCGATATCGACCCGAACAACATCGAAAGCGTCACCGTGCTGAAGGGTGCCGCCGCTACGGCCCTCTACGGTTCGCAGGCGGCCAACGGCGCCATCATCATCACCACGAAGAACGCCGAGAGCCAGGATGCGGTCTTCCGCGTCAGCATCAAGTCCAGCTTCGCAGCGGACAAGGTGCTCTCTTCGCCAGACCTGCAGTATACCTACGGACAGGGTACCGCGGGCCTGAACTACTATTATTATCTGGTCTCCGGCGAGGGTGAGGATGTCGCAGGCATCAATCCGCGTTCAGACTATGTCAATACCGCGGGGATGGAGTCCTGGGGTCCGAAGATGGACGGGACGCCCTATTACCAATATTATAATATAGCGCAGGGCATCGGCGGACACTTCAACGAAATCGGTGATTTCGTCCGTGACGAAACCCCGTTCGTCAGTTACGGGGACTGGTTCCAGAACTACTTCCAGACGGGACTTACCTTCTCGAACTCCATCGTGATGTCCGGTAAGATCGGCAAGGACAACAGCGTCCGCGTCAGTTATACCAACAACAGCGTAAACGGCATCGTTCCCAATTCCCCGAGTATGACTAACTTCCTGGCGGTCCGCACCACGAGCCGCCTGGCCAAGTGGCTCAAGCTGGAGACCTCGGTGAACTACCGTAACACCCGCAAGGACAACATTCCCGTATCTTCCGGCTACGGCTCCACGGCCATTATGTACAGCCTCTGGTGCTATGCGCCGAACATTGATATGAAGTGGCCTTCCTTCTACTGGAAGGACGAAGCTGCCTTCCAGCAGGACGCCAGCCTCTCCGGGGGCAAGAACAACGCCTACTTCCTGGCTTACCAGGCGATCAACAACCAGAAGCGCGACCGCGTCTACGGCAACGTCGTCTTCAATGCCGATCTGGCGAAAGGCCTCACGCTGATGGCCCGCGGCGGTCTGGACATCATCACCGACTTCCGTACCCAGCGGCAGCCGACCTCTACCCAGGCCAAACCGCAGGGCTGGTACAAGGAGCAGACCATCGGCTCCAAGCAGTACTCCGGCGATTTCCTGCTGAAGTACAACACCCGCTTCGCCGGCGACTTCGAATTCACCGGGAACATCGGCGGCAGCATCATCTGGCGCAGTTATTCCAACCACGCGCAGACCGCCGGCGCCCTGAACATCCCGGGTGTCTATTCCCTGGTGAACACTTCCTACGAGCCCAAGACCTCGAATTCTTCCTATGTGCGGCAGACCAATTCCCTCTACGGAATGCTCTCCCTCTCCTGGAAGAACGCCATTTTCCTCGATGTCACCGGTCGTAACGACTGGTCCAGCACCCTGCCGGCCGGTCACCGCTCCTTCTTCTATCCTTCCGTTTCCGGAAGCGTTTCCCTGAACGACCTCTTCGAGTTCGGACGCACGAACGGTCTGGTGAACCTGATGAAGATCCGCGCCTCCTGGGCGCAGGTAGGTAACGATACGGCTCCCTACCGCATCGCCAACTATCTGCAGGGCACCGGATTCCCCGGAACCGTGTCGCTTCCCGCCACGCGCGTCAACAGCAACCTCCGTCCGGAAATCGTGAGTTCCTGGGAAGTCGGTCTGGAACTGCGGATGTTCAAGAACCGTTTCACCCTGGACGCCGCCTACTAT
The DNA here is from genome assembly GCA_016282145.1 of Bacteroidales bacterium. Lineage (GTDB taxonomy): Bacteria > Bacteroidota > Bacteroidia > Bacteroidales > UBA932 > Cryptobacteroides. The sequence goes on along the minus strand of JAEEJZ010000021.1, from coordinate 77,910 downwards.
GACGCCGTCACCAAGGACCTGATCTCCCAGATGCCGGTCTCTTACGCCAACGGTGTCAACTATATGTATGTGAACGCCGGTTCCATCCGCAACAGGGGAGTGGAACTCTCCGCGACCGGAACCCTCGTCAAGACCCGCGACCTGCAGTGGAAGGTCGGCCTGAACTATACGATGAACCGCAATACCGTCGTCTCCCTGGGCGAGGGTATCGATTCCTGGATCATCGCCTCCTACTCCACGCACGCCTATATGATTGCCTATGAGGGCGGCAGCCTGACCTCGATGTACGGCAAGGGCTATGTCCGGGCACCGGAAGGCTCTACCGCCATCACGGCGGACGGCAAGATGGTCGATGTCTCCGGTCTGCCCGTCCTGGACAACCAGAACCTCTACCAGACCGGTACGGACCTCCAGTACCTGGGCGACTGCGCTCCCGACTGGAAGGGCGGCTTCAATACCACCCTCAAGTGGAAAGACCTGAGCTTCTACATCGGCTTCGACGGCCAGGTGGGCGGCCACGTCTATTCCTACACCAACTGGGTGCTCAACTACCGCGGTAAGGGTACGGCGACGCTCGCCGGTCGCGAAGGCGGCCTCGTTCCCGTAGGTGTCCGGCTGCTGCCGGACGGCAACTACGTGGTGAACACGACGGCTATCGATCCCGCGAATATCGCCACCTACTACCACAACAAGTACGAACAGACCAACGGCGAGGCCAACTTCGTCAGCACGCAGTTCCTGAAACTGCGCGAAGTGCGGCTCGAATATTCCCTGCCCAAGAAGCTGCTCGCCAAGACCAAGGTGCTCAGCGGCGCCAGTTTCTCGGTCTACGGCAACAACATCTGGTGCTGGTCTGAATTCCCCGGCTTCGATCCCGAGGGCGTGACGATGCGCGGCAGCGCCGTCATCCCGGGCTTCGAAATCCTGCAGATGCCGTCGACGGCACAGTTCGGCGGTTCCATCAGTCTCACATTCTAATCGGAGGGACCTGCGATGAAAAAGATAATGAAATACAATGCGATACTTGCACTGGCGCTCCTTTCTCTTTCTTGTTCCAAGTTCGATGAAATGAGCAAGAACCCCTACGCGCTGGAAACGGCGCCGGCGGAGTCCTACGTGCATCCCATCATGTTCAAGACCCAGTACAACTTGATCAGCGTGTTCCGGGGTACGACGGTCTACCTCTCCCAGTACGCGGTAATGACCAATTCCGAAGTCAGTTCCCGCGTCATCGGCAACTACAACATCCCTGAAGGTACTTCCGACGATATCTGGACCGGACTCTACCTCCAGTACGGCAACGCCATGGCGATGTACGAGCAGGCGGTCAAGGAGAAGAACGACAAAATCAAGGCAGTCGCCCTGATCCTGCGTTCCTTCCTGATCACCCAGCTCTCGGATACCTATGGCGATATTCCCTTCAAGGAGGCGGGCCTGCTCTCCCTGCGCGAGGGCGATGGCAAATACACCACCCGCTACGACAGCCAGAAGGAAATCTACAAATCCGTCATCTGTATGCTGGAAACCGCCAACGAACTCCTTGCGCAGGACGTGGATGACGTTCCTTCCTTCAACGCCATCTGCGACAAGACCTACAGCGGCAATTACGAACTGTGGCGCCGCTTCGGCAACTCCCTCTACGCCCGCGTGCTGATGCGCGTCGGTATGAAGGTTATGGAAGAGGACGGCGGCACCCTGGAACTCGGTGACGATAAGTGGGGTTCGGTGAACATCTCCAACAAGCTCTCCGAAATGTACAGCTGCTTCCTCAGCGGCGGTGGCGACTATCCTATGCTGCGTTCGCGCGACGAGCGGCCGATGATTCCGTTCAGCGACCAGAACGAGACCGAGCATACTCCCTTCTACTCCACCACTTCCGGAAACTGGAACACGGTGGCCGTCTGCGACGTGCTGACGCGCCGGATGCTTTCCACCACGAAGAAAGTGGACGAGAACGGCATTACCTATTACGAATCCGTGCTCTCGTCGCAGGGCGGACACCGGGAAGATCCCCGCTATGACTGCTGGTGGCGCAAAGTGCACGGAATGCCCAACCAGATGGTCGGTTCCGATGTGACCAAGTTCCTGGCGACCCATCTGTCCAATGCCGGCAACTCCGTCATCGGCCGTATGGTCTATGGCAGGAATGCCGGTTCAGGCATCACCGGAAAAGTCTATGACCTGCAGAATGCGCCCTACTATCCGCTGATGCAGTATTCCGAACTGCTCTTCATCTTCGCCGAGGCCGGCGTCCGTGGCTGGGTCGGTTCCGCTTCGAGTTTCGGTGCTTATCTGGCCCTGCTGAGGCAGGCCGTTACCGAGAGTATCCTTGAATGGAATCCCTATGTGAACGCTGAATCCGACGAAGTGGTCGAGTATGTCAACTGGGTCGTCAACGGTGAACTCTACAGCGGCAGCACTTTCAATTCGGACAATGCCCTTGAAGGTATCCTGACCCAGAAATGGCTCGCGAACTTCTTCATCGGCATCGAATCCTGGTGCGATTACCGCCGCACGGGCTACCCGCTGCTGCGTACCGACGGCCCCGCCGCCGGCAACGACCACATCCTTCCTACGCGTATGCGCTATCCTTCGGACGAGCCTTACCGCAACACCGTTTACTATCAGGAAGCGGTAGACGGCTGGCTCGGCGGCACGAACAACATCCAGACCGATGTCTGGTGGGCCGCTACGCAGGAGAGTCGTGATACCAGGCTTCTTGGCAGACAATAGAACCACAAGCATATGAAACACACATACCTTTATACTATATTAGCGGTCCTCTCTCTGGGCTTGCTGTCTTCCTGTGTGAAGGACAAGCCCACGGACCAGGAAATCCTGGACTCCCGTACGGTCACCGACCTTGAGGTGTCCTATACCCTGGGCGGTGCGGCGGTGAGTCAACTGAACTTCACCCACTTTGCCGGGACCAAGACCATCGATGTCGCGCTCAACGACAACAACCTGGTCTGGAATCTCGTTTCCAACCGTGACTGGTGTCAGGTCCTTTCCCCTGCAGGGAAGGGTCCCGGGAAGGTCATCATTAAAGTGAATGCCAATGACGGTTTCGAGCCTCGCGACAATGCGACCCTGTCTTTCGTAGCGGGGGATTTCCGCGGCTTCTCCCTGACCGTCGGCCAGAGCGCATCGGCCTTCAGCCTGTCTCAGCCCTACTTCCTTTCCGGCCCGCAGGCCGAGGAGTTCGAGGTGAAAGTGACGACCCTGGCCGGCGCCCAGTGGGATTATACGGCCGATCCGTTCCTGACGGTCGTTCCCGCCAATCCCGTTCCCAACGGGGAATTTGAAACCTCCGTACTCAAGGTCAAGTCGCAGAACAACACGGATCCTTCCCGTCTGGGCAAGGTTACGCTCCGCTGCGGCGAGGAAGAGGAATACATCTATCTCTATCAGTTCGGCTCCGAATATACCTTCGATGCCGAAGGGCATATCCTCTTGCCTGGTACGGCGGCCGCCGTTTCCATCGTGGTTCCGGAATTCTTCGTTTCCGAGGTGATTGCTCCCGAAAAGATGGCGGAGTATCAGATGAGCGATCCGGACAACGGTTTCGTGACCCTGACCGTCAAACTGGCGGAAAACCTGAGCGATTGCTCGGAGAAGCGCAATGTCGCCGTCTCTATGCGGCTTTCCAACGCTTCCGCTTCCCTGGTCAGTCTTCCGGTGATCGTACAGGATTACATTCCTGCGAACGGTCTGGTAACCCATAAGGGAATGCAGGCCTTCGCCGCTGCCGTAGCGGCAGGGGAGCCCACCACCGACTGGGAAACCGACGGTGTCGTCTGCGTGAAGGGTGATATCGATATGAGCGAGGTGTCCGGCTGGGCCGGCATCGGGACCAAGGCACATCCTTTCTCCGGTAGATTCAACGGTATGGGCCATTCGATTGACAATATCAAGAAAGGGACCGCCGGCCTGTTCAACGTTTGCAACGGTGCTATCATCAGCAACGTCGTGCTGGGCAAGGATGCCAAGATTTACTGGGATGCCAAGAATGTCGAAGGCGAAGCGTTCCTGGGCGGTATCGCCAGCGAGGCCTATGCTACGACCTTCAGTAAATGCAATATGGCCGGACTCGTGCAGTATGCAGGCACCACCGCGGATGACGATATTGCCTATGTCGGCGGTATCTGCGGCTTTGCCGATGAGCAGACCCGTATCGAAAATTGCAAGATGAGCGGTAATGTGGCGGTCACCTGTCCCTCTGCGGATATGCCTTGCTACACGGGAGGTATTGCTGGTCAGTGCCTCGGCACCCTTTCCTCCTGCGAGAATACCGGTAAAATGTCCTTCTCCTCCGCGCTGAAGACTGCGCTGCTGGGCGGTATTCAGGCAAAACTGGTCGATGGCGCCGTCTGCGAGAGCAATTCCTATATGGGAACCCTCACCGTGAGCGGAAATGCTTCTTCTCTCTGTGTAGGCGGCCTTTACGGCAGTGTCGACTGCGACCATAATTTCGACGCGGCTTCCGATGCGTCGGTCACCCTCGGGTCGATCGACCTCGAATCCTATATGAGCGGCACGGATACGAAGATCTTTATGGGCGGCTTTGTCGGAAAGGCGGAAGGCGGGATAACTCTCAATTTCAAGGGCTACAGCCCCCAGACCAACCTTTCTTTTGACCAGACGGCCTCCCGTACATCTTCTTATATCCTGATGGGCGGTATCCTGGGCGGCTGCGATCCTGACGCCAAGGTGGAATCCATCCAGTTTGAGAACATTTCCAATATGGGCGAAATCACCACCGCCTATCTGAACACCTCCACGACTTCCCAGCCGCTGCACGCCTTCTTCGGCGGCGTGGCCGGTTTCATCAACGGAAAGTCCACCTTCATCAACTGCAGCAATGCGGGAGAAATGGGAAAGGTGACTTCTTCCGCCCTCAACTGCGCCAACAGCAAGCACTATATGCTGGTGTACGGCGGTATCGCGGGTGTCGTACTGGGTGGCGATGCGGTCTTTACCAAGTGCTATAACAACGGTAAGATTACGAACCGCCACTACAGCAACATTATCTATGGCAACACCAGCAATGGCTGGTATACGGCCTGCTGCGCTTCCGGTATCCTGGGCGCCTTTGACAACAAACCGACCTCCGAGGGCGGAACCCTGTCCATCGACGGCTGCACCAACTACGCTACGATCGAATCTTACCGCGGCTGCTCCGCCGGTATCGTCTGCTACGCGAGGAATGCGACCATCACGGGCTGCCAGCACCTTGGCGACCTGAGCATCACCGGTAGCAACGCGCCTAACAAGGGCGGTATCGCCTGCGCGCTGGCCAGTTCCACCATTACGAACTGCGATGCCAAGAACAATATCTTCTGCTCCAATCCGGCCAGTGCCGTGCAGATGCCCGCCGGAATCCTTTCGGTTTCGATGGGCGGGGGAGTGAAGGTCAGCGGCTGCCGCTACTTCGGTGTCCTGAGCGTGAATTCCGGGACCAGTCCGTCCAGCTGCGGCGGCATCGTCGGTACGGCCGATGCCCAGACCGTCGTGGAGAACTGCAAGTTCGGCGGCAAGGTCAACGGTGTGGATATCAGCGAGAACAATGTCGCAGACTATGCTGTCGGCAACGGCCTTGGCACTTGCAGCGATATCGGATATTGGGGTGGTAATCTGTAATTCTTATGAAGCTGAAAAGATTTCCTCTTCTGGCGTTGTTGCTTCTGGCCCTTTCCGCCTGCGGCGAAAAGGGACCGGAGCCGGGCCCCGTCGGGCCTGTTACGCCGGATCACTATACGGTGAGCGGTGCCGTCCTTCTGGATGACGGCACCGCCCTCGCCGGGGTGATGGTCTCTGACGGCTATGCCTGCACTCTGACGGATGCGCAGGGTAAATACTGGCTGGATTCCGACCTCTCGGAGCGGGATTATGTCTATGTCTCCACCCCTTCCGGCGCCAGTGCGCCCCTGGTGGACGGCCTTCCCGTTTTCTGGAAGTTTTACAAAGACCTCACCAAAGGCAGCGACGGCAAATATTCCGGGGTGAACTTTACCTTGAACAAGATTGCCAACCCCGAGCGTTACACGGTCTTCATCTTCGCTGACCCGCAGCCTCGCGGCCGCGGTGCCAACTATGACAAGATGGGCTATCACGCGCTGGACTGCTGCAACGATATGTACAAGGATATGAAGGAACTGCGCGCCACGATGACGGACCGTCCGGTCTACGGCATCGGCCTGGGGGACATCGTGCACAGGGAACTTAAGCTCCTGCCCCAGTATATGCGGGGGATGGCGGACGCCGGTGTGCTGACCTACAGCGTCATCGGGAATCACGACCACGATGTGGAAAAACCCGACGACAAGACAGCCTGCAAGACCTTCGAATCGTACCTTGGCCCCACCAACTTTTCCTTCAATCTGGGCGGCCTGCACTTCATCGTGCTGGACGATATGATTTCTCCGGACGAGAGTACCGGAAAGAACCGCGACGAATGTGCGACCGGCCTGACTGACGAAATCTGGCAGTGGCTGCAGAACGACCTCTCCTACGTGCCCCTCAGCACGACGCTGATGATTTGCGCCCATTCGCCGATGTTCCATCTGCTGGGCGGCGGCGAACGCAGCAGTGCCATGCATTATTCAGACTACCGGGTCCTGCTTTCCAAGTATAAGAAAGTCTATGCCTGGGCTGGCCATACGCACACCACCTGCAACTATGTGAACCTGGACAATCCCGTCATCGAGACCCATACGCTCACGCGGGTGACCGGTCCGCTCTGGACCAACGAATATATGGGCAGCAACGGTACGCCGCGCGGTTATGTCGTCTTTGACTACGATCACGGCGATGTCAACTGGCGTTTCAAGCCCATCTTTTACCAGACCGGCGCCTATTCAGCCACCTACCCCAGCAAATATGCGGCTCCTTCCTATACGTACCGCGACTGGGACTACCTGAACGGTCAGGCGATTCTGCGCGGCTCCGGTTCCACCCCTCTGGACGCGAACTACCAGATGCAGCTTTTCGCCCCCGGCACCTATGGCGACGACTATCTCTACGCCAATATCTTCCTCTGGGACGAGCTCTGGAAAAAGCCGACTTTCTATGCCGACGGCGTTCCCACTCCGATGACGCGGGTGACCGACAAGAAATTCCGCTTTTCCTACGCTGACAAGGAGATGCGCCAATACTACAGGCTCAACAACAGCAAATTGTCTACGGACAGTTCCTTCGCCGAGACTACCGATAACTGCGAAACGATGTTCCGCGTCTTTGTGGACCCGAAGGGACCCAAGACCGGCACCGTCAAGGTAACGGATCGCTTCGGTAATGAATATTCATCTACAATCAGTTGGTAATGAGAAAATTAGTCACCTTCCTCCTCTTGCTTTCCCTGAGTCTTGCGCTCTGTGCGCAGGGCATCGGCAATATGGCGGAACTCAAAGCCTTCATCGAGGCTGCCAACAAGGGAGAATCCCTGCTGCCCTGGTGCAACGCGGATTCGGTGGTGGTCCTCACGGCCGATATTGATATGTCCAAGGCCAAGAAGTTCCCGCAGGTCAAGTCCTTCAGCGGTCGCTTCGATGGTTGCGGTCATGCCCTCAAGGGCTGGAAGACCCCCTATGGCCTTTTCGCGGAACTGACGCGTACGGCGGAGGTGAGCGGAATCGTCATCGACCAGACTTGCTCGCTCAATGCGGTAGCCAAGGGCAATGCCTTCCACGCGGGCTTCATCGCCGATTCCAACTTCGGCATCATCAGCGACTGCGTCAATTACGGCAGCGTTTCCCTCAAGTGCGAATATGCGCTGGCGGAAGTGTCCGTCGGCGCCATTGCGGGCTTCAACCGCTTTGTCATCAAGCAGTGCGCCAACTTCGGTAACCTGAACGCCGATGTGGCCGGAGTCACCAAAGAGGAAGTCTACCTGAGCATGGGCGGCATCGCCGGACTCTGTGGGGCGAAACCCAATACTTCCAGCGTCATTGCCCATTGCGAAAACTACGGCAACCTCTCCGGAGTGGGTTCGCTCGCCGCACAGTATCTGGGCGGCATCACCGGCAACGCCAACCGTTCCACCGTCAAATACTGCATCAACAAGGGGAACATCTCCTCCGAAGTGCGTGCGACGGAAGAGGGGGCGGTTAACTCCATCGGCCGCGCGGCCGGCATCGCCGGACAGACCAAGGCGCACATCCTGCGCTGCGATAATTTCGGCGAAGTGCGCTCGAAGGGTGCCTGCGGCAGTTATACCGCCGGCATCGTCGCGATGCCGCACGAATCGCTGGTCATCGCCGACTGCCGCAATTACGGGAAAATCGTTTCCGAGGGCGAGCAGCCTTCGCATACCGGAGGCATTGTCGGCAACATCGGCCGTCCCGTGCACGTGCGCGGCTGTGTCAATTTCGGCGAAGTCCGCTTCGAGGGCATCAGTTCGCGTGCGCGCAGCACCGCAGCCGGCATCGTCGGCAACATCTATTGCCCCAAGAGCCAGACGGAAGGCGCTTACGTGCGCGAATGCGTCAATCACGGCAGCATTTATGCCGATGCTGGCGGAAACAAGTACGAAGCGAACAACCGCAACGCGATCCACGCGGCGGGCGTCGTCGGCTATACCGAATGCCGCGAGGGTATGCGGGCTTTTGTGAAAGACTGCTCCAACGACGGCCAGATCCTTTGCAAATCCGGCCGGAAGGGCAACATCGTCGCCACGTCGGTCTTCGTCACTACCGGTGGCGCTGCCGCCGATGATTACGCCACCGTGCTGCAGCCTTCGGACGTCTACCTGACTGCTCCTAATGTTACCGGATCGGTCAAGACCGTCGACGGTAAGCCGCTTGCGGGAATCGTCGTCACTGACGGCCGCCAGTGCGTCCTGACGGCGGCGGACGGCAGTTATTCGATGACAAGCGACCTCAGCGAGGCGCGCTTTATTTACCTGAGCCTCCCCGCAACGGCGGAATTTCCCCTGCGCGCCGGCGTTCCGCAGTTCTTCAAGCGGATTCCGCGTTATGCTAAGGCCGTACAGGCCAATTTCACCATTGCCCAAAAGCCGGTCTCTAAGGACTACACCGTAATGATGATTGCCGACCCGCAGGTGCGCCCCTATGGCTGGGACGAATCTATGGAACGCTGGAACGACACTGTCGCTCCCGACGCCGAGGCCTTCCGTGCCTCCTGCAAGGGGAATGTCTATTCCATCAACCTGGGCGACCTGGTCTATAACGAGATGTATGCCTGGGACGACTATCTGGATGTCGCCGCCAAGATCAATTGCCCGACCTTCAACGTCATCGGCAATCACGACTACGACCAGATGACCCTCTTCGAAACGGAGCAGGGGAATGTCTTCTTCGAGACCTATGTGGGCCCCGAGCACTATTCCTTCGACCTCGGAGACATCCATTACATCGTCGTCAATACCATCATGTATGACCGCAAGACCACGAAGGACAAGTATGGTTATGGCCTGGACGACCGCACTCTCGCCTGGCTGCAGGCCGACCTCTCCTATGTGCCGAAGGACAAGGTCATCATGACCTGTTCGCATCAGAACCTGTTCAAGACCCCGAACAGTTCTCCGCACGGTTCCCATAACTTCTACGCCCGGCACTATGCGGATTATCTGGCGCTGCTCTCCCAATTCAAGGCGGTCTATGCCTGGAACGGGCACAACCACGAGAATTTCTACTACAACTACGCGAACCACTACGGTAAGGACACCAAGCACGGTGCGCCGAACATCCAGTGCATCAGCGTGGCCAGGGCTACGGGCGCATTGCGTTTCAACCGTCCCATCGGTGCGATGGGCGAGCCCCAGGGCTATATGGTGATGAACGTGCGCGGCGATGAAGTAGACTGGTATTACAAGGGAGTCGGCCACGACAAGGACTACCAGATGCGCGTCTATGCCCCGGATGAGGAGGGCGACGGCAGCGTAAAAGTCAATATCTGGAACTGGTCCGAGGGCTGGAGCACTCCCGAGTGGTACGAAAACGGCGTCAAGGTGGCCGATATGGAATTCACCCCCGGGGTGGATCCGGCCTACTATGCGCTCTTCCAGACCTACGACAACGCCAAGAACCGCAAGTACTGCACCCCGTCCACCAAGGCGATCCTCTTCAGCGTAACGCCCGGAGAAGGCAGCAAGGGTGGAGAGGTCCGCGTTACGGATATGTTCGGAAATACCTATACACAAAGCATAAATTGGTAATAATCTATAAATCAATCAATTAATTATGTTAAAAATTCCTTATTCCAATCTGCAGTCCGGTGCTTATGCCCCGCCTGCGTGCAAAGAACAGTTCCTGCAAGTACAGGTACCGCTGTTGACATCTTATGAAATTCCACAAATCATTGAAGAAGAGGAGGACTGGGAGTAATGAAAACACGTTATTTTTATCTGATGGCAGCCCTCGCCCTGGTGGCCGGCTGCGCCAAGGAAGTTCAGGACATTGACGTTATCAATGAAGCCAAGACCGTCCTTACGGTCGGTCTCTCCGATTCCAGGACCCACATGGGAGACCGTGAGGGTACTACCCGTCACATCTACTGGTCCAATGGCGACCAGATTGCCGTGAACGGCACCGCCTCCGAAGAACTTGCCGATCTTCCGGAAGGAACCACCAGTACTACTTTTACTTTCGACGGCGTGCTCAGCACTCCCTACAATGTGCTCTATCCCGCCTCCATTTACGAGGATGCCACGCACGTTACCCTTCCTGCGGTTCAGACCTACAAGTCCGGCGGCTTTGCCGAGGGCATGAACCCCATGGCGGGCTATTCGGCTGACGGAAGCAACATCTCTCTCGGACACCTCTGCGCGGTATTGAAGATTTCCATCAAGAGGGCTGCCACTGACGCCGACGAGGACAATATCATCGCCGTGCGCTTCAAGGGCCGCAATAATGAGCAGGTGAGTGGTGATTTTACCATTGATTATGAGACGCCTGCCCTTGCGGCGGCTACCGGCTCCGGCGCTGACCTGGAAGTCCGCGTGGTGAAGAACCAGGCTACTTCCACCACTACGGCCATTGATTACTACCTGGTCGTCCCTGCCCGTTCTTATTCCAACGGCTTTGATGTCATCGTGCAGGATGTGAACGGTCATATTATGACCAAGAGCAAGACCTCCTTCAAGGACCCCAACAATGAACTGAAAGCCGGTCATCTCTACAATATGCCCGAATTCGAGTTCCTTCCTACCGGAACGGAACTTGGCGTAGGAATCTCCAGCGCCCAGGATCTTATCGACTTTGCCACGGCATATAACAATAAGGAGTATGGCGACGACCTCGTTGCAACCGTTACTGCCGACATAACCTTTGACGAGACTACCTCTGCCGCTTTCAATGCGACTGGCGGTATAGGTACTCCTTACGGAGGAGACAATTATTTCAATGGCGTTTTTAATGGAAATAGTCATACAATCAGCGGACTTAAGGCTACCGTTCCTCTCTTTGCGGGAATGGATAAGGGTCTGGTAAAGGATTTGACTTTGGATAATTCCTGTTCCTTCGCTTTTACGCATACTGATGAGGCTGAGGCTATGTTTGCGTCCATTGTCGGCTATCATAAAGGCGTTCTTGACAATGTGAAGGTTGCGGCGGATATTGAACTTGAGGAAGTCTCCGGCATTACAAAGATGACTACCGTAGGCGGTTTGACGGGCCGTACAACAGTCGGTAAGCTCCAGAATAGTTGTGAGTACTCCGGACTTATTTCCACTCCGGCCGGTTTCACCACAACAGGGAAACTTATTATCGGCGGTCTTGTCGGAAGGTTCTCCAACTCCGGCAGTATTACGGGTTCCTATTTCAAGGGCGCTATCAGTAATTCCGCACATGTTTCATCTACAGATAAAGCCAATCCTTTCCTTATCATCGGAGGTGTAGTCGGTCATATGGATGGCGGTTCAACTGTTTCGTCCAGTAACGCTACCGCTGACCATGCACCTGTTGAAAGCGCACACGCGAGCTTGAGCGCTGTTATCGTGAACAAAACTACAGTAGCCTATCATTCCGCAGTTGGTGGTATAGTTGGAGAAGTCATTAACGGCACAGTCTCAAACTGCACCAACGCTGCAACTATTGGCAACTCTATCTTTAGAGGAGGGGACGCTAGCGGACGTTATATAAAATCCGGCGGTATTGTCGGCACGAACAGGGCGGACGGTGTCATAACCGGGTGCACGAACAATGGTAGCATTAACCACAGGTCCAATCCGAGAATCCAGACACTTGGTGGAATAGTTGGCTACAATGCCGGTTCCGTTACGGCGTGTACAAATAATGCGGCCGTGAATCATTCATCTTCAGGCCAGTCCATTCCCGGCGCGCGTTCAGTTAATCTCGGTGGCGTCATTGGCGAGAACTATGCCGACAACAAGGTTTCTGACGTTCACAACACGGAAAATATTGAAATCTCCTCCATGGAAGAAACCGGATCTGCCGAAGAAAGGATGGGCGGTGTGATCGGTTATAACGAAGGTATCGTCGTAGGCGGAGCGTCCAAGGACATCACAAACTCCGGCCAGGTCTATCATTCCCCCAACTTCCCTATTCAGTTTGCAGGCTATTACCTCGGAGGTATTGTAGGATATACTAAAGCATCCGTTAAAAACGCCAAGAATGTCGGACGTACTTATTTCCGCTGGCAAGGAACTACCATCGGGGCTAGTAATGTCCACCTCGGAGGAATCGTCGGAAAGGCTGCAGGAGCCGAGAGTACTATTGAGAACTGCGATAATATTGTGGATTCAGGCGTTACTAACTCAGCTCAGGTTTACCTGTACTTGCCTGGCAATGCTGGTCACAATACGAACTATGTAGGCGGCATCGTGGGACTTACCGAAGCCACCAACCCCGTCAAGAACTGCACAAACGGTGGTGAGGTCCGTACTGCGGCTGGCGCCAGTACGGTGCCGGTTACGGGCATTATGATGGGCGGTATCATCGGTAAGATGACCGGATTCGGAGAAGTCGATAACGCTGACAACAGCGGTCGCGTTCGTATTAATCTCATCGCATGCACCGAAAGCACCGACAGCCATAGTGGCAACTACCTCGGTGGCATCGTGGGGTATGTCATCAACGAGTCTGATGTCACCGTTACAGGTTGCGACAATAGCGGCAACGTGGATGTTTCCAACAACAAAGGTCTCATAAATGATTTGATTGTTTCTGGTGTCGTTGGGCGCATGGACGCTCCTGGAACAATCTCGAACTGCAAGAACAATGGCGGTGCCATCAATATGGCCATAACCGCAGCAGCTGTTGCTATGAATGATCTTTATGTTGGCGGTATCCTCGGTAAAACTGAGCAGGATATCACCATTACGGGATGCTCCAATACTGGTGCAATATCAGGTGGAAACAGCAGCTCTGCCGCTGGCAATTCGTTCTACATTGGTGGTATTGCGGCTTATATGAAGGGAGCTTGCAAAATACTGAACTGCTCAAATACCGGCAGTACTGCCAGTACTCAGTCTGGTAATAATGACACTATCGGCAGTACTACTCTTACTGGCGGTCTTGTGGGGTTCGTTGAAGGTACAAGTGAGGTCCTTATTGAGATTGGCGGAACTACCGGTTGCACGGTCAATACATCGTCTGTACTTAACGCTACCCGTGGCTGGATTGCAGGTGTTGCAGCCTATGCGAAATATGCTCAAATTAGCAATTGTACAGTCGAGAATGATATTGATGCTGCAGCGCGCGGCGCCGGAGGCATCGTGGGCAAAGCGGAATACTGCACAATCAGTAGCAGTAGTTTCAATGGTGACAAAGTCAAGGCAAACCAGATACAGGCCAGTACCGGTCTCGGTGGAATTGTTGGGAATATGGATAATAGCTTGATTGACGGCTGTTCCTGCTATGCCACAAAGTTCTACAATAGTAATTCACAGCCTTTCGGCGGTGTTGTTGGTAAGTCTAATTCGAACAATACGATTCAGAATTGCCATTATAAATCTGCAGTTGAAGGGCCGAAAGCAGGAACGGCTGCGACGGCTACTATTGTCGGCTCCGGTTCCTATACCGACGGTGGCGGCAACGTGGCTAACCTTTAATCTTTGATATGTGTATGCGAAATTTGTGGCGTATTCCTGTACTCCTGCTCTCCACCCTGGCTTTTGCCTGTTCGGTGGAAGAGCCGGAGTCGGGTATGATTGACGGACTTTCCGAGGGTGTGACCACCCTGGATGTAAGTCTTCAGGATGCGGGCGGAAAGACGGTTATGGGACCGTCTGTAGACGGAAAGCGGAAGATTTATTGGTGCGACGGGGACTGCCTGTCCCTGGACGGTACCGCATCCTATCCGCTATCCGGCGTCGGGGAGGAGGCCTCTTCTGCGTCCTTCATCTTCCCTGGCGTGCACAACCCTCCTTTCAACCTTTTGTATCCGGCCTCTTTCTGGAAGAATGCATCGACCATCACCCTTCCGGCAGAGCAGGCGTACGCCGCAGGTTCTTTCGCAAGTAATTCGGAGCCCCTTGCCGCTTATGTGGAATCTGTCTCCGGAAAGATTTCGCTCGGGCACCTTTGCGCCGTGCTGCAACTCTCGGTCAGCAAGGATGCCGGCGTGAGCGCATCGTCGCTTTCCACCGTGAAGTTCTATGGGAATGCGGACGAACAGGTCTGCGGCGATTTCAGCATCGACTATACCGTTCCCTCCCTCTCTCCGGCCGCTGAGTCCGGAGAGGGAAGGGAGTTGGTGCTGAACGTGGCGCAGCCGCTGGTCAGCGGGACTCCGCTGGAACTCTATCTCGTCGTCCCTGCAGGGGAGTATGCGAGCGGCTTCCGCGTTGTCCTCGAGGATAATCAGCACCGGACGATGACCAAGGTGAAAAGTACAGCCTCTACGCTGGATGCTGGCAGCCTGAAGAAGATGACCGCTTTCACTTTCGTTCCTTCGTCCATCGCGACGAGTTTCGAGATTGAAGCCATTGAAGAGGAGGTGCTGGAGCCGGACGGCTTCAACATTACCGGTCGCGTGGTGGATAACGCCGGCAGCGGACTGGAAGGGGTCGTGGTTTCCGACGGCACGCAGTGCGTCCGGACGATGTTCGACGGCAGTTTCTACATGGAGAGTGTCGTTGCGGATGTGAAGTTTGTCTATTTGAGCACCCCTTCCGGCTACATGCCGCAGGTGGTAAACGGCATCCCGAAGTTCTACAAGGCCAAGGCCGATATCACTCCTTCGGGCGGTGTATATGACTTTGGCGACTTTGTATTGACGCCGGTGGAGAATCCCAACCGCTATACCCTGCTGATTACGGCGGATCCGCAGCCGCGGAAGTATGATGACTGGAACAATGACCGCATCGCTTTCAAGTCGCTGGATGTCTGTGAAGACCTGTACGATGAACTCGCTGATGTGGCAGCCGGAATTTCCGGCCGGCAGGTTTATGGGATTTGCCTGGGTGACATTGTACACGAAAAGATGTCCCTGTTTGACAATTACAACACGGGTTTGGCACGGCTCGGCTATCCTACCTATAATATCATCGGCAACCACGACAATAATCCCTCTGCGGCGGACGATGATGCCGGAGCCGAGCCCTTTGAGTCGTACTATGGCCCCAGAAACTATTCCTTCAACATCGGCGGCATCCACTATGTGATGCTGGATAATCTGATCATGAAGCCGAACCCGGATAACAGTAACAAGCTCACGGGTTTTGACCAGGGCCTGACGGATAAGATCTGGGCCTGGTTGCAGGCGGATTTGTCCTATATTCCGACGAGTACCAA
Source organism: Bacteroidales bacterium (assembly GCA_016282145.1). GTDB lineage: Bacteria > Bacteroidota > Bacteroidia > Bacteroidales > UBA932 > Cryptobacteroides. The sequence goes on along the minus strand of JAEEJZ010000021.1, from coordinate 62,197 downwards.
ACTGATGGTCTGCGCTCATTCTCCGATGTTCAAGTACATCAACGGAAGCGAGCGCTCCAATACGGCCCTGCACGGTCCGGATTACGGAGACCTTCTCAACGACTATGCGGAGGTTCACGCCTGGGCGGGCCATACGCACGTAGGCTTCAATTATAATTATCCCGACAATCATCGCCACAAGAGGGTGCAGGTGCATACCCTGGCGCGTTCCACCGGGGAACTCTGGACCAATGAGTACCTTGCGGCCGGAACCCCTCGCGGTTTTACGATTGTGGAAGTGAATAACGGCGAAATCAGTTGGCGCTTCCATCCGCTTACCCGCCAGACCGGTGATTTTGTCGGTGTCACTTCCAAAATCTGTCTTGCCGGCCCTCCGGCTTATAACCGGCGCGACTGGGACTATAACAGCAGCGGCGTGGCGGTCATGAAGGATGGCAGCGGTGCCTTGACGGAGGATTATCAACTGCACGTCTACCCGCGCGGTGCGTATGGGGACGGCTATGTCTATGCCAATGTGTTCCTCTGGGACAGCAAATGGGAATTGCCCGTTTGGACCCCGGAAGGCGGTACGCCCGTGCAAATGACCCTGCTTCACGATGTAGGGGGGGACTATGTTGAAGATGTAGAAAAGATATACGATCTCGCGAACACTGAGATCAAGTCCCACTATAAGGCGAATGTCGGTTTCCTCACCGGCGATGACGGCTATCCGGCCAGTGAAGTGGGTGAAATCGCCACGATGTTCCGTGCACCGGCAACGGCTACGCCCAATCGCGGAACCGTATCAGTGACCGACCGCTTCGGAAATACTTATAGCAGGACTGTACAATGGTAATTTTTTAGACCACTCAATAATGAAAACTGATTATCAATCCCCGGATATGCTTTTTTGCATTATCCCCCAGGAGGCACTCCTGGATCAGAGCGGTGGAGTGACCACGCCTGATGTTTATGAAGAAAATGTAAGTGAATGGTAGTATGAAGTTCAGATTTTTCATTTTGCTCGCCGCAGCGGGAGTGCTCGCGGCTTGCGCGAAGGAAGAGACCGGAACTTCTGAGTCCGGACAGGGCGGAAAGATCGTTGCACAGTTCGGTGTCGGTCTCTCCGATGTAAAGACCACGCTGGGCCCGGCAGAAAATGCCAAACGCAAGATTTTCTGGGCGGCGGGGGACTGCATTGCCATCAATGGCCTTGCATCCGAACCCCTGACTGAAGAAGCGGCCGGCGGTGTTACTGCCGTCTTCGATTTCACCGAATATTACACAAAGCCCTGCAATGTGCTCTATCCGTCGGTGATGTACAAGGACGAAAGCACCATTACGCTGCCGGATACGCAGGAATACGAAGCGGACGGCTTTGCCAGTGGTGCCTATCCGATGGCCGCCTATACCGAGGATGCCTCCGGGGCTACGCTTGCTCCGCTTTGTGCGATGATCAAGCTTCCCATCAAGCGTGCCGCAGGTACGTCGCCAGATACCGACCGCGTTGCCACCATTACCTTTACCGGTAATGCCGGGGAGCAGGTCTGCGGTGATTTTACCATCGACTATGCTAACGCAACGCTCACCGGCGCTTCCGACGCCGAGGCGGACAAGAGCCTTGTCATCAATGTCAAACATACGCCGGGCTCCGAGCCGTTGCCCATTGTGCTGGTGATTCCTGCGGGGACCTATGACTCCGGATTCTCCATCAAGGTGGTGGATGTGGCAGGCCATTATATGGAACTCTCCAAGGATGTGTCCTTTACCGTCGAGGCCGGACACCTCTATGTCATGCCTGAGTTCGAATTTATCCCTACGGGCACCGAGCTTGGCGTGCAGATCTCCTCGGCCGCGGACCTGATAGCCTTTGCGCAGAATTACAACAGCAAGGCAGTCAGCGCCAATACAATCGCTACGCTGACTGCAGATATCGAGTTCGATGCTGAGTCGTCAGCTGCCTTCAACGCCACCGGCGGTATCGGTATGAAGAAAGCGGAATACAACGATACTGAAGATTATTATTTTGACGGTCTTCTCAATGGGAATGGCAAGACCATCAGCGGACTGGCGAGTACTGTATCGCTCTTTAAGGCCATCGGCAGTTCCGGTAAGGTGCAGGATCTGACGCTGGATAATACTTGTTCCTTTACATTTACTCATAGAAAATCAGTTGAGTTGTATGCTGCCGCAGTCGTTGGATACCACAAAGGTCTGTTGGATAATGTGAATTCTGCTGCGGATGTTACGCTTGCTCCGGTTTCAGACGTCACCGCTATGACCACAGTGGGTGGTTTGGCCGGACGGGTTACAGTCGGTACACTCCAGAACTGTGAGTATTCCGGTTTGATTTCCACTCCGGCTGACTTCAAGGGAACAGGTAAACTCATCATCGGAGGTATTGTCGGCCGCTTTACCAATGAAGGAATCATCAAGGACTCCTATTTCAGAGGAGCTATTTCCAATGCAGCCAGGATTACTTCTTCCGACAAGAGCAACCCCTACACCATTATTGGCGGTATAGCGGGACATGTCAACGGTGGAGCAACCCTGTTCGCAGCCAACGCTACAGCTGACCACGAGGCGGTTCCCAGCGCATATGACGGGCTCAGTGGTACGATTGTCTCCAAATCGACGATTGCTCACCATTCCGCTATTGGCGGTCTGGTCGGAGAGTTATATAAAGGTGTTGTATATGATTGTAAGAACTCGGCTACCATTGCCGTTTCCATTTTCAGGGGCGGTGATGCAACCGGCCGATATATTAAGTCCGGCGGAATCGTTGGAAAATGTGCGAAAGAGGGCAGCATTGAAGGGTGTGAGAACAACGGAACAGTAGAACACCGTTCCAATCCAAGGATCCAGGATATGGGCGGTATAGTCGGGTACAATGACGGAACTGTCACTTCCTGCACAAACAATGCGGCGGTCAGTCAAATGAGCAGCGGGCAAGCGATCAAGGCGGGTCGCGTCGTTAGTCTGGGTGGCATCATCGGGCAGAATACGGCAACCGCCTTGGTGACGGATGTTCATAATACCGCGAATATAGAAATTTCTTCCATGGAGGATGGAACATCCAGTCAGGTCCGGATAGGGGGAGTCATTGGACTGAACTATGCTGAAATTGATGGTGGTGAAAGCAAGAATATCACAAATCACGGGCAGGTGTATTTCTCTCCTAATTTCTCGAATCAATTTCTTGGTTATGCATTGGGCGGAATCGTGGGAGACACCGAAGCTTCCATCTATAATGTCAAGAATCTGGGGACGGTCTATTTCCGTTGGAATTCAGCTGACAATGCCATCGGTAAAGCTTATTTAGGCGGAATTGTCGGATCGGTTAGCGGAAAATCGGCCTTGACATTGTCCGGTTGCGAGAATGCGCACACCACCGGAACAGAAGGACAAGTGTATTTCCGGGTAGGCCCGGGCACCGGTAATTTTATCGGTGGTATTTTAGGCTATGCCGAAACAGATGTTACCCTTTCTGAATGTACGAATGCCGGTTATATAGATTATAAGCTCAATTATCTCCTTACTGATGCCACGATTGACGGAGGCGTTGGCGGTGTTATCGGAAGTCACGCTGCCGGGAAGAAAGTTTCCCTTTTGGATTGTACCAATGTCGGGGAGGTGTTCTTTGACAAAGGAAACAGTGGTGGTACCGCGGAGAAAGACGAGGGGAAATTTACGGATTCTTATGCCGGAGGTATCATGGCCAAGGGTGCTGACGTCGTTATTGATGGATGTGCCAATGCCGGTTATGTTCATGGTGGGAATGATATCAGGCATAATAATACAGCGAGTTATGTGGGCGGTATTGTTGCGTATGTGACAGGCGCGTCCTCTATCTTGAATTGTAAGAATACCGGCAATGTATTCAATATCGACAATAACAATAGTGACGGGTATAAAGAAACGCCCTATGCCGGAGGAATCGCAGGATTTGCTGAAGGCACAGAGATGAGCCCGCTTATCATTGGCGGGGATAATGGCTGTATCGTAGATGCTGCATCAATCCGCTCTCAGCGAGGATGGGTGGCCGGTGCCGTTGCCTATGCAAAGTATGTGAATATTTCCTCTTGTACGGTCAAGCAGTCGATTAGTGTCAGCGCATGTCATTATGCTGCCGGTATTCTTGGACAGGCTCAGAACTGTAACATTCTTTCCTGTGCGTTTGAGGGGGCAACTCTACATGCCAATAATGCCGTGGGTACGGGAATTGGCGGAATCGTGGCTAAAATGGATAATAGTGTGGTGGATGGTTGTGCCAGTTATGCCACGGCCTTCGAGATGACGGGAGAAAATGTAGCCGGTGGCGCCGTCGTCGGTATCTCCGAATCAGGCAACATCATCCGGAACTGCCATTACAAACCGACCATCAACGATGCGCCAGCCAATATCGCTGGTACGGGGTCCTTTACCGATGGTGGCGGCAATGTCGCAGATCTTTGATGCAGATTGCTGACTTAATAATCGAAAGATGAAAACAATGAAAAGATATTTTTCAATCATTGCCCTGGCGCTATTCGCTGTAGCGGGTTGTCAGGTGAATCCTGTCGAGGAACCGAAGGAAGGCGAACTGGTCATCGAAGTGGGGATGCCGGGGATATCGAAAACCTACATCGGACCCTCCGTTGATGGTGTTCGCCCCACCTACTGGAAAAACGGAGACCAACTTGCGCTGAACGGCGTTTGCTCCGAAGAACTCTCCAATGTCCCGGAGGATTGCAAGACGGCCAAATTCTACTTCAGCGGCGACTTTGAGGCGCCTTACAACCTGCTGTACCCCAGCGTTCGCTACAGTACGGAATCCACGATATGGCTGCCTTCCGTGCAGGGATTTACCCCTTGTGGGATTTCCACCGATACGGCCCCGATGGTGGCGCAGCTCACCTCCGTTTCCGAGGGTGGCACGATGCAGCACCTCTGCGCCTTCGTGGGCATCAAGGTCCTGAAGTCCGCCGTTGCCGGCGCGCCTTCGCTGCTGGATGTCGCGTTCTTCTACGGGAACGACGGCGAGCAGATTTGCGGTACATTCAACGTGGATTACGCCAATGCCACGCTGACGCCGGCCGATCCTGCGTACGGTAATACCTGGATCCTGGTGCAACCCGAGGAGACGCTTTCCGATACGGAAGCGGTGGAACTGATTTTCACGGTTCCTGCGAGAGAATATGCCCAGGGATTCCACGTCAACCTGCTGGATGACGGCGACGCGAAACTCACGATGACCCGCACCTCTGCCATTACCCTGGAGGCGGGCAAACTTTACTGGATGCCCGAGTTTACCTTTGCTCCGTCCATTACCCCCGTGGAATTCGGCCTTGCCGAGGTGGATGTGGACAAACTCCTCCTGGACCCGTACAATGTGACGGGCCGGGTGGCGGACAGTGAAGGAAACGGTCTGGAGGGCGTTGTCGTGAGCGACGGGCTGCACTGCGTGCGGACCTTCCACGACGGGACCTTCTACCTTCAGAGCGATCCCGCCAAAACAAAGTTCATCTATGTGAGCACCCCGTCCGGCTATATGCCTCCCGTGCAGGCTGGTCTGCCGAAGTTCTACAAACTGCTTTCGTCGGTGAGCCCTGCGGACGGCGTGTACGATATGGGAACCTTTACCCTGAACGCCGTGGCGAATCCGGACCGCTATACGCTCCTGATTACTGCGGACCCGCAGCCCCGTTCCAATACTTGGAATCTGGACAAGACGGCTTTCAAATCGCTGGAAATCTGCGAGGACCTTTACCAGGAACTCAAGGATGTGGCAGCCGGTATTTCCGGCCGTCAGGTATATGGCATCTGCCTTGGAGACATCGTGCACGAGAGCATGAAACTCTATGCCAATTACGTCAACGGCTTGTCCACCACCGGATTCCCGACCTACAATATCATCGGCAATCACGACAACGACCCTAGCGCAGCGGATGACGATGGCGGTGCGGCTCCCTGGGAATCCTACTTTGGCCCCCGGAACTACTCGTTCAACATCGGCAAGTTCCATTTCGTGATGCTGGACAATCTGATCATGAAGAAGGATAGCGGCGACGGCGGCCAACTCACCGCCTACGACCAGGGCCTCACGGACGATGTCTGGGAGTGGCTTTGCGCGGACCTTTCCTACATTCCGACTTCCACCAAACTGATGGTTTGCGCTCATTCGCCGATGTTCAAGCAGCTCAGCGGCAGCGAGCGTACGAATACCGCAAAGCACGGTCCCGACTACGGCGACCTCATCAACAACTACAGCGAGGTTCACGCCTGGGCCGGGCATTCGCACGTCGGTTTCAATTACATTTATCCGGAGGATCACCGGCACAGACGCGTACAGGTGCATACCCTGGCGCGTTCCACCGGAGAACTCTGGACCAATGAATACCTGGCGAGCGGTACCCCGCGCGGCTTTACCGTCGTGGAAGTGGACGGAGAAGAAGTGACCTGGCATTTCCATCCCACCAAATACGAGCGCCCCAGCTGGATTGGCGCAAGTACGGGATATACCAGCGTCCGTCCTTCCTATCCGTCGAAAGACTGGACGATCAGCAGCGGCAAGGCCTATATGAAAGTGGGCGGCGCCCAGTTGGACGAGAGTTATCAGATGCACGCCTATCCTCGCGGCGCATACGGCGACAATTACGTCTATGCCAATATCTTCCTCTGGGACGAGAAATGGGGCCTGCCGGTCTTTACCCCCGATGGAGGTGAGCCGGTAGAGATGGAGCGCTGGACCGCAGAGGACCGCTATGACCTGGCGGACTACGAGATGCGCACGCATTATAAGACTTACTCCAAGTTGATGAAAGGCTACAGCGGGTACAAGACCGTGGATACCGATCGGATTCTTACGCTCTTCCGCACCACGACGGAGGTCGGTGCCACGCCTAACAGCGGCACGGTCAGCGTGACCGACCGCTTCGGTAACACCTACACCCGTCCTGTCAGCTGGTAAGCAGCGAATCATAAAAGAGCGGCGAGCCATTCCGGCCCGCCGCTCTTTTTTCGTTCCTCGCCTGATTTAGATCATCAGCGCGGCGACGAGGGCGAGGATGGCGTAGAACTCAGGGAGAGCCGCGTAAATCATCGTGTTGGTCTGGACATCGTGTCCCTGGCTGATACCGATGATACCGTTGGCGCAAACCTGGCCCTGACGGATGGCGGAGAACAGGCAGACGAGTCCGACACTCAGACCTACCCCGAAGAGCAGCGCACCGTCCTGGGCGAAGTCCTTGCCCAGCCACATCAGGAATGCTACAAAGCCGTACAGACCCTGCGTAGCGGGCATAGCCGAGAGAATCATGTACGAAGAGGATTTCTCCGGATTCTTCTTGAGGGCGCCTTCCGCCGCATTACCCGCAATCGTCGTTCCGAAAGAAGAACCGACACCAGCCAGGCCCAACATCAGGCCCAGCCCCAAATAGCCTAAAATTACATTCAGCATAGTGATAATTATTTTATTGGATTATACTTCAAACCTTTTCCTTCGTAGCCCGCATTCTTGAAATACTCCACGAAGGTAAGCCTCAACGGATGCACGAAGGCACCGAGGCAACTCATCAGCAGATTCAGCACGTGGCCGAAGAGCAGGATCAGCACGAACGGCAGCCACTGCCAGGTCGGCCCTTCTCCCAGCACCATCAAAGCGAGGTCGTTGAACGCTCCGCCCAGCATGCCGCCGGCCAGGCCGAGGGCGTAGAGACGGATGTAACTGAGCACGTCGCCCAGCAGGCCGGTCGACATCTGATAGGAATCCCAGAGCCCCGCGCCGATATTCAGCAGCGGATTGCGGCCGGGCTTGTTGAAGATGAAGATGGCCAGTGCGGAAACGCCGCCGATGCCGATGATGAGCGCACGCAGCAGCGAAGCGTCGAGTCCGGCGAACAGGGACAGCCCCGCCGTCGTCAGCGCGCCCAGGACCAGGACGACCCAGCCCCAGGTGCTGATGGTCTGCCGGAAGCCGAAGCGCTTCGTGAACAGCACGGCCTTGATGACCATCGCCAGACAGATATGGAAGATGCCGATCGCAAGCGCCAGCACCATCTGCGAGGAGTAGCCGGCAATCTTCACGTCGTCCGAAATCATCCATTGCTTCATCCCCTCCGGAATCGCTTCCAGACGGTACAGGTTGACGCCGAACGCCGTCCCGAGCACCAGACCCACCACCAGCGTGGCGCAGCCCAGTACGCTGATCAGCGGACCGATATTTTTGAACATCTCGATCTTCACCCATCCCTTGCTTACGGCGATGCCGAAAAGAATCAGTATCAGACCATAGCCGGCGTCGCCCATACAGAGGGCGAAGAACAGCAGGAAGAAGGGTGCGAGCACCGGCGTAGGGTCGAATTCGCCGTACACCGGCATGCCGTACATTCCCGTCAGCGGCTCGAACAGCCGGGCGAAGCGATTGTTTTTCAGCGCAATCGGGGGATTGTCGCTTTCCGCAGCCGCCTCGCGCAACCACAGGCAGGGGAGTGCATCGAACGCAGCGGCGAGCGCCGGGTCCTGCGCCGCAGGGGCAAAGCCTTCGTACACAAGCAACTGCCCTTCGGCCTCGTCTTTCCCAGCCAGGGCGGCGAGCATAAGCGATAGTTCACGCTCTTTCGCTGCGATATCGGCATCCAGCGCGGGCAAGTCCGCCTTCTTGGCTTCCAGTTCAGCCTGATAGGCCGATACGGCAGCCTGGGCCTCTTCGCGTGCGGTCTTCGCCGCAGAAAGCGTCATCGCCGGTGCGGGCAGGGTGCCGGGGAGCGTGTCGCCTTCCCCGAGGGTGACGAACCAGCATTCGCCGTTCTCGCAACGGACCTTCTGTAGCGGTACTTCGGCAGCCCATTCTTCCCGGAATTGCTTTTCCTTGACGCGATGATAGTGTAGCGGCAGCCCGAGGGCCAGCAGTTGTTCGCGGTCATAATCGCCCCAGGGTTCCGCCGCATTCAGCGCTGCCTGCGCTTCCTGCAGTTTCCCTTCCAGGGCGGAGAGTTTATCGTCTTTCCCGGCGCGAATCTGCGCAGCGCGCGTCTTCGCTTCGCCAATCTCCGTCAGCAGGGCGGCGGAAGCGGCGTCGCAGGGCTTGGCACTGCGGCGGATATCCACGACACCCAGCGCAGAAAGCGCCTCGATAAAGTCGCTGCGGTCCTTCCCCAGGAGGATAAAGGCGTATTTTGACATCTTCTCAATCATCGCATTTCCTCCTCTTCCATAGCGGCGTGCCGCGTTTTGACGATCTTGGACGAGGCCTTGCTGAGGTTCTCCTCGTCCTCCATATAGCGTTTGATCTTACGCATGGCTTCCTGGTAGCCAGGAATCTGCACTTTCTCGTACAGGTTGACCTTCTGGGTGGTCTTTTTTCGGTTAAATTCGAGGATGCGGCGCTTCTCGGCCGCCACCTCGCTCTCCAGCCCAAGTTGAGTCAGTTCCTTGAGGATGCGCACCCCGTCGGCAAACCAGGCGGGCTTGGCGAAGGTGTTGAAGGGACGGATCTCGTAGCGGATCTCGACGATCTTCGGCGTATTGACGCCCGCCACTTTCGCCGTGCCCATCTCCACATCGCTGATGCGGATCAGGTCCGGCTCGAATTCATCCCACAGGGCGGAGAGATAGTCGTAACCCTGCATCGCCTGCTCGAGTTGCCGTTCATAGCGCTCGGCTTCGGCCTTGGCGCCCAGTACGCTCGCCCGCAGTGCCGATTCCTTGTTCTTCAACGTAGGAAGGGCTTTCTGCCGGACCTTGAGTTGTTTCCCGAGGTTCGTCAGCGAGGTCTTGTTGTATTGGAACTTGATGGCCATTATTTGCCCTTCCAGTATTTGTCTACTAAAGCCTGCTTAATGCCCGTCTCGGCAGGGCTGAAATACTTGCCGAACAGTTCCCAGGCGGTATCCAGCATCTCGTCGATGCGGATGTTCACGTCGATGGAAAGCAGCCGCTTGGCGTATTCCTTGGCGTAGTCGAGGCAGCGGAGGTCGTAGTCGGACAGGTCGAATCCGTTCTCGAGTTTGGTCTTGGCGTTCTGCGCATCGGCATAGAGCCGCACGCCGGCGTTCATAACCTGCGAGTGATCCTCGCGCGTCTTTTTCCCTTGTACGAGTTGTTTCAGTCGGCTCAGCGAACGGAACGGGTCCACGATGACGCAGCCGGAATCGGAGTCGGCGCGAAGGAAGAGCTGTCCTTCGGTGATGTAGCCCGTATTGTCCGGAATCGCGTGGGTGATGTCCCCGTCGTTCAGCGTGGTGACGGCGATGATGGTGATGGAGCCGCCGGAAGGCAGCTGCACCGCCTTTTCGTAAATCTTTGCGAGGTCGGAGTAGAGCGAACCGGGCATCGAATCCTTCGAGGGAATCTGGTCCATACGGTTGCTCACGATGGAGAGGGCGTCGGCGTAGAGCGTCATATCGGTGAGCAGCACCAGCACCTTCTCGTTCTTGTCCACGGCAAAGTATTCCGCGGCGGTCAGCGCCATGTCGGGAATGAGCAGGCGCTCCACGGGGGGATTCTCCGTCGTGTTGATGAAGCAGACGATGCGGTCCAGTGCGCCGGCCGCCTCGAACTGCTGCCGGAAGAACAGATAATCGTCGTTGCTCAGGCCCATGCCGCCGAGGATGATCTTGTCCACGTCCGCACGCAGGGCCACATCCGCCATCACCTTGTTATAAGGCTGGTCCGGGTCCGCGAAGAAAGGAATCTTCTGTCCGGATACCAGGGTATTGTTCAGGTCGATGCCGGCGATGCCCGTAGGAATCAGTTCCGAGGGCTGGCGCCGTTTGTAGGGGTTCACCGAGGGACCGCCGATCTCGCGCTCTTCGCCTTCCACCTCCGGACCGCCGTCGATGGGGGCGCCGTAGGCATTGAAGAAGCGGCCGGAGAGTTGTTCGCCGACCTTGAGCGAGGGAGGTGCCCCGAGGAAGGAGACTTCCGCGTCGGTGGGGATGCCTTCGGTACCGGAGAAGACCTGCAGCGTGACATTGCCTCCGCGGGTCTTGACGACCTGGGCGAGACGTCCGTCCACGGAGGCCAGCTCGTCGTTGGCGACGTGCGTGGCATCGAGGGAGACCGTCGCCTTGGTGATGGCGCTCAGGTGCGTATAAGTGCGCTGGTATGCTTTATTTGCCATTTTCAGAAAGCCGTTTCTTGATTTCACCCTGATATTTACAAAAATCTTCGCTCTCCCACTCGGAGTAGTTCATCTGCCGCAGGGTATTGATGAGTTCCTTGAAGAACGAGCGGCATTTTTCATAGTCGTCGAAGTGGAATTCCTTGTCGCAGATCTGAAGGAGCAGGTCGAGCATATATTTCTGCCTTTCCATCGGGCAGAGGGCGTCGATGCTGTCGAAAGCGTCCTGCTGGAGGAAGGCGAAGTCGATCAGTTCCGACTTCCAGTAGGCCTCGTGGTAGGAGACGGGTACGCCGTCGTCACCCAGGATGTTGATCTGGTCGGCCATTTCCCGGCCGCGGCGCACGTAGTTCTTCGCCTTGAGCACGTTGTCGACCCAGCCCTCTTCGATGCGGGCGTTGAGCCATTCGCAGATTTCGGGATATTCGAGGTATTTGGAATAGGAATCGATGGGGTTGACGGCAGGGTAGCGCTTCTGGTCCGCCCGGTTCTGTTCGAGGGCGTAGAAGCAGCGCGCCGCCTTCTTCGTGGACTCCGTGACGGGCTCCTTGAGGTTGCCGCCGGCAGGGGAGACGGTGCCGATGAAGGTGACCGAGCCCCGCTCGCCGTTGTTCAGGATGACCATGCCCGCACGGGCGTAGAAGTTCGAGATGATGGCGGAAAGGTCCACCGGGAACGCATCGGCGCCGGGCAGTTCCTCCATACGGTTGGACATTTCTCGCAGCGCCTGTGCCCAGCGCGAGGTGGAATCCGCGAGCAGCAGGCAGCGAAGTCCCATCGCCCGGTAGTATTCGCAAATCGTCATCGCCGTATAGACCGAGGCCTCGCGCGCAGCGACCGGCATATTGGAGGTGTTGCAGATGATGGTGGTACGCTCCATCAGTTTGCGGCCGGTGTGCGGATCGACGAGTTCCGGGAACTCCGTGAAGATTTCCACCACCTCGTTGGCACGCTCACCGCAGGCGGCCATCACGATGACGTCGGCTTCGCCCTGCTTGGCGATGGCGTGCTGGAGCACGGTCTTGCCGCAGCCGAAAGGCCCGGGAATGAAGCCCGTGCCGCCTTCGGCGATGGGGTTGAAACTGTCGATCACGCGCACGCCCGTCTCCATGATTTTCTGCGGACGCGGTTTTTCGCGGTAGGCCTTGATGGCGATTTTCGCCGGCCATTTCTGCGTCATCGTGACCGGAACCTGGGTCCCTTCCTCATCGATGAGGATCGCAATGGTCTCTTCGATGGTGTAGCTGCCCTCCGGAGCGATGCTGCCCACCGTATATTCTCCCTTGAAGGAGAAGGGGACCATGATCTTATGGGGCAGCCAGCCTTCCTTGACTTCACCGAGCCAGGACGCCGCCACCACCTTGTCGCCGGCTGCGGCCAGCGGCTTGAAGTCCCACTTCTTTTTCTTGTCCAGCGGCGCCGTGTACTCGCCGCGCTTGAGGAAGACACCCTCCATCGTGGCGAGGTTGTTTTCCAGACCGTCGTAGGTGCCGGAGAGCAGACCGGGACCGAGGGTGACCTCGAGCATCCTGCCGAGGAATTCCACCTTGTCGCCGCCCTGCAGGCCGCGGGTGCTTTCAAACACCTGGACGGAAGCGTTGTTGCCGCTTACCTTGATGACCTCGGCCAGCAGGGGCGTGTCCCCCAGATATACGTAGCAGAGTTCGTTCTCCGCTACGGGGCCGTCCACCTGCACCGTGACGAGGTTCGAGACGATGCCCGTCACTTTTCCTGTTGTTGCCATATATTCGTGTTTCTTAAATCTTGTACCAGTTTGCGAAGGAGGCGCCGTCCCTCTTCTGCGTCGAGTTTCGACCAGCGCTCCACCGTCATTTGCTTGGCGACATAGGCGAGCACGAGGTCGAGGCTGAAAACATCCAGCCGCGTAATCTCGTCCGCCTTTTCCCACATCAGGGAGTCCAGCGCCTTCTCCCGGCCCAGGATATCTTTCCTGCGCAGAATCTCCAGGATACGCGCTTCGTCGTCGAAGAATTCATTTTCATCCCCTTCGAAGACGATGCTGTCTTTTTCGCCGTCCAGCCCCAGCGTTTCGCCGAGCCAGCGTGCCTTGAGGTTGCGCAGGTGCCGGTCGTAGTCGAAGTACTCGCGGATGAAGCGGCTGCGACTACGGCGCGCCTCGGCGTAGAAGTCTGCGTCGAGTTTATCCGCTTCGAATCCGTCCATCACAAAACGGATCCGGCGTGCGTCGGCCTCATCGCAGAGCGAAAGGATCTCTTCCGGCGAGGGCAATGCGGCGAGGATATATGCGTAATTATTCACCGAAAAGCAGTTTTCTCGTGACCGGACGCAGATATTCGGCGATCAGGGCGCTGAAACTCTCGTCGGAGAAATTGACATACCAACTGCCGTCCGCGGGGCCGATGCGGAATCCGCCCGCCATCTTCTTCGAGAAAGTGGCGCTGACGCCCCTGTCCAGGGTCTTGGCCAGTTTCCCGCTTACCCAGTCCTCCAACTCGCCGCGAAGATTCTCCGGCAGCACGAGGGCCAGGTCGCAGGGGGCTTCCGGGCTGAAATGCCGGGCCGTCTCGGTAATGACTTCCTGCAGCAGGGCCGTGTCACGCAGTTCGGCTTTCACCGGCGATTTGCAGGAGGCCTCCAGCAGGATGTTCTCGATGTCTTTGCGGGTGGCCTGCAGGGCCTGTGCGGAGGCACTCCGGATATCGGATTCCGCCTTCGTCTTCAGTTCAGCGGCATTCTTCTTCGCCGCTTCGACGATCTGCTCCGCCTGTTCCCGGGCTTCGGCGACGATGGCCTCCGCCTTGGCCTTCGCCTCATCCAGGAGGCGCTGGCCTTCTTCCTTTCCTTTCGACAAACCTTCGTTATACAGTTTGTCAGTCAGTTCTTGTAGTTTGTCTTGCATTGTACTATTTGTTGTTGATTTGTTTGACAAAGTCGCACACCGCTCTCTCAAATTGTCAAACAAATCAATCATTTATACTCCTTATCTGATAGCAGTTGCCGGACGAGCAGTGGGAAATTGGTGGTGATGACATCCACGCCGGCATCGATGACGGCCCGGATATCCTCCTCCTTGTTCACCGTCCAGGTATTGACGGTCATTCCGCGCTCGTGCGCATCCTGCACCCACTCCTTGTGCCGGAGCAACTTGCTGTACTTATAGTCCAGTCCATTGATGCCATATTCCTGCAGTCGTTTGGGCGCATAATACGCGTCGAGGAACTGATTGTAGAATTCCGGCGCCTCTGTGGCAAGGCGCTTGCAGATGTGCCAGCTGAAGGAAATGAACATCACTCGGGACGGGTCGTAAAGCCCGTGCGCCTTCAGCGCGGCGAGCGATTTCTCCACCATCATGTCCTCCCGTCCGAAGTCCTTCTGCGGCTTGAGTTCCATCACCAGCATCGTCCTGGACCTGGCGCCCTGCTCGAGGTAAGCGTCCAGGGTAGGGCGGGATTCGCCGTTGGGCAGTTTATACTGCAGCAACTCGGCATAGGGGGTGTCGCCGATTTTCATCCCGTTGATATCGGGATCGTGATTGACGATGACGACATCGTCCGCCGTGATGTGGATATCGAATTCAGAGCCCCAGAGCCCGGCATCCTGTGCCGCCTTGAGCGAGGCGATGGTGTTCTCGCTGAAGCCGGCCGCCTCGCAGTTCCAGAAGCCGCGGTGTGCGGTAATCGCGATTTTCCCTCCGAAGGGATTGGCGGGGAAGGCGGGCTTGGTGTTGGTCATCGAGGAGATGACGTCCAGGTTGATCTCGTGGAGTTTCTTTTCGTCCAGTTTGACGACTTCCCGGTCGTAGGTCATGATGCCGTTCACTTCAGTTTCAACGTCCGTGGTCTGGGTGTAGACGGCGGCGGCGCAGCCGGTCTTGATGAGGTCCTTGAGCATAGCGGCATAGTCTTCATAGTAGTCCAGCGCCTGTTTCGCATTCTTCTTGACTCCGCCGTAGCCCCAGTTCTTGTCGGTGACTTTCCAGAGATGACCTTCCACCGGCAGGCCGATGCCGCCGTATTCTCCGACGACATTGACCACCTTGCGCTCGAAGATGTTCATCATCGGCCGTGAATAGTGGTGTACGTCCAGGATGTCTCCGAGTTCGGAAAGGTCATAATTGCCGCCCGATGCGGGATTGATCAGGCGGGTAGGGTCTTTTTTGCGGGTGAAGCGCACGGCCTCCGGCGTATCGAACTGGCCCCAGGCTTCATTGAAAGGGACCCAGACGACGATGCTCTGGAAGCCCTTGAGCGCGTCGATGATCTCGCCCCACTCCTTGTAGTAGTTGTCCTTCCACTCCTGGGGAACGACGCAGTCGGTTCCGCCGAGCCAGGAATCATAGGACCAGACGTTTTTCTGTGCCTTTTGGAGTTCCTTGCTGCGGGTGGTCGCATCTTTGTCGTGGTCGCCGATGCTGGGCATATCCTGCCAGACCAGGATGCCCATCCTGTCGCAGTACCAGTACCAGCGGGCGGGTTCCACCTTGATGTGCTTGCGGATCATATTGTAGCCCCAGGCCTTGGTGCGCTCGAGGTCGTAGCGGAGCGCTTCGTCGGTAGGGGCGGTGTAGAGGCCGTCGGGCCACCAGCCCTGGTCCAGCGGACCGTACTGGAAAAGCGGTTCGTTGTTCAGCGCGATCCGGTGGTATTTCGTGGGCTTCGGTTCTTCGAACACGGAAACTTTCCGCATGGCGGTGTAGCCCTTTACGGCATCGACGGTAGCGTTTTCGCGTTCGATGGTAATGTCGATATCGTAGAGGAAAGGACTGTCGGGGCTCCATAGCTTGGGCTCGGGAACGCTGAACAGCACCTCGGCGCCTTCGCCTTCGGAAATGACGGCGCCGTCCGCGAGCAGGCGGGAACGGAGCACGTCGCCGCTCTGCAGGCCTTCGGCATCGATGCTGAGTCTGATGCTGCCTTTGTCAATATCGGAAACCGCGTAGTAGCCGTTCACGTGCGCGCTCTGCACGGGTTCCATCCAGACCGTCTGCCAGATGCCGGTGACGGGCGTGTACCAGATGCCGTCGGGAATCATCCACTGCTTGCCGCGCGGCTGCCAGGAAGTGTCCGTGGCGTCCAGCACTTTCACGCGGAGGGTCTGCTTGCCACTTTTGCGCAGCGCAGGGGTGATGTCGAAACTGAAGGGCGAGTAGCCGCCCGTATGCTCGCCGATTTTGGTCCCGTTGACCCAGACCTCGGCTTTCCAGTCCACGGCGCCGAAGTGCAGCAGGATTCTGCGGCCCTTCCAGGCGGAGGGAACGGTAAATGTGCGTTCGTACCAAAGCGCATCAGTATCGGTAACGGTGCGCGCTACACCGGAGAGCGAGGATTCTACGGCGAAGGGGACGAGAATCTGCCCTTCGACGCTGAAATCGGCGGAAGAGGCTTCGGTAATGCCGTAATTCCACAGGCCGTTGAGGTTTGCCCACTCGCTGCGGACCATCTGCGGACGCGGATATTCGGGCAGGGGAGCGTTGGGGTTGACCTGAGCGGCCCAGCGCGTTTTTATGTTGTCGCCGGCAGGTGCCCAAGCGCTGCTTTTTGCGGAAACATTTGTCGCTGCGAGCATTAACGCAGCAGCGAAAAGGAGAGTTTTGGCCATGGAAAGTCTTTTTTGCGTTTTATGCATCTACAAAGATACTCATTTTTGCGAAAAAATTGCGATATTAGCGCATCCTTTTTTGTTGAGAAGCCTTATGGAAAGACCGGTATTACAGGAAGAGATTCTGCAGTCCGCGGAAGCGGTGTTTGAGGTGATGCGTCAGCGGGTCTCCGCGGAGGATTTGCAGCGCATCGAGGATGCCTTCTGGTTTGCCGCTGCAGCGCACGACGGACAGATGCGTATGTCCGGGCAGCCCTATATCGTCCACCCCATCGCCGTGGCGCATATCGTCGCGGCCGAGCTGGAACTGGACGCGAACCCGGTCATCGCCGCCTTCCTGCACGACGTGGTCGAGGATACCGAGGTGACCATCGAGGATATCCGCGACCATTTTGGTGATGACGTCGCCTTCCTGGTGGATGCGGTCACCAAGCGGAAAAAGGAAAAATACCAGTACACCAAGCAGGTGGATAATTTCCGGCAGATCCTGGATTCCGTGCATTACGATATCCGGGCCCTGCTCGTCAAACTGTCCGACCGCCTGAACAATATGCGTACGCTGGACAGCATGCGGGCGGACAAGCAGATGAAAATCGCGGGTGAGACGGACTTCTTTTATGCGCCGCTGGCCAACCGCCTGGGACTCTATCCCGTCAAATCGGAACTCGAGAACCTCTCTTTCCGCTATCGCTGCCCGCGCGAATTCGCCCTGCTCGAGGAGCAACTGGCGAAGGATAAGGAGCGTACCGCCGAATCCGTGCGCGTTTTCTCCGAAGAAATCCAGCGGCTGCTCGCCGAAAAGGGCATCAGCGTGAAGATGGAGACGCGCTACCGCAAGCCCTACAGCATCTGGCGCAATATGAAAGAGCAGAACGTCAACTTCTCGCACGTTGATTTCAAGCACTATATCCGCGTCATCTATGAAGCGCCGAAGGAGCCCTGGACGGAAAAGGACCTGAGCCTCTACATCTACTCCATCCTTTCCGGACATTTCCAGGAGCGGCCGGGCAGCATTTCCAACTATATCGACCATCCCAAGGACAACGGTTATCAGGGCTTCCACGTAAAGATGCTCAACCGCGCCGGGGTCTGGGAGGAGCTGCATATTTCCTCCGAGCGGATGATCCGCAACGCGCGCCTGGGTTGCATCGTGGAACGCAACGAGGAGTGGCTGGAACGCTTCAAGGGCGTCTTGCAGGATATGGCTATGCACCTGGGAGACCTGGACTTCATGGAGGGCGTGAGCTCATCGCTCTACAATGAGGATATCATCGCCTATACGCCGAAGGGCCAGGGCGTAATCCTTCCCAAAGGTGCGACGGCCCTCGATTTCGCTTATGAGATCCATACCGATATCGCTGAGCGGGCCAAGTACGCGCGTATCAACGGCATTCTCTCGCCGCTGAAGACCGAACTGCACCGCGGAGACTGCGTGGAGATCGGGGTGGCGGACGATGTCTGCCCGCAGAAGCGCTGGTTGGAGTACGTGACGACCTACAAGGCCAAAAAGCATATCGCAGCCTATTTAAAGCATAAGGGCGAGCCGCTCTATTCGCGCTGCCAGCACTGCCGGCCGCTTCCCGGCGACGAGGTCATCGGCTTCAGGGATTCCAAGGGGCATATCACCGTACACAGCCGCCATTGCTCCGAAGCGGTCAAACTGGCTTCGGAGAACGGGGACAGCATCGTCGAACTGGATTTCCTGCCGGATCCGCAGCATCTCTTCCCGGCTATGATCCGCATCATCGCCATCGACCGCTATCATCTGCTCCGGGACATTATCGACTGCATCGTCGAGCGGCGGAAACTTTCGCTCTCGAAACTCTGTACGCAGACCGAAGACCAGATTGTCAATTGCGACATCCACTTCTACGTGCATTCCGCGGAGGAGTTCCGGCAGACCATCAGCGACATCGCCTCGATTCCCAGTGTGGACGAGGTGAAGGACCTGAATGCGGAATAAGGGGTGCTAGCGGTGCCGCAGCGCCAGTTCTTTCTCCAAATCTTCTATTGAGACATCCATCTGCTCACAGAGGACGAGCAGGTGATAGATGAGGTCTGAGCATTCGTAGATGAAGCGGTCGCGTTTGCCGTCGACGGCCTCGATGATCGTCTCCGCCGCTTCTTCGCCCACTTTCTTGGAGATGGCCTTGACTCCCTTGACAAAGAGTTTGGTGGTGTAGGAGCCTTCGGGCATCTGTGCGTGGCGGCCGCGGATGACGCTTGCCAGGGTGCGGATGAAGCCTTCGTCGTCGCAGCTGTCGAAGCAGGCTGTGGTGCCGCGGTGGCAGGTCGGCCCGGCGGGCGTGGCCTTGATCAGCAGGGTATCGTTGTCGCAGTCGGCGTACATTTCATTAACCGTCAGGAAGTTGCCGCTGGTTTCGCCCTTGGTCCAGAGGCGGCCTTTGCTGCGGGAGTAGAAGGTGACGCGGCCTTCTTTTGCCGTCTTGTCGAAGGCTTCTTCGTTCATATAGCCGAGCATCAGCACCTTCAGGGTGCAGGCATCCTGTATGATTACCGGCAGGAGACCGTCTCCCGTCTTCTCCAATTTAAAATCACTGAATTTCATTGTATTGTATTATTTTATCAAACTGATGATGGAGGCGGCGACGGCGCGCGAGGCACCGCCTCCGCCGAGGACTTCGCGCATGGCGGCGTAGTCCTCCTGCATACGTGCAGCCCGTTCGCCGCCCGGCGTGAGGCTCTTTAACTCTGCAATGACATTTTCCGGCGTGAAGGCGTCCTGGATCAGTTCGGTAAAGACCTGCTTGTCCAGGATGAGATTGGCCAGGGAGATGTATTTGATGCGGTCCTGGATGCGCAGGATGTGCAGGGCCACGAACATATTGAAGCCTGTGGTGGACCAGCAGACGACCTGCGGCGTACCGATGAGTGCGGCTTCCAGCGATGCCGTGCCGGAGTTGATGACGGCTTCCTCCGCAAATTTAAGGATGCCGTAGGTGTCGCCGAAGATGAGTTTGATCCTTTCGTTTCCCTGGATATAGGGCAGGTAGTCGGCTTCGCTGCGCGCAGGGGCGCCTGCGAGCAGGAACTGATGGTCTTTGAACTGCGGGTCGGCGCCGAGCCTGCGGACCACTTCCGTCAGGACGGGCATCATCCGGGAAATCTCGCCTTTGCGCGACCCCGCAAGCATGGCGATGAAGGGCTTGTCTTCCAGGCCGTGCGCCGCGAGGAATTCCGCGCGGCTGCGGTTGAGGGCGGGGGAGTCCTGGATGGCGTCCAGCAGGGGATTGCCCTTATATATAAAAGGTACGCCCGCCTCCGTGAAATAGGGAATCTCAAAGGGGAAGACGATGAAGAGCCGGTCGACATATTGCCGCAGTTTACTGTTGCGGCCCTCGCGCGAGGCCCAGGTCTTCGGGGCGATGTACCAGAATACCTTGAAGCCTTTCTTGTGGGCGAATTTGGCGATGGGGAAGTTGAAGCCGGGGTAGTCGATGAGAATCACGGCGTCGGGCTTCCAGGCGGCGATGTCCGCCTTGCATTCCCTGAGGTTGCGCGACATCTGCCCGGCCTTCCGCAGGATTTCCCCGATTCCCATCATCGCCCCCTGGCGGTAGTGGGTGGTCAGGCCGCCGTCCGTGCCTTTGTCGGATTCGTCGTAGACCGCTTTCATCAGGTCGCCGCCGCGGAAGCGGATGCAGGCCTGCGGGTCCTCGGCGTAGAGGCCCCGCATCAGGTTCGAAGCGTGCAGGTCGCCGGACGCTTCTCCGGCTATGAGGTAGTATCGCATCGCTTAAAAGAGGGTTTCGAGCCTTGCTTTTTCGGCGTAATCGGTAGCATCGAGTTTCAGCGGGCAGATTGTGATGTAGCCGGCAGACATCTGTCGGTGGTCTGCTGCGTCCGTGTTGCGTGCATCGTCGGTCAGGTCGCCCGCCATGATATATACCGTTTCTCCCGCTTCCGCCTCGGCAGGGAAGGGACAGTCCCGGAATTCCTTGGTCCAGTGTACCGTCCCCTGGTAGCTGATGCGGATGCCCAGGGGTGCCCCTTTCGGGAAGTTGATATTGTAAAAGGTCTGCTTGTCGCAGACGGGATTTTGCGTGAGGCGGCGGAATATTTCCGGGAACCACCGGGCGACTTCGCTGAAATCGGCATCCGGGCTGAAATCATCCACGGAGACGGCGATGGAAAGCACGCCGGCCAGCGCCCCTTCCTTGGCGGCGCCCACCGTAGCGGAGTACATCGACGCGGAAGCCGCGTTCGCTCCGTGATTGATGCCGCTGACGACGACATCGGGCAGACCGTCGGTAAAAATTTCGTCCAGCCCGTACTTGACGCAACTCGACGGAGTGGCGTCCACGTACCACCAGCGCACGCCGTCCCGGTCGGGGAGCCGCTTTACGGCGATGGGTACCTGCCCCAGATTTACTGCCATAGACATCGCGGACTGGGGAAACTTCGGCCCTACTACGGTCAGTTCCCCGAAGGGCCTCAGGATTTCCACCAGCGCCGACAGGCCTCTCGCCCCGTATCCATCGTCATTTGTCAGTAAAATTTTCATAGATTGCAAAATTACGAAAAAATCAGTAAATTTGCGCCGCTTCAGTTGGTAGAAGTATTGTTGTTTAACTATAAACTATTTGAAATGGTAAAAATTGGTATTAACGGATTTGGCCGTATCGGCCGTATGGTTTTCCGTGCTGCCGTCGAGAATTTCTCGAAGGACGTTGTCGTCGTAGGAATCAATGACCTCCTCGATCCTGATTATCTGGCTTATATGCTCAAGTACGACTCCGTACACGGCATCTTCAACCACGACATCAAGGTGGATGGTAACTACCTCATCGTGGACGGCAATAAGATTCAGGTTTTCTGCGAGAAGGATCCCGCTAACATCACCTGGGGTGCCCTGGACGTTGACGTCGTCGTCGAATCCACCGGTTTCTTCCTCACTTCCGAACTGGCCGAGGCCCATCTGAAGGCCGGCGCCAAGAAGGTGATCATGTCCGCTCCTTCCAAGGATGCTACCCCGATGTTCGTCTATGGCGTGAACGACAAGACCTACGCCGGCCAGAAGATCATCTCCAACGCTTCCTGCACCACGAACTGCCTTGCTCCTCTGACCAAGGTGCTCAACGACGCTTTCGGCGTAAAGCGCGGCCTTATGACTACCGTGCACGCTGCTACCGCTACCCAGAAGACCGTTGACGGCCCTTCCAAGAAGGACTGGCGCGGAGGCCGCGGTATCCTCGAGAATATCATTCCTTCCTCCACTGGTGCCGCCAAGGCCGTGGGTAAGGTGCTTCCTGAACTGAATGGCAAACTGACCGGTATGAGCCTCCGCGTTCCTACTAGCGACGTGAGCTTCGTCGACCTGACCGTCGAACTGAACAAGGAAGTTTCCTACGAGGAGATTTGCGCTGCGATGAAGAAGGCTTCCGAAGGCGAACTCAAGGGTGTTCTCGGATATACCGATGAGGCTGTCGTCTCCACCGACTTCCGCGGTGATGCCCGCACTTCCATCTTCGATGTGAAGGCCGGTATCCAGCTCGATCCTACTTTCGTGAAGGTTTGCGCCTGGTACGACAATGAGTGGGGTTACAGCAACAAGGTCCTCGAGATGGCGAAAGTTATCACGAAGTAAACATTTTCACTAAAATAATTAACCAATGAAAAAGATTCTTGCAATCCTTCTCGGTGTCGCCCTCGTGGCCGGCGCCCTCTCCCTGACTTCCTGTCAGAAGAATGTCGACAACGCCAAGTCCCTGATCAATACTGTTTGGGGAGCACAAGATGGCGCTGATCAGTATTTCCTGGAATTCACTTCCCAGATGGGCTGCAAAATGAGGATTAACGACCGCTCTCCTTACGAGGGAACTTTCATCATCCTCGGCAACAAGCCCAGCCTGAAAGGCAGTTCTATCGAAGTCGTGTTCACGGACTGGTCGGAAAAGGTCGAAGGCCTCGTGGGTGAGTTCAAGAGCGAAGATGAACTCGACCTCGACCACATGATGTTCTACAGATTGCCCGTAGACGCAAAGTAGTTTTCCCTACTCAATAAAAATACCGGACGCCGCTCGGCGCCCGGTTTTTTGTTTCCTTATGAGGGGAACAGCGCAGCCATCCTGATCCTTCACAAGATGGGCGAGAATAAGATTTATGCCAATCCGGGTTTACAGGGCTTTCCGATGCTCCTGCGCCAGGCAAAATAGAGTTCTTCGGTGGCCAGTGCGATTTTTGTGACGGAGCAGTCCGGGACTTTTGGATAGGTGTACCAGGTATCCGTGAGGGTGTTGAGATCTACACAGTCTCCCCACTTGCCCAGGTAGTTGTATTCGATGTGTACGGAGTAGGCTGAGGGCACCGGAATCTCCATCTTGTACTCGCGTCCCAGTAAATCTTTGACCCGTACGCGGAACCCCTCCATATCGTGTGTCATCGTCCCTTTGCCTAAAGGAATGAAGCGCTTGGAATTGGGCAGAGAGCATACTTCTACGGGAAGTTCCCCGCTGCTGTAGGTTCCGGCTTCCACTTCGGCACGCACTTGCGCCCGCTCCCACTCGTACCAGTCGGGGACGTGCGGAAATTCGGTTTTGCCCTCCAGGGCGAGCAGGGTTCCGTCCGGAGCCATTTCCCAGCGCTTGCCGCAATGCTTGCAGATGAGCTGATTGCCCTTTGAAGTCATTTCGTACTCCGTGCCGCAGTGCGGGCACTGATAGAGCACGCGGTGGAGTCCCTCGGCGCGTTTATCATAGTGCATCTCGAGTTTCTTTTCCTTCAGCCAGGCAAAATCGTCATACTGGAAGGCGCGGACTAGCCCCTCGTTAATCTCATCGACACTCAGTAACTCCAGCTGTTCCGGTGTGTAGAGAAGTTTAAAGTCTGCTTCCGTGGGTTTGACGCCGCGGGGATGCAGGTTCCAGAACGGGGAATTGACGTGGTGTCCGTGGCAGATGAAGGTCGTCACGGGAACCTTGAGCAGTTTGCAGAGTTTGCCGAGCGATTCCGGCAGAACCGCCGTCGTACCGCAGAGCGAGTAACGGGCTTCGGGATAGATGACTGCGATGTCTCCGTTCTCCACCACGCGCTTCAGTTGCCGGATCAGCGTCACGTCTGAAGTGAATTTGCGCTTGCAGATGGCGCCGACGTTGCGAAGCAGCCATTCGCGTCCGATGAATCCGTCAATGGCCACCACATAGTTGGCGCGGCGGGGGAAAATGGCCTTGGTCAACACCTTGAAGTCCATAAAGGCGTTGTGGTTGCTCAGCAGCAGGAACGGAGATTTGAGTTCCTTGGTGCCCTGGTAATGGACCTGCACCTTGTGGGCGATAACGTCGGGAAGGCTGAGCAGGTAGGTCAGCGGGCGAAGGAACCAGCGTGTCCGCACCGGCGGATTCGCCATATCAAAACGCTCAAAATTATCTGTCATATGGAGGAATTATACCTTCAACAATGCGTAAAGCAGGTTCTTGAGGATATAGAGGGCGAAGGAGAGCAGGACGGCCAGGGACCAGTGGGCCCCGAAGACCGCCACAAGCACTGCGATTACGATTACTTCAAGGACAAAGAGCATGCGCTTGTAGAAGAGCGCGTCACGCGTCTTGAAGGCGGCGGCGGAGAGTTTCATCGAGAACATCGGCAACTCGCTCACCAGCAGGGCGCTGAGGCAGAGGCTGAGCACGGGGATGAAGACCACGCCGGCACTCCAGATTGCGGGCAGCGATGCCGGCGCGTAGGCGACATAATCGCAAAGGGCACCGCAGAGCAGGGCGCAGGCGGGCGTGGGCAGCCCGAGGAAATTCTCGTGCTGGCGCTCGTCGATATTGAATTTCGCCAGCCGGAGCCCGCTGAATACCGCGATGAGCAGCGCTGCGAAGCAGAGCGGATTCTCTCCGAAGGAGCAGGTGCGCATCAGGCAGAAAAGCATCATCGACGGCAGGACGCCGAAACTGACCATATCGGCCAGGGAATCCAGTTCCCGCCCCATCGGGCTGTAGGCCTTCAGCGCGCGGGCCGCCATCCCGTCCAGAAAATCGAAGAGCGCGGCGGCGAGCATCAGCGGGAAGGCGACCTCGAAATGCCCCTGGAAGGTAAAAACGATGGCCACGGCCCCGCAGGCCAGGTTCAGGCTTGTGATGAAATTCGGAATGTGTTTTTTCATTTACCCATCTTTTTGAGCAGGGACTTGGGCAGGGCGGATTTGTGCACGATGACGCCGAGGCTCTGTCCCTTGACGAATGCGGGCGTCACATACCAGATGCCCTTATACTTGCCGGCTTCGCCCCAGGAATTCTTGGCCATATAAAATTTCTTGCCGTCCTGGTCCTGGGCGATGCCGTAAAGCTGCATGCCGTGGTCGTCGGTCATGGTCTTGTTGTCATACTCGATCTGGCGGCTCTCCTGCGTGGGAACCTTCTCGACGACGACGGACAGGCGGTCGTTCCCCTTGTCGGCGGACTTGCCCACCCAGTGCTCCTGGTCGGAACCGGCGCGGCTGCTGGCATCCATATCCACGAGGATGCCCAGACCGTCACGGGTAAAGCCCGGATCGCTCACGTCAGCGGACCATTCGAGGGTGTAGCCGTTCTGCAACGCATTCTCCACGATCTCCATGAATTCGTCGATGGGGACGTTGAAACTGAGGTCGGAGCGCCAGTTGTCGCAGACCTCCACGGCGAACCAGCTGTAGAAGGGATGATGCGTATAGGAGGTCAGGCTGATATAGTCGTCAGGATTGAACTTCAGGGCGTCGCGGTAAGCGGCGGGCGTGTATTCCTTGCCGTCCACGCTGAACTTCTCCGGCCAGGGACCGAGGTAAGCGTCCAGGATGCCCTTAAGGCCGTTCTTCCAGGCAGTGGTCAGGGTCTTGTTGGGATTCTTGACAATCACGTCCACGTAAGCCTTGAGTACTCCGTCCAGTTCAGCCTGGACAGGTTTGTCCGTGCCGTACTGCATACCGGTCATCTCCGCCTGCGGAACCAGGCCCCAGTCGCGGATGACATCCAGGACGTCTCCGCCCTGGCTGCCTACCCGGAAGCCCATATGCCCGTCCAGGCGCACGTACTTCTCCGCCCGCTCCAGATAGGAATGGCTGACGATGAAGAATTCGGAGAAATCAGGATACTTCAGCGTATCCTTGATGCCGCCCAGGCGGATGACCTCGGACTCCACGAAGCCGATGGTGGAAAAGGCCCAGCAGGTGCCGCTGCGGTATTGGTTTTTAATGGAAGTGATGGGAGCCGCCTTGACCGTGGTGAAACTGTATTCAGGGAAATTGGCTTTCACCTTGTTCTGGGCGGAAGCGCCGCAGAAGCAAGCCAGTGCCGCGGCGATGAGAATAGTGGTCTTTTTCATAACTTGCGAATGTAGCAATAATTGTGGATATTTGTGCTATGAAAAAGAGATTCTTTTCCATTTTGCTCTGTGCATTTGCGGCGGCCTGCGCCATGGTGGAGCCGTTTATCAGCGATTTGAACCTGACGCTGTCCCGTGAAGGCACAGTCTTCGCTCCGGATCCCGTCTGGACGAGCGGCGATGCGGTCAAGGTGCTGAGTTCCACGCGCAGAAGCGGAAAAGTGTTCCGCCTCAGTGCCGGAGCGAAGCAGGAGAGCGGAACTTTCAGCGGCGAAAAGCCCGGCAGTGCGCCCTTCATCCTGACGGCGCCGGAAGCCCTTTCCGTCGAGTACAAGACGGCATCGACCTTCTACGCCACTTTCCCGCAGGTGCAGCGCTATGTCGCTGACGGCTATGATGCCGATGCCTGCCTCTATGCCGCTACCGCCGATGGTAGCGTCGCTACCCGATTGCGCTGTCCGATGGCCGTGCTCAGTTTGCCGCTGAAAAGCCAGTTGGGCATTACTTCCCTGACCCTCACGACTCCCGATGAATACCCGCTCTGCGGAAAGGCCCTGGTCCGCCTGGGTGCCGATGCTGCCGTTACTTTCGAGGGGGAGGGCGCCTGCAGCCTGGTCCTGGATTGCGGGAAAGGCGTCACTCCCGGCACCAGCGCGACCGTCTTCCGCTTCGTGCTGCCGTCCGCAGCCCTTTCCGCCGGCGCTGATTTGAAAATTTCCGATGCCGAAGGCGGGGCGATGTACCTTTCCATCGCGCCCATAACCCTCGCGAACGGCGACCTGCTTACTCTGCCGGAAACGCAATATGCCCAGGAAGCGCCGCCTTATCTGAGCACTTCGGTTCCGGGACTCTATAGCATTACTAATAAGGGTATGGTGACACCGGTCTTTGCCTGCGATGCGCTGCGCGACCAGATCGGACTCCTGGAATCCAGCGATGCGCTCGAATGGCGGCTTCAGCGGCTTTCCGAAGGCAAGCTGCTTCGGGTGAGCCTGCCGAAAAGGCGGGGGACTCTCTTCGATGCGGAGTTCTCCTCCATCGGCCTTTCCACTTCGCTGAAGGGAATGGTGCAGATGCGTAGCGTCCAAAGCAAGGACGGACTGGTATGGTGCCTCGACGCTACAGGTAATAAACTCCTCATTTTCAATACGGCCCTATGAAACGACTGCTGCTTTTGCTCTCCGCCTTCGCGGCGGCCATCGTGCTTCACGCTGCGCCTGTCAGCGAGCAGCGTGCCCGTGAAGTCGTCCAGGCGTTTATGCCCGGAAATGCGGATTGGGAGCGTTTGAGCGAGGCTCCCGAGGGCCTGCATGTATTCAACCGCAAGGGCGGGGGATTCATCATTATTTCCGCGGATGACTGTGCCCTTCCCGTCCTGGCCTATTCGTACGGCGGCCGCTTTACGCTGCGCGATGCGCCGGATAACCTGCGGGCCTGGGCCGATGCGACGAGCCGCGTGATCCGTCAGGTAGTATCGGCAGGAAAAACCCCTGACAGCCGCCTCCTGGCCGTCTGGGACGCTCCCTCCGTGCTCAGCCGCGCGGGTGCCGGAACGCACTTGATCAATACCGCGACCTGGGGGCAGGGAAGTCCCTTCAACTACTACGCCCCGACGGTGGACGGAGAAAAATCAATCGCCGGCTGCGTGGCCGTTTCCATGGCCATCATCATGCGCCACTATGGCTGGCCGAAGGCGGGCTCCGGCATACTGCCGGCCTATACCTATATGACAGCCAAGGGGAATACGCGTACCCAGAGCGGACACGCGCTGGGCGACAACTACAAATGGAGCGATATGCCCCTGAACCACGTTCCGGAGGATAACCGCAGCGTGGCAAAGCTGGTCTATGACTGCGGCGTGGCCGTACAGTCGTCCTTCAATGCGGGCGGGACCAGCGCTTTCCCCAGCGATGCGCCGGGAATGATGGCCGCTTATTTCTCCTATTCGCTTGCAGGCCTGATGGAGCAGCGCGCATACTATTCCACCGCTGCGTGGTTCGACCGCCTGAAGGCGGAAATCGATGCGGATCACCCCGTCCTCTATTCCGCCTACTCTTCCAATAACGGGCACGCCTTTGTCGTGGACGGTTATGACGATTCTTCGCGCCTGCACGTGAACTGGGGCTGGAAGGGCGAGTGCAACGGATATTTCAGTGTCGACTGCTTCTTCCCTTACAGCGGGGATCCGTCCAAGGAAGCCGAATACGGCTATTATTACCAGCATGCGGCCGCCTTCGACCTCGTGCCCGACAAGAACGGCAGCAGCCGCCCGAGAACCCTCTTGTGCCTGCGTCGCTCCGGCGATTATGAAGGGATGCGGCTGAGTTCAGGAAGCATCGGAAAGGGCACACCCTTCACGCTGGATTTCGGCCTTTGCACCAATAGGGGACTGACGGACTATCAGGACGGTGCCCTGCGCATCGGACTGGTGGACAGGACGGGTACGCTCCGCGAATTCGTGGGGGATCCGCTCGGCATTATGACCCTGGAGCCGAACTACGGCACCATCGTTCAGGATTACACCTGCCGGATTACGCTGGAGCCTGCCCTGGGCGACGTGCTGAGGGTTTTTTACCGTGTCGGTCAGGAGTGGCTGCCGATGTCTTACAGCCTGGACGACGGTACGGTGGGCTTCCTTTCCGCCGGTCCGGACGTCTACTTCATTTCCGAAGAAGCGCAATACATCGAAGGACAGCGCTGGCAGCCCGAAGTCGTCTATGGGCAGCGGCCCTATCTGAAATTGCAATGGTACCTGGACGGCGTTCCTTTCGAGCAGGAGACCCCTGCGCTGACCTCGGGACGTCATACCGTCAAAGCCGTCCTTACCTACGCGGACGGTTCAAAAGAGACGATTGTGAAGGAACTGGAAGTTCCGTAAACTGGGTCGAAGGGACTGCGGCAACGGGCTTATTCTAACTTCCGATAGATTTCCAGCCCTTCCCGGATAATGCGGATGGCCTTCTTCAGTGCCGGAACTTCCAGGACATAGGCGATTCGGACCTGGTTCGTGCCCTCGCCCTTGGTCTTGTAGAAGGGTGCGGCGGGGGTAATCATCGTCGTCGCCCCGTCCAGTCGGAAATCCGTCAGCAGCCATTTGGCAAAGTTCTCGGCATTGTGCACCGGCAACTCGGCGACGGTGTAGAATGCCCCCATCGGCATCGGCGAAAAGACACCGGGAATGTCATTGAGGGCCTTGACAGTATAGTCGCGCCGGGCGATGTACTCCTTGCGCACATCCTCGTAATAGGAGGCCGGAGCGTCGAGGGCTCCGTAGAGCGCCGTCTGGCCGAGTACCGGAGGGCAGAGACGCGCCTGAGCGAGCTTGGTAATCAGCCCCAGCACGTCGCGGTTGTAGGAAATGATGCAGCCGACGCGCGCGCCGCAGAGGTTGTATCGCTTTGAAGCGGAATCTACGAGGATGATATTGTCCCGCAGGTTGGGAATCTGCATCGCCGAGAAATAGGGTTCCCCGGTGTAGCAGAACTCGCGGTAAGCCTCGTCGGAAACGAGGAAGAGGTCGTGCTTGCGGCAGAGTTCCCCGATGGCGAGCATTTCCTTCTTGCTGTAGAGCGTGCCAGTGGGGTTGCCCGGATTGCAGAGCAGGATGGCCTTGGTCCGCGGGGTGATGGCCGCTTCGAACGCTTCCATCGGCGGGACCTTGAAGCCGTCTTTGATATCGGTGTGCACCGCAACCATTTCCACCCGGTTCATCATCGTGAAGGTGTTGTAGTTGCAGTAGAAGGGCTCCATCACGAGCACTTCGTCGCCCGGGTCGCAGGCTGCCTGGAAGACCATGGTCAGCGCTTCGGAGCCCGCCACCGTCGCCAGGATGTCGTTGACGGTGATGTCGATGCCGATGGGCTGGTAGTACTTCTCCACCAGCGCCCTCCGCAGGGCGAAGGTGCCCGCGGAATTCGAGTAGGGAAGATGGTCGAATTCGAAATCCTTGACCGCCTGCACGGCACTTTCCGGCGATTTGATGTCCGGTGCACCGATGTTCAGGTGATAGACGTGCACGCCGTCCGCCTTCGCCTGGTCGGCGTAAGGGGTGAGTTTGCGGATAGCCGATTCCGGCATGATCCGGGCGGTATTGGAAATCTGGGGCATAAATATTTAGTTTGAGGGGACAAAGATAGTTTTTTATAGGGGATTCGCCAAAATTCCCTAACTTTGCTTGCATGAAGGACCGTATGCTGATTGAAAGCGGCGCCACCAAAAGCGACTGGCGGCTGCTCCGCAGCGGGGAGCCTGCGACGCAGGTGCTCCGGGGCGGGATGAATGTCTCGTCGATGCCGCCCGAGCGCGTGAAAGAGGTGCTTGCGCAGGGCTTTTCCGAGATTGAGGGGCCCCTGGACGGCGTTTATCTCTATACCGCAGGGGTCGTTACCGATGCCATACGGACCGATCTGGAAGCCTTCATCCGCAGCCGGGTGCAGGTGGGGGAAGTGGATATCCAGGACGACCTGATGGGCGCGGCCCGAGCGGTCTGCGGCCGTCAGTGCGGCATCGCCGCCATCCTGGGCACGGGCTCCAATACCTGCTTCTATGACGGGACCGCGGTGCACCGCAAGGTGTATTCCGGAGGCTTCATCCTCGGCGACGAAGGGAGCGGCGCCGCGCTGGGACGGCTGTTCCTTGCCGATTTTATCAAGGGTATCGTTCCGGAGGCGGTGGCCGAAGATTTCAGGCGTCAGTTTGATGGCAGTTATGCCGCTATCGTCGAAGCGGTCTACCGCAGCGGCGCCCCTTCCGGCTACCTCGGGAGCATCGCTCCGTTCCTGCTTTCCCATTACGAAGATTCCTATGTCAAGGGGCTCGTGGACGGGAATTTCCAGGCTTTCATCGACCGCGCGCTGCGGCATTACGACTGCGCCGCGTATCCCGTCGGCATCGCCGGCGGCTTCGGATGGGCCTGCCGCGACATCCTCACTCCGCTGCTCGCCGCTGCCGGCATCCGCGTTTCCCGCTTCGTCCGCCAGCCAGTCGACGCCCTTTGTGAGTATCATTCCGCATCCTAGATATGGCCGATTCCAACTTCATAGACTACGTCAAGATTTATTGCGCTTCCGGGCACGGAGGCGCCGGGTCGATGCACCTGCATCGCGCGAAGTACATCCCGAAGGGAGGTCCCGACGGGGGAGACGGCGGCCGCGGGGGGCACATCATCCTGCGGGTCGATCCGCAGTTCTGGACCCTGATCCACCTGAAGTACCGCAAGCACATCAAGGCCGAGGACGGAGCTCCCGGCTCGTCGGCGCTGCGCAAGGGCAAGAACGGCGCCGATATCATCCTGGACGTACCTGCAGGCACGGTCGTGAAGGACGGGGAGACCGGCGAAATGCTCTTCGAACTGACCGAAGCGGGAGAGCAGCGCATCCTCTGCAAGGGCGGCCGCGGGGGCCTGGGCAACGATAATTTCAAGAGCGCCACCAACCAGACGCCGCGCTATGCCCAGCCCGGCGAGGAAGGGGAGGAAGGCTGGTTCATCCTGGAACTCAAGCTCCTGGCCGATGTGGGGCTCGTGGGCTTTCCGAACGCGGGCAAGTCCACGCTGCTCTCCGTGATGACGGCGGCCAAGCCCAAGATCGCCGATTATGCCTTCACGACGCTCGAACCCAATCTGGGTATAGTGAATTACCGTGACGGCCGTTCCTTCGTGATGGCGGATATCCCCGGCATCATCGAGGGCGCGCACGAAGGCAAGGGCATCGGCATCCGCTTCCTGAGGCATATCGAGCGCAATTCGGTGCTGCTTTTCCTCGTCAGCGTAGAGGAGGAAGACATCGCCGCAGCCTATAAGACCCTGCTGGCCGAACTCAAGCAATACAACCCCGAACTGCTGACCAAGCAGCGCATCCTTGCGGTGACCAAATGCGACTGTATCGATGCGCAGATCGAGCGGGAAATCGCTCCGCACCTGCCGCGCGGGGTCCCGCATCTCTTTATCTCCTCCATCAGCGGCGAAGGCATCGACCGCCTTAAAGACGAACTCTGGAAAGCATTACAAGCATGAACTGGATCTGGCAACTTCATTCTCTGGACCGGGAACTGACCCTGGCCATCAATTCCCTCCACTGCACGGCGACGGATTATCTCTGGCTGCTGTTCTCCAACCGCGAAATCTGGTTCGTGATGTATGCGGTGGTGGCCTTCTTCCTCTTCCGCCGTCTGGGATGGCGTTGCGGCCTGCTGTGGATCGTGTCCATCGTGCTGATGATCGTCTGTTGCGATCAGGGCTCCAACTTCATCAAGGACCTGGTGGCCCGCCTGCGGCCCTGCAAGGACCCGTATATGCTGGAACAGGGGCTCTGGGTGCTGGAAGGCGGTGGACGCTACGGTTTCTACTCCTCCCACGCGGCGAATACGCTGGCCTTCGCCATCGGTTCCTCCATGGCCTTCCGCTGCGACGGCAGCCGCTGCAAGCCCTATCTTATATGGATATATATCTGGGCCTTCCTCGTCGGCATCAGCCGCGTATTTGTAGGGAAGCATTTTCTGGGCGATGTGCTGGTCGGCTTCCTTGCCGGTGCGTTCTTCGCCCTGATTATCGGGAAACTGGCGCTTTGGCTGACAAGACATTCAGCTTTCTTCCGTCCAGTCTCACGCTAAGGGGCAACTGACCCTCGATCTCTCCGTCCACTTCCACGATGTCTCTGGAGGCATCGTCCAGGGGTTCTATGCTGAGTTCCCTGCAACGGAAACTGATGGTCAGGGCCGATTGATGCACCGTGCCGGCGAAGAGGCGGGGGATTTCCGGGACCAGGCGTGCGAGCCTGGCCTTAGGGACGACCAGTACATCCAATAAGCCGTCATCGGGCTCCGCAAGCGGGACCTGGCGCATGCCGCCGCCGCTGTATTTTCCGTTGCCCAGGGCAATCGAATAGCATTCTCCGCAGAAATATTCTTTGCCGTCTCCGGTGACGCGGACGCGGATAGGCTTGATATGGAAGATGGTATAGCGCAGCGCATCCAGGTAAATCATCTTGCTGCGGAGACCCCTTTCCTTCTGGTGATTCACCCGCTGGCAGACGTGGGCATCGAAGCCCGTTCCCGCGCCGTTGGCCATCCAGGCCCGCCGGCCGTCTCCGAATTGCAGATGGAAGACATCTTCCTTTCCGCTGCGGCCCTCCGCCATCAGCGGAATGATCTTCATGGCGTCATTGGAAATGCCGAAAGACTTGATCCAGTCGTTGCCGGAGCCGATGGGAGCCACGCCGAGCGTGAATTCGGCGGGATCCCCGCCGTTGTCGGCGCACCAGTCCAGCACGCCGCCCATCACTTCGTGGATACTGCCGTCACCCCCGACCGCAAGCAGTTTGCGCCAGCCGGCGGCGGCCGCATCGCGGGCGAGTTCCCGCGCATGTCCCCGATGCTCCGTGCGCACGAGCGTATAGCCCACGCCATATGCGTCCAACTCCTTCTGTGCCTTTTCCCACAAGCCGAAAGTCTGGCTTGAGCCGGCACGGGCGTTGGCGATGATATACCAGTTCGTGTTCATCAGGCGACGGGGAAGATATTGTTGCCGCTGCCGAAAGTAGCGCTGTAGTAAGGCAGATTCTCCGCCAGTACGATATCGATGGGACTGTAGCTCACCTTCCGGATGCCGGGACGCTTGTAGAGCATATATTCGAGGATGGCGATGACCGCCTGATAGCCCTGCAGTTCGGGATTCTGGCAGATCAGCGCACTGATTTCCCGGTTGCGCAGGCAGCTTGCATTGCGTTCCGTAAGGTCGAAGCCGACGATAGCGATATTCTCGATATTCAGCTTTTTGAGCATTTCTGCCGCCATATAGGCACGCGAATTCTGGACGGCGATACCGCCGATGTCGGGATGCGCTTCGAAGAATGCCGCAAAATGCGCTTCGTTCTTCTCGAGCACCGAGTAGGTGCTGGAAATCAGCGCACGGGGACTGGCCTGCTGGGAAAAATACTCTACCCAGCCCTGTTTGCGCTTGCCGGTGTTCACCGGTTCCCGATTGTTGACCGGCACCGCCTCGAACAGGGCGATGGCCTTTCCGGGAGGGGTGATCTGGTTCAGGATTTCCGCCTGGATGCGTCCGGCGGCGTGGGCGTCCGCGCACAGGTAGGTCAGGGGACGGGTCCCCGTCACCACGGAATCCACCATCACGTAGGGCGTATGCATATTGTCCAGTTCCCGGCAGAGTTCGCGGGTTTCCTCGGTGAACGAGGGACCGATAATGACGGCATCCGGACGGGCCGCCAGGATCTTGCGATAAGCCTCGCGGTAGGAGTCGATGTTGAACTGGTTGTAGTAGAACAGCTCCAGTTCGATACTGACGTCGTTGTATTCGTCGATGGCGTGCCGTATGCCGGAATCGATCAGCCACCAGTAGTCGCCCCAGCTGGTCTGGGGCATGGTGACCGCCACCTTCAGTTGCCGGAAATAGCCGACTGCCGAATTATGGATATTGGAGCGGTAGCCGACCTCCTTGAGGACACGCTCCACCGCCTCCATATTCCGTTCAGACACTTTTCCCCGATTATGGATAATCCGGTCAACCGTGCCGGCGGAAACCCCGGCCATCTCGGCAATCTGCTTGATGCTGACTTTCTTACCCATGGGGAACTGCGCTTAGAAGCTCTTGATGATGCTGATGTTGACGACCGCCTTGGCGATGGCGTACAGCGGATTGGCCTGGAAGGTGAAGTTCCCCTGACGCTGCGTCATATCTTTGGCGTCTGTCGAATACAGGTCGATTTTCTCGGCGCCGTCGTAGGAGAGGGAAAGCAGTTCAAAAGAAGTATAGAGCATCCACTTTTCCGTGATGTTGCAGGTGATGGCCGGATAGATGGCGGCGCCGTAGATGAATTTCTTCCCGGACTTGTCCAGTTTTCCGTCCGAGAGCCGGGGGAAGCGCATACCCTGATAGGCATTGACCTCAATCCACAGGTTAAGCCTGTCCCAGAAGAGTTTGGTCGCCCGGTAGCGCACGAACTCCTTGACTTCCCAGGACAGGAAGTTGTTGTTCAAGCCTTTGCCCATCAGCAGGCCGGCGATGGTGTAATTGAGGTTGTCGAAGACGGAGACGGAGCCGTTTTCCCCCTGATTCAGGCGGCTGTCGATGAAGTTCAACTTCAAGCCGACGGCCCAGCGGTCATTGATATAATAACCGAAGGAGGGGCGGATGATATAGGAGAAATTCGTGCTCCCTCCCTGCTTCCAGTCGTTGAAAACGCCGAATTTGGCGCCGATGAAGAAGTGTTTTGCAAACCAGCTCTTGGGCTTTCCGTAGAGGATTTTGTCTGCGAATTTATCAGTGGAGTTCTTCGGTTCCTCCGTGAGTAGTTGCACCGGTCCCTCCGCAGGCTCCTGAACCGGTTCCTGTGCATAAATGCCGCTGAACGCTGCGATCAGCATCAGCGCAGTAAGAAGTAGTTTTTTCATATGACAAAGTAAACAAATTCTTGGAAATGTTGCAAGCGTTCCGCCCTCTACTTGAGAAAGACGAAGAAGACGGCGAGGATGATGCAGGCGAAAGCGGCGATGTGGTTCCACTGGATGGGCTGCCCCTTGAAAACGAAGGAAACGACAATGGTGAACACCATCAGCGAAATGACCTCCTGGATGACCTTCAGTTGCATAAGGTTGAACGGACCGCCGTTCTCGTTGAAACCGATGCGGTTGGCCGGAACCGTCAGGCAGTATTCGAAGAAAGCGATGCCCCAGGAGAAGAGGATGACGCCAATGAGGGGCCAGCTGTCGGAGATCTTCATTTCGTTGAGCTTCAGATGCCCATACCAGGCGAAAGTCATGAAGATGTTCGAAAAAACGAGCATCAATATCGTCCAAAATCCGTTCATAGGGGTGCAAAGATAATAATTTTTGATTTTTTTCGGCTTTTCGCTATCTTTGTATGATTCATACCTTGCAGTAATGAGAAGACTAAGCATACTTTCCCTGGTGGCTGTTGCAGCGGCACTTTGTTCCTGCAAGGTGCATGTTGCCACCCCGCGTCCCGCCGTCCCCATTGTACGTGAGATTGTCGCGGATAAGGAAAATCCCTCCCACCGTCTCCTCAAGGGACAGCTGCCCTCCGCGAAGGAGGGTTCAGTTTTTATCATCGGCGAACCGAGGGAAGTGGTGGCCCTGACCGACGCTTTCCTTTGTGCGGACCGTTTTGACAATGCCTCCAGCCGTGCAATTCCGGACGGTCTGCCGGATTTCTCGGGGGAGTGCTTCTCCGGAATCCTGGATGAGACGGGCGCGCCCTATGCCGCCCTTCTTGCGCAGGATGACGGTACCCTTCTGCGGGAACTCTGCGTGCGGGATGTGCTCGCCGCCCTGGATACCACCTGTTACCTGAGTCCCTATGACCTGGAAGGCGGAATGCGGAAAGCGCCTGCGAAGGTGCTGATCCTGGCCTCCTCCTGCATGGCCGCTTACGGACAGTTCGACGTAGATACCCTTTTCCAGCAGATGGGCTGCCGGATACCGGTGCTCTCTCCTCTGCAGTGCATGCTGGATGAAATCTTCGGGCAGGTGGACGGAGACTTCAACCTGGGCGTCCTGACGGACCGAGCCAACCTCTCCTCCGGCATCTATTCTTCGCTCTTCTCCTATCGCTGTCACCAGAAAGGGCTCAATGCTTCTGCCTGCACCGTGCTTGCTCCCCGGGATTCCAGCGACCTGCTGACGGGCTTCTTTGACGATTACATCGCCTCCGGCGTACGCGGTAAACTGAATTATCTGATCGTGGACGAGCCGGGACAGGATGTCGATGCCTTGTATGAACGGGTGGACGCGCTCCTCTCCGTGATGAACCCGGAATCGCTGCAATATCGCGGTTCCATCGCCGACGATCTGAAAATCCTGGTGCCGGATGACTGCGTCCTGCGCCAATGCTATGCCCTGATGCGCGAGCGGGGACTTTTCTCCTTCCGCATCGCCCATCCCCGTGCCGAGGCGTTCCTGACTACGCCTTCGCTGATTCCTTATTCCGACCGTTATGCGGCTCCGCTGACGGTTCAGGCCATTGAGTCCGCTCCCGAAAAGACCCGCTCCTTCTATGTTCAAGATTAGCGTCGCTGCAGAAGAGATAGAGGCTATGCCCCTGTGCTCCTTCCCCGGAGAGATTCACACGATAGATCGGGAAGGCCGGGAACTCAACCGCGCGATTGCCTATCTGAAAGAACAGCCCCTGATTGGCTTCGATACCGAGTCCAGACCCGTCTTTTCGCCGGGTCAGCGCAACCACGGCGTGGCGCTGCTCCAACTCTCCGGACCGGACCACGCTTTCCTTTTCCGGACCCAGAAGATCGGTATGCCCAAGGGGCTCTGCAAGATCATGTCCTCGCGCGAAATCCTGAAGATCGGGGCTGCGGTGCGGGACGACGTGCGCGGGCTCCAGCGCTTCTCCCGCTTTGACCCCCACGGTTACGTGGACCTGCAGATGATTGCCTGGGAATGGGGCATCAAGGACAAGAGCGTGAAGAAACTGGCCGCCAATATCCTGGGGCTCAAGGTGTCCAAGGCACAGCAGCTCAGCAACTGGGAGGCGGAGACGCTCACCCCCGCCCAGAAGATGTATTCGGCTACGGATGCCTGGGTCTGTCTGGAGATGTATAGAAAACTGCTGGACACGCCGAAATCACCGCTGGGCGTACATAATCTGGAAGTCGTAGGACAATGACGAAGATTTATCTCAAAAAAGGCAGGGAAGAGTCTCTGATGCGTTTTCACCCCTGGGTGTTCTCCGGTGCAGTCGCTCAGATAGTCGGTCACCCCGCCGAAGGGGACATTGTGGATGTCTATGCCGCGGACGGGCATTACCTGGCCTCCGGGCACTATCAGATCGGCTCCATCACCGTCAGGATCCTTTCGTTCCTGGCCAATCCCCACGACCCTTCCTTCTGGACGGAAACCCTCTCGGCGGCCGTGGCGGTCCGCCGTTCCCTCGGTCTCTTTGCCGGCGACACCAACGCCTTCCGCCTGGTGCACGGAGAAGGCGACGGCCTTCCCGGCCTGATCATCGACTGGTACGATGGCGTCTGCGTGATGCAGGCGCACAGTGCCGGTATGTTCCGGGCGGCGAAGAACATCAGCGCCGCGCTGCAGGAAATCTTCGGAGACGAACTGAAAGCGGTTTATAATAAAAGCGAGCATACGGCGCCCTTCAAGGCCGGCCTGGAACTGGTGGACGGCTATCTCTACAAGGCGCCGGGCTTCGAGGCCTCGTCGCTGGAAGTGCTGGAAAACGGCCACTGCTTCCTGGTGAACTGGGAGGAAGGGCAGAAAACCGGCTTCTTCCTCGATCAGCGGGACAACCGGGCGCTCGTCGGAAAACTGGCGGCCGGAAGGCGCGTCCTCAACCTCTTCTGCTATACCGGCGGTTTTTCGGTTTATGCCCTCGCGGGCGGAGCGCTCAGCGTTACGAGCGTCGATTCTTCGGCGCGCGCGATGGCGCTGACGGAGCAGAACCTCAAACTGAACGGAGCCTCCCCTGAGGCCGTGCGGAACGTGACCGGCGATGCGCTGGACTTCCTTGCGGCGGTGGGCGAAGGGGAATACGAGCTGATGATCGTCGATCCGCCGGCATTCGCCAAGCACCGGGGCGCCCTGAAAAACGGCCTGCGCGCCTATCAGCGCCTCAATGCCGCGGCCATCGCCAAGGTGGCACCGGGTGGCCTGATCTTCACCTTCAGCTGTTCGCAGGTGGTGGACAAGGAGACCTTTGCCCTGACCGTGTTCTCCGCGGCCGCGCAGACCGGCCGCCGCGTGCGCATCCTCGACCGCCTCTGCCAGGGGGCCGACCATCCGGTGAACATCTATCATCCGGAAGGGGAGTACCTGAAAGGCCTGCTTTTGTATGTAGATTAATTAGTAGTATATGAGAATCGGTTTTGACAACGACAAGTACCTGCGCATCCAGTCGGAGCACATCCGTGAGCGGATTGCCCAGTTCGGGGACAAATTGTACATGGAGTTCGGCGGCAAACTCTTCGATGATTTTCACGCCAGCCGCGTGCTGCCGGGCTTCCAGCCGGACAGTAAGCTCAAGATGCTCACCCAGTTGGAGGACTGCGTGGAAATCGTCATCGTGATCAGTGCCGTCGATATCGAAAAGAACAAGATCCGGGGCGACCTGGGCATCACCTACGATATGGACGTCCTCCGCCTGCGCGAAGAATTCGTCAAGCGGGGTTTCCTGGTCGGTTCCGTCGTCATTACCCACTATAACGGGCAGTCCAGTGCCGATGCCTACCGCCAGAAACTGGAGCGCATGGGCATCCGTACCTACTATCACCATACCATCGAAGGCTATCCGCACAATGTCGCCCTAATCGATTCCGACGAAGGCTTCGGCAAGAACGATTACGTGGAGACGACCCGTCCGCTGGTGGTGGTGACGGCCCCCGGTCCCGGTAGCGGCAAGATGGCCGTCTGCCTGAGCCAGCTCTACCAGGAGCAGAAGCGGGGCGTCAAGGCGGGTTATGCGAAGTTCGAGACCTTCCCGGTCTGGAACATGCCCCTGATGCATCCCGTCAACATCGCCTACGAGGCGGCCACGGCCGACCTGGACGATGTCAATATGATAGATCCCTTCCATCTGGAAGCCTATGGCAAGACCGCGGTGAATTACAACCGCGACATCGAGATCTTCCCCGTCCTGAACGCGCTCTTCGAGGGCATCTACGGAGAGAGCCCCTACAAGTCGCCTACGGATATGGGCGTGAATATGGTGGGCAACTGCATCTGTGACGATGAGGTCTGCGCCAAGGCGGCGAAGGACGAGATCATCCGCCGCTACTATACGGCCCTCAACAAACTGGCCGAAGGCGACTGCAACGACGCCGAGGTCAATAAGATCTCCCTGCTGATGAAGCGGGCGGGCATCGATACCAGCTGGCGCCGGACGACGGTCGCCGCGCGAGAGCGGAAGGAACGCTCCGGCGTTCCTTCGTCCGCCATCGAGTTGGCGGACGGCACGCTGCTTTCCGCGGAAACCAGCGCGCTGCTCGGCCCGAGCGCGGCGTTGATCCTGAACGCCACCAAGTACCTCGCGGGCATCGACCACAAGGTCAAACTCATCCCGGAGAAGATGATCGAGCCCATCCAGAAAACCAAGGTACAGTACCTGCACGGCCACAATCCGCGTCTGCATACGGACGAAGTGCTGGTCGCGCTTTCCATGCTCAGCCACGAGGATGAGAACTGCCGGCGTGCCCTGGACAAACTGCCGGAACTGGCGGGCTGCCAGGTGCATTCCACCGTCATGCTCAGCGAGGTGGATCAGAAAATCTTCAGGAAACTGGGGGTAGGGCTGACCTGCGACCCGGTCAAGAAAGGCTAGGCCCCTTCCTTTTCAATGAGTTCCAGCAGGCGGTCGATCGCCTCGCTGTCGGGAACGTGCCGCAGGACGGGTTCGCCCTTGCGGTAGATGGACACCTTGCCGCCGCCTTCTCCCACATAGCCCCAGTCGGCATCCGCCATCTCGCCGGGACCGTTGACGATGCAGCCCATCACGGCGATGACCATCCCCTTGAGGTGGGAGGTGCGCGCCTTGACCTGCTCGAAACTGCCCTGCAAATCGTACATCGTGCGGCCGCAGCCCGGGCAGGCGATGTATTCGGGACGGTAGAAGCGGCGCCTTGCCGCCTGCATGATTTCATCCGTCAGATGGGCATCCAGCCCCGCGGAAGCGGGAATTTCGTCGATTTCGCGGTTCAGCAGCACCGGCCCCCACTCGCAGGCGGCGTCGAGCATCCGCCTTTCCGCTTCGGAAAGTTCCGGCATCGGCCTATGGCTGTAACGGGCGGCCAGATAGGCGGCGACGGGCAGTTCCGCTGCGGGCGGTTCCGTCAGCGATACGCGCAAGGTATTGCCGATGCCTTCGCGCAGCAGGCTGGCGATGCCGATGCAGGACTTGATGCGGCCCGATTCGCCGTTCCCCGCTTCCGTGACGCCCAGGTGCAGGGGAAAGACATAGCCGCGTTCCTGCATCCGCCGCATCAGTTCGCGGTAGGCCTGCACCATCACCACGGTGTTGCTGGCCTTGAGCGAGACAACCACGTTGAAGAACTCCGCTTCGATGCACATCTCCAGCCATTCCATCGCCGCAAGCGCCATCGCCTCGGGCGTATTGCCGTAGAGGTCGGTGATGTACTTGCCCAGCGAGCCGTGGTTCAGGCCCACGCGCACGGCGGTGCCCCGTTCGCGGCAGAGCGCAAGGAAGCGGGCGAATTCGCGGCGCGCCATCTCGTGGTCCGGATGGAAGTTCCCGGGGTTGATGCGCACTTTCTCGACGATCTTCGCCGCTTCGAAGGCCGTTGCCGACGAGAAGTGGATATCGGCGACGAGCGGTACCCGGCAGTCTTCCGCACGCAGGCGGCTGTGGATTTCGCGCAGGGCGGGAATGTCCTGGAGCCCGGGGACGGTGATCCGGATCAGCTGCGCTCCCGCGGCGGCCAGTTCAAGGCATTGCGCGAGCGTCGCTTCCACATCGGAGGTGTGGGTGTTGCACATCGTCTGGATGACCAGCGGCTCGCCGGGGCCGATCAGCAGTTCCTTACCGATTCGGCAATTGAGGTACCTTGGGTTCATCTTCAGTCGGCTTGGGATAAACGATATCGTAGGCCTCGCGCTTGAGCATCTTGACGGTCTTCCCCTTGCGTTTGGTCAGGTGGAAGTGCACGCCGGCGTAGACCATGATGTCCAGCGGTGAGGCAAAGCGGTAGTAATAGGTGTTCCGGGGATAGGGGTGATAGGTCTCGTCCAGGTAATCCGGGGCATAGAGGTCGCTCCAACTCCAGCGGACCATCGCGCCGAGGTGGATTTCCACCGGGCTGAAGACGAAAGCGATGCCGGCGCCGCCGTGCAGACCGTAGTCCCAGCGGCGTTCGTAGTCCCGGAAGGAGGTATGGTATTTCTCGTCGATGTACTTGTCCTGGCTGGCGGGCCAGCTGCGGTTGATGGTGAGGCGATAGCCGCCGTAGGCGCCGACATCGGCGAAAACCTTGATGGGATCGATGTCCACGTGGATTTCCGCCATCGCCGGGACGGAGATCATCGTCATATCGCACTTGGTGATGCCGTTGTCGTGGTAGATGAGGCCGGTGCTCTTGTTCGTCTTGAACTCGAAGCCGTTGTGGCCGTACTCCACGCCGATTTTCAGGGCAAAGTAGGGGAGGTAGCCGAACATCTTGCAATGCCGGGTATAGTAGAAGGAGTAATATTGCGGCGCAAAGACGAAATCGTGGTCCTTGACGGGATTGAAAAGCATCCGCGAAAAGGTCACGCCCGCGTTGAAGCCGAGGGTGGTATAGTCGTTGATGATCGTCCCTTTCCGGACCTGGACCGTATCTAGGTATTCCGCGCTGTATTGTACGGTATCCGCCTGCCGGCTTCGTGCGGAGCAGAGTCCGGGAAGCAGGAGGATGGCGGCTATGAGGAGTTTCCTTTTCATCAGTCTTTAAAGATTTCGCTGACGGAGGCTTTCTGGCTCAGTTCCGTCTTTTCGGGCAGGTCGAGGAAGATGTCGCCGTTGATTTTCAGGAAGCGCACCTTTTCCGGCTGCCGATGCTCCAGCAGCGAGCCGGTATCGACAATGGAATTGCGGTTGAGGTCCTCCGTGAAGCGGATGCAGTATTTGCCCTTCCGCAGGTAGGGGAATTGCAGGGTACAGGGACCGTCGATCACATAGGAACGCAGCACCTCCTTGCGGGCTTCGTTCAGCAGGTCCACCAGCACTTTGCCCGGCACGTCGCTGAGCACCAGTTCCAGCGAGGAAAGATTTTCGTCCGTGGGCAGGGTGACCTTCACTTCCGTACTGTCGGAGAAGAAGCCGTTGATGTCCTGGAAGGCACGGTGCGGCAGTTTCAGCCGGTATTCCCAGCCGTTGAGCAGTTTCTCCCGGGGACGGATGGTGAAGTGCCGGAGATTGAGGCTGTCCTTCTCTACATCGAACTTCCCCTTGCTCATCTTCTGCTTGGGATTGACCATGATGAAGTCCAGTTTGTCGAAGTTCTCGTAGATGATGGGCTCCTGGAATTCCAGGTCGAAGCCTTTCTGCTCCACCGTCTCACCCTTGACGTCCAGTTTGAAGACGCAGATGGTATCCTCGTGCTTGATTTCCTTGCGGGCATTGAAGCCCACCGCCTTCCGCTTCATCCCCTCGCGATAGAGCTTGACGTGCTCCAGATGGGGCTTCAGGGCGCCGGTGGTATCGGTCTTCCGGTAATTGACATAGAGGTGCAGGGTATCCGGCACGGGACGGGGATCGTTGACCCAGATTTCCAGGCTGTCCTGCTGGATGTTGAACTGGGTGATGACGCGCTTGTCCGGGTAGCCCTTGATCCAGAGCGAATCGATCCAGGCGCCGGGCGCCATAAAGGTAATATAGGAAGAGCGGTCCTTCACCCGGACCTTGTTGACGATATACTGCTTGGTCGGCCTTTCCCGGAAGAGGTTCAGGGTGTAGCGCGTCTTTCGCGCCAGGCAGGCCGCCGTGTCCTTCATCTCATACTTCATCAGTTCCGGGACGGTGTCGTTGACCTTCAGCACCGGCTGGACCAGGGAATCGTAGAACGCGATCAGGTCCGCCTGCGGGTCGTAGATATTATCCGAGGCATCGTCCTTGATGGCGTACAGGCGGTAGAGCGTGTCCTGCAGATAGGCCAGGGAGAAGTAGCCCCAGTCGTCGGTCCGGACCGACGCGATGGGCCTTTCCAGGAAAATCGCAGAATCCGCGTGGTTCTTGTAGAGCATCACCGTGGCGCCCTTGACCGGCTTGAGCGTGGTACATTCCTGCACGATGCCGGTGATATAGAGCGAGTCGATGCGCTCTCCCGTCGAGAAGACGTAGGTATAGCCGGGGTACATATTCCCCTCGTTATTGTCCGCGAGGGCCCCGGTCAGGTCCAGGGTGTAGGTGGTGTTGGGCAGCAGGTCCTCCTCGAAGGTGACGACCAGGTTCTTGCCCATGATGCGGGCTTTGGCGGGCTTCGAGAGGGGCGGGGAGAGGTAGATGCTCTTGGCGTCCTTGATGGTCACGAACTCGTTGAAGGTGAAGACGATCTTGGTCCTGGCCGTGGGAACGTTCAGAGAACCGGGCAGGGGAACGATGTTCGTGATATAGGGCGGAATGCTGTCCTTGGGCCCGCCGGTAGGGGACTGCGTGGTGTTCGCGCAGGAGGGCGCGAAGATGATGGGCAGGAAAATCAGGGCGAAGATCAGCAGGGGAACCAGTTTCTTTGCCTTGCGCAGGTACTCCGAAACCCGGCTCCGGGCCGCCTTGGTGTGCAGGAAGCCCAGCCACTGCTGCTGGGGCGCACCGTTGCGGGCGGTGATGATCTCGATGCGGTCGCCCGATGAGAGCGTCGTATCCAGGTCGCAGAGATGCCCGTTGACCTTTGCGGCGATGGCCTTGTTCCCGATGTCGCTGTGGATGCTGTAGGCGAAATCCAGGACGGTCGAGCCCGAGGGCAGCGTGCGCTGCTCGCCCGACTGCGTGAAGAGCACCACTTCCGGGGAGGTCAGGCCCTTGTGCATCATATCCAGCAGGGTCGTGATGTCGGAGTCGCGTGCAGAGAGGATGTGCTGCAGGCGCGAGAGCCATTTGTCCATCTCGGAATTCTCCTCGGAACTGAAGCCTTCCTTCTTGTAGGCCCAGTGCGCGGCGATGCCCCTTTCGGCGATATCGTCCATCCTTCGCGAACGGATCTGCACTTCCACCCAGTTGCCTCCCTGCGTCTGCAGCGTGCAGTGCAGGGCTTCGTAGCCGTTGCTCTTGGGCTTGTCCAGCCAGTTGCGCAGCCGTTCCGGCTTCTCGGGGAAGGCCTTGCGCAGCAGGGTATAGATGCGGCGGGCTTCCGCGTGCTCTTCCGC
Source organism: Bacteroidales bacterium (assembly GCA_016282145.1). Lineage (GTDB taxonomy): Bacteria > Bacteroidota > Bacteroidia > Bacteroidales > UBA932 > Cryptobacteroides. The sequence goes on along the minus strand of JAEEJZ010000021.1, from coordinate 17,373 downwards.
GCCTTTCTTCGGGGTAAAGATGATGCGGGTGGCGTACAGGTCGAAGATTTCGTCGAAACTGACCTCCTTCGCGGTCATCTTGTACCAGATGGAATAGGGCGTCTTGACCCGCTGGCGGATGGTGTATTTGATGCCGGCGGCATCCAGCATCTCCCGGACGGAATCGATGAAATTCTCGATATCGGGCATGCAGATGGCCGTACTGCGTTCGATGCGGCCGGAGATGTCCGCCCATTGCTCGGGACGGCGGTAGCGCAGCCAGGTGTTCTCCATCTCCGATTTGATGCCGTACAGACCCAGGCGGTGGGCCAGCGGGACGAAGATGTACATAATGTCGCTGAGGATCTTGTCGCGCTTGCGCGGCGTCTGCGCCTCCAGCGTCCGGCAACTGTGCAGGCGGTCGGCGAGCTTGATGAGGATGACGCGCACATCGTCGCTGAGTGTCAGGAGGATCTTGCGGAAATTCTCGGCCTGCAGGTTCTCCGTGCTCTTGTATTCCTTGCGGCTCTCGTCGTCGAGCACGTTCTTGATTTTCACCATCCCTTCCACCAGGGCGGCGATGGTGTCGCCGAACAGGCTGCGGATATCCTCGATGTCGTAGCCCGTGTCCTCGAACACGTCGTGCAGGAGCGCGGCACAGATGGACTTGTAGCCCAGCCCGATCTCCGTAATGACGATCTTGGCCACCTCGATGGGATGGATGATGTAGGGCTCTCCGGTATTTCTGCGGATGTTCTTGTGGGATTCGCCGACAAAGCGGAGCGCCCGCTCGACGGTGGCCTGTTCCTCGGCATCGGGGCAGCGCCGGCGCACGAGCGTCATCAGAGACTCACGCGCCTCCTTGATCTGCCGGTTATCCTTTATGGTGAATTTGGAGAAACTCATTCGGGAATTTTGTAAAAGTCCACATTATGCAGGGCATAGGTCAGTTCCGCCCCGTAGATGATGATCTGCCAGCTGAAATTCAGGTAGATGAGGAAGAGCGGGAAAGCAGCGATCACGCCATATACGTCATTGAGCCGCGATACGAACACCTGCGTATTCAGGTACAGGTACTGGAAAAGGGTGAAGACCACGCCCGCGAGCGCGGCCGCCCTGAGCGCCAGCCGGTAATCCACCTTCGCCGCCGGAATCCACTTGTACATCATCGAGAGCGTGAAGACCGATACGATGTAGAAGGTCGTCCAGCCGATCAGCTTCGGCAGGATCTTCAGCCCGGAAAGGTCCAGGCCGATGAATTTCGTGATGTTGGCGTAGTAGGCGATGCCGGAGCCGAAGAGCACGACGATGAAAGGCGTCAGGAACAGGGCCAGGACATAAAAGCCCAGGCGTGTGTAGAGTTTGCGCGGCGGCTTGAGGATGCCCCAGACGTTGTTGAACACCCGCTCCACCTGGAACATCAGCCAGAGGATGGCCCAGAGGAACATCAGGGCACTGATCAGGCCCACCGTCCCGCTCTTGGCCACGTTGATGATGTTGCCGGCCTTCTCGATGACCATATCCACCAGGTCCTGGCGGTCGGTAAAGATGGAGTAGGCCAGCTGGGTGACGTGCTCCGTCAGTCCCAGACCGCCGGAAAGGGCGAAGAGCAGGGCCACGACGGGCACGATGGCCAGCGCCACGAAATAACTGAGCGCCACGCACTGGAAGCCCATACGGTTCTCCGTAAAGGTCGTCACCGTCAGCCGCGCCAGTTTCATGAACTGGGCGAAGCGCCGCCAGGCAGCGGACATCTCTTCGGTATCGATGCTCCACAGCCTGTCGCTGAACAGATCCTTCATCGTTTTTCGGGCACTCATATCAGAATAGGGTAAGTTGTTCTTCTACAGGGGCTTTGGGTGTATTGTCCGCAGGCAGCATCGCCCGGAAAGTATCTTCGTCATAGACGGGGATGCCCAGCTGCTCGCATTTCTTGAGCTTTTCCGGTCCCGGTTTGCTCCCGGCCAGCAGGAAGGAGGTCTTGGCGCTGATGCCCGAACTGTTCTTCCCGCCGTGGGCGGCGATCAGTTCCTTCATCGCTTCGCGCGAGATGCTGAAATTGCCGGAAATGACGATGCTCTTTCCCGCCAGCGCATCCGACAGGGCATCGGCGGCGGCGCTGACGCTGAATTTCAGTCCGTGGGCGCGCAGACGCTCGATTTCGCGGAGATGCTGCGGCTTCCCGAGGTATTCGCGGACGCTGGTGGCGATGACTGCGCCGATGTCCTCGATCTCGAGGATCTGCTCCTCGCTCGCTTCCATCAGCGCATCGATGCTGCCGAAATGCCGGGCCAACGCGCGGGCCTTCGTTTCGCCGACGTGGCGGATGCCCAGGGCATAGAGCACGCGCTCGAAGGGTACCTCGCGCGAACGGTCCAGGCTGTCCAGGAAACGCTGCGCGGAGCGCTCCTGCCAGCCTTCCAGGCAGACCAGTTGCTGCTTGCGCAGGTCATAGAGGTCGGCGGGGGTACGGGCCAGGCCGCAGTCGTAAATCTGCTCCACGGTCGCCTCGCCGGCGAGGATGTCCATCGCCTTGCGGGTCGTGAAGTGCAGCAGTCGTCCCTTGATCTGCATCGGACAGCCGTCCTGATTGGGGCAGAAACGCTTGGCGCCGTCCGCCTCGCGGATGAGGGGCGTGCCGCAGTCCGGGCAGGTCTGGGGGAAATCGGGCTTGGCCGCACCGGCGGGCCGGAGCGCCAGGTTCACCCCCGTGATCTTGGGGATGATCTCGCCGCCTTTCTCCACATAGACGCTGTCGCCCACGCGGATGTCCAGCAATTCCATCTGGTCCGGATTGTTGAGCGTCGCGCGTTTGACGACGGTGCCGGAGAGCAGCACGGGCTCCAGGTTCGCCACCGGCGTCACCGCACCCGTCCGTCCCACCTGGTAATCGATGCTCAGCACGGGCGTGCAGGCCTGCTCCGCCTTGAACTTATAGGCCACCGCCCAGCGCGGGGACTTGGCCGTGTAGCCCAGGGCCCGCTGGCAGTCGCTTTCGTTGATCTTGATGACGATGCCGTCCGTCGCATAGGGGAGGTCGCGGCGGGCGCTGTCCCAATGCTCGATGAAGGCCTTGATCTCGTCGATATTCCTGCAGAGCCTGCGGTCTTTCGAAACCGGCAGGCCCCATTCGGCCGCTTTGCGCAGGGCCTCGTCGTGCGTCTCGAAGGACACGCTCTCCGCGGGGATGTGGTAAAGCGTGCACCATAGGCCGCGGTGCGCCACTTCCTGCGGGTCCGTCAGTTTGAGCGAACCGGAGGCGGCGTTGCGCGGATTGGCGAAGGGTGCATCCCCGTCCGCTTCGCGCTCGGCGTTCAGTTCCTCGAAGGCGCTGTAGGGCATCAGGATCTCGCCGCGGATTTCCAGGTCCGCCGGATAATCGCCCTTGAGCGTATGCGGAATGTTCGCAATCATCCGCACGTTGCGGGTCACATCGTCGCCCTTTTCGCCGTCGCCGCGGGTCAGGGCGCGCCAGAGGCGGCCGTCGCGGTAGTTCAGGCAGATCGCCGTGCCGTCGAACTTCAGTTCGCAGCAATAAGTGAAACTGCGGTCCAGGAGTTTATCGGCGCGGGCAGCGAATTCTTCGATTTCGCCGATGTTGTAGGTATTGCCCAGGGAAAGCATGGGGTAGCGGTGGGCCCGCTGGACGAATTCGCCGCTGATGTCGCTGCCCACGCGGTGCGTAGGGGAGTCGGGGTCGTCGAATTCGGGCCACTGGGCTTCCAGGTCCTCCAGTTCGTGCATACGCTGGTCGAACTCGTAGTCGCTCATCGTGGGCGCATTGTCCACGTAGTAGCGCCGGCTGTTCTCACGCAGCAGTTCCCTCAGGGCCAGGATTCGCTGTTTTGCGTCCGCTTTTTCCATAACTTACAAAGTTACGAAACTGTTCGCAGTTTCTAAATATTTTTTTCATAATTTTGCCACACATTATGGAAGGCAAAATTGAACTGAATGGATTACACTTCCGGGCGTATCACGGCGTCCTGGAAAGCGAGCGCCGCTGCGGCGGTGACTATATCGTCGATTTCTCCTGCTCTTATCCCATCGAGAAAGCGATGCACACCGATGCGCTTGAAGATACGCTCGACTATTCAGCCGTCTATCAAGTGATTGCGCTCGAGATGGCTCTGCCCTCGAACTTGCTGGAGCACGTGGCCGGCCGCATTGCCGCTGCGCTGCGCGAAGCCTTCCCCGAGATGGGGCCCGCCCGCATCCGCATCGCCAAAAAAAATCCGCCCCTCGGAGGAGAGGCGGACTCATCGGCGCTTACGCTCGATTTCTAATTATTTCTTGTGCACCAGGTACTGCTCTTCTTTATAGGTAAAGCCCATAAAGACGATGGCCAGTACGCAGGCGCCCAGCAGCAGCGCGAAGGTCCAGTTCCAGCCCACGGCCTGTGATACCGCACCGATGACGATGTTCGCCAGGATGGCGGTACCGAAGAAGTAGCCGAAGAAGCCGGTGAAGCCGGCGGCCGTTCCCGCAGCGTTCTTCGGGGCCAGGTCAAGCGCCTGCACGCCGATCAGCATAACGGGACCGTAGATGAAGAAGCCGATGCCGATCAGGGCGATGATGACCATCGTCAGGTCGTCGATGAAGACCCAGTACATCAGGATGAAAGCCGCCACCAGGGCCATGAAGATCATCGTCGGGAGCGCCCGGCGCCCGTGGAAGAGCTTGTCCGAGAGCCAGCCGCAGAGCAGGGTGCCGGGGATGGCCGCGAACTCATAGGCGAAATAGGCCCAGCCGGCGCTCTTGAGGTCGATGCCCTTTTCGGTCAGGATGGTCGGAGCCCAGTCCAGGCAGCCGTAACGCACCATATAGACGAAGGCGTTGGACAGGGCGATGAACCAGAGGAACTTGTTGTTGAGCACGTGCTGGAAGAAGATTTCCTTGGCGGACAGCGTCTCTTCCGATTTCTCGGAATAGTTCTTGGGATAATCGTTGCGCCATTTCTCAACGGAGGGGAGACCGCAACTCTGCGGAGTGTCACGCAGCAGGATGTAGGCCAGCAGGGCGATGAAGAGGGCCGTTGCCGCCGGGAAGGCGAAGGTGCCTATCAGGAAGTACATCTCGTGCTGTGCGCCGTAGAACCAGCTGCCGAACCACGCGGCACCGTAGGTGGCCATCGGGCCCACGAGGGCGCCGCCCACGTTATGGGCGCAGTTCCAGATGGACATCATCGTTCCCCGTTCACTGACGGAGAACCAGTGCGTCATCACCCGTCCGCAGGGAGGCCAGCCCATCCCGTTGAACCAGCCCACAAGGAAGTTGAGCACGGCCATCAGCAGAATGGCCATTCCCTTGTTGGAGGCTCCCAGCCACTCGATGGGCACGATCATAAAGCACATCGAAATGGCCGTCAGGATCAGTCCCAGGGGCAGGAATACCCGCGCGTTGGAACGGTCGGACACGCTGCCCATCAGGAACTTGGACAGGGCGTAGGCGATGGCGTTCATCGACAGCACCACACCCAACTCGGTCTTGTGGAATCCCAGCGGTTCGAGCGCGGGAATCGCCATCGAGAAATTCTTGCGGACAAGGTAGAATCCGGCATAGCCGATGAATGCGCCGATAAATACCTGCAAGCGCAGGCGTTTGTACCTGGCGTCGGCTTCAGGGCCGGTCTGTTCCGGCTTATAGGCCGGCTGTTTTAAAAATCCCAGCATCGTGTTGAAAATTTCTGCAAGTTACAAAAATTGTCGTTAAAAGTGTTCGAATCCTTTAAAATCCCGCTCGCTGCCTTCCCAAATCAATTGCTTTCCGGAGGTGATCCGGCCGATGCAGCTGCAGGGCAGCGGAGGCGCGCAGCCCGGCCGCAGGGTGAATAGCAGTTCGTAGTCCTCGCCGCCGCAGAGCGCCAGTTCCAGCGGGTCCGCTCCGTACTCCCGGCAAAAATCCAGCAGTTCGGGCGAAAGGGGCAGGGCTTTCAGGTCGATGCTGGCTCCGCAGCCGGAGGCTTTGAGAATGTGCCGCAGGTCCGATGCCAGCCCGTCCGACAGGTCCATCGCCGCTCCGGCCTTCGTGCAGGCCGCAATTTGCTGCCCCTCCGCGATGCGGGGAACGGGATGGTAGTGGCGCCGGATCAGTGCCTGGGTCAGCGGCGTTTCGGGCAACGCTTCCAGCAGGGCTTTCAGCCCGGCGGCGCTGTCCCCGAGCGTTCCCGTTACGTATATGGCATCGCCCGGCAGGGCAGCGGAGCGGAGCAGCGCTTTCCCGTGCGGGCATTCGCCCAGAACGGTGACGTTGAGCGTCAGTGCGTCCGCGGAGGCGCAGGTATCGCCGCCCAGCAGGGGAGTGCCGTAATGGCGGGAAGCATCGGCATAGCCCTCCATCATCTGCGCGATGAAGCCCTCGTCGCAGTCCTTTGGGATCGCCAGCGAGAGGAAGGTGTCCACGGGCTTTCCGCCCATCGCCGCGATATCGCTGAGATTCACTGCCGCCGCTTTCCAGCCCAGCTCGCGCGGCTCTATGCGATGACGAAGGAAATGGACACCCTCGGTCAGCAAATCCGTGCTGACGAGCGTGTCCACTCCGTCGCTGCGGGGAATGACTGCGCAGTCATCGCCGATACCCCGTACGCCCTCCGGCGCAGGAAACATCGCCGCAATCTGCTCAATCAGCCCGAATTCTGAAATCGTTTTCAGCGTTTAAAAGAGTTTTTCAAACTTGTTGACACCGGCCAGGGCGACGAAGCGGGTAAGACCGCTGGCGATGACCGCGAGTCCGATGAGGGTGGAAAGCGTCTGTCCGGCGGCAATCGGGTTGCGGATGCCCATATAGCCGAGCACGGCGGCGCAGAGTCCCAGCAGGCAGAGGCACCACCAGAACTTGAAGCCTACCTTCTTGAAATCGAAGGAGTTGATGGCGAGAATGATGCCTTCGATCATCACCCAGATGGAGAAGACGACCGGAAGCGAAATGGTCAGCGCCCCCTTGTGGACCAGGAAGAAAATACCCAGGAAGATCTGTAGCAGGGCAGAGAGCATCCGTGTGCCGCTGTTGGGAAGGAACATCTGCGTCTTGAACGTGAAAACCAAGGTAGAGATTCCGGAGAGCAGCGTGAGGATACCGATGATCCAGGCACTGGCGAAGAGGGTTTCAAGAGGGTTGCAAATGCAAACGATGCCAAGGGCAACGAGGAGGATGCCGGTGAAGGCGATCCAAATTTTAGTACTTGTTTTCATAATGACTGCAAGGTACGAATTTTTTTTGCAATAGCAGTATTTTGCGTACTTTTGCGCCACTATGTTTTTAAAGATACTCCTTCTGGTTTTGTTCTTTGCCGTAATGGCTGGCGTGGGCGTCTATTGCCGCAAGACCGCCTCCGACGTGCAGGGATTCGTGCTGGGTGGCCGGAACGTGGGTTCCTGGCTTACCGCTTTTGCCTTTGGCACTTCTTATTTCTCGGCCGTGATCTTCGTGGGTTACGCCGGACAGTTCGGCTGGAAATATGGCTTGTCCGCCACCTGGATCGGCATAGGCAACGCCCTGATCGGGTCGCTGCTGGCCTGGCGGATCCTGGGCCGGCGCACGCGCCTGATGTCCCATCACCTGGAGAGCGCCACGATGCCGGATTTCTTCGGCAAACGCTTCGGCAGCAGCGCCCTGAAGGTAGCGGCCTCGGTTATCGTCTTCATTTTCCTGATTCCCTATACGGCTTCCCTCTATAACGGCCTCTCACGCCTCTTCAGTATGGCCTTCAACGTAGATTACGTCTGGTGCGTGCTGGGGATGGCCGTGCTGACGGGTATCTATGTATGGGTGGGCGGCTATATGGCTACCGCCGTGAACGACTTCATCCAGGGCCTGATTATGCTGGGCGGCATCTGTGCCGTGATTGGCGTCGTCCTGAGCGGCAACGGCGGATTCAGCGCTGCTTTGCAAAGCCTTTCCCATATTCCCTCCGAAGCGGCGCCGGGACTGGACGGAGCCTTCGTCTCCTTCTTCGGTCCGCAGCCGCTGTATCTGCTTGGCGTGGTGCTTTTGACCTCGCTCGGCACCTGGGGCCTGCCGCAGATGGTGGGTAAGTTCTATGCCATCCGCAGCGAGGCCGCCATCCGCAAGGGCACCTTCATCTCTACCTTCTTTGCGATTATCGTCGCGGGCGGCTGCTACTTCCTTGGCGGATTCGGCCGTCTGTACGGCGGGAACATCGAATATACGGCCGCCGGTACTCCGGTTTACGACAGCATCGTCCCGTCTATGCTTTCGTCGCTGCCGGACCTGATGATCGGGGTAGTGATTATCCTGGTCCTTTCCGCTTCGATGTCGACCCTTTCCTCGCTGGTGCTGACCTCCGGCTCTACCCTGACCCTGGACATCATCGCTCCGGCGCTGGGAAAGAAACATTTCAGCGACCGCAGCCAACTGCTCTGCATACGCCTGCTGGTGCTGTTCTTCATTGCCGTATCGTCCGTGATTGCGATCATCCAGGCGCGCAGTTCCGTTACCTTCATCGCGCAGTTGATGGGTATTTCCTGGGGTGCGCTTGCCGGAGCTTTCCTTGCGCCTTTCCTCTACGGACTGTACTGGAAGCGGGCGACGGCGGCATCGGTTTGGGCCTCCTTCATTGTCGGCGTGGGGGTGATGTGCGGCTGTATGTACTGCACTTTCACGGGCAAGGTTTTCATCAGCCCCTATTTCACCTCTCCGATCAACGCGGGCGTGCTGGCGATGCTGCTGGGGCTGGTCGTCGTACCGCTGGTGAGCCTGTTCACAAAGGTGGACAAGAAGGCTGTCGAAAAGATGTTCAGCTGCTATGAGAGCACGGTAACGGTGCCCGCCTCCACTTCGCTGACAGAGGATTAAGAAGCTGTTTAAATTTTATCAACTTCAATCTTTATGGTTCTTTTTGGCTCTTTTTCCCGTCTTCTTCAGTCATGTAGCTGCGGCTACACTCCTTCATCAGCCAGGGAAAATAGCTCAAAAATTCCTCATAAATCTTTTCGTTAACAAAATCTAAACAGCTTCTAGAAAACGAAAGTGTAGCCTACACCCAGGAGATGGCACGAGCCATTGGGCCCGTCGGTGCCATAGAGGTGGTACATATAGAAGATATCAAGGAAATTTCCTTTTCCCAGTGAGATGTCCGTGCCGGCATAGTGCAGGGAACGCACCCAGCCCTTGCCGTCGAAACTGCTGAAGATTTCGTACATCAGATAGGGCGTAAAAACGCTTTCGGGAATCTTGTATTGCCCGCGGAGCCGGACGCGCAGGGTGTTGCTGATGCTGTTAGCCTCCGGACACCAGGCAAATTCGTACTTCTCCCTCAGCGCAAAGGACAGGTTTTCCCGGGAAAGCGTTTCGGTAAAACAGAGGACGCCCTTGTGCTGGCTGACCTTTCCCGCCGACGGGATTTGCCAGTACTCATAACTGAGGTCGCCCTTGAGCCATTTCGTGAAATTGTAGCCACCGCCGGCCATTGCAAACCAGCATTCCGTGCCGGTTACATTGTGATAGGAACGGTGTTCGAAACGCGCCATCAGATAAGGGGCGCCGAAGGACTTGACCAACTGTACGCTGGTCCAGGTTCCGAAATCATTTGTCGTGGATTGGGCGCGGGCGGATCCGCACACCAGGGCCAGCAGGAGAGATGCGGCGATGCAAAGTCTTTTCATTGGCGCAAAGGTACGATTTAAAGCCGTTTTTGCAAATTGAAATTAAGATACTTGTGCCAGTTCCTTCACGATGAGGGGGAGGATCTGGTCGTCCGCCGGGAGCCAGTTGACGGAGTGGATTTCTTCTTTGTTTAGCCACCTGGCCGCCTCGTGCTCGTTCAGGTGCAGTTCATTTGAAACGAGGCTGCAGACGTAGCAGTGCATCGTGAGGTGGAAATTGGAATAATCCCATTCGATAGTGGAGAGGATTTTGTCGATACGGATCTCCGCATCCAGTTCCTCGCGGATTTCTCGGACGAGCGCCTGTTCCGGCGTTTCCCCGGCCTCCATCTTGCCGCCGGGGAATTCCCAATAGTCTTTGAAATCCCCGTATCCCCGCTGGGTAGCAAAAATCCGGTCTCCCTTGCGTAGGATGGCCGCTACGACTTCTATGCTTTTCATCAGATGTCCTGTTCCGCTTGCCAAAAGTAATCAATAGTTTTGAAAAATGCTATCCGGCTGCGGCCCCGGGACCTCCGATTTGCTCCCGAGCGCGTTGAGGTAGTCCACTTCTTCCTTGTGTCGATTTGCTCCCGAGTGTCGGTACCCTCACAAAATTTGGATAGGGTACCCTCAAAAACCGCCAAAATTGTCGCTACCCTCAAGAAAAAACGATAGGGTACCGACACTGAAAACAAGTATGCAGACCTCGGCTTAGCCACCTTGGGCTGACTTCCCCGACCATATCACTGCCGACAGCATTATATCTATTTGAAAGAATTGTAACACGTTGATCGACGACAGTCGGTAGTTGTCATCCCTTTGGGCAAGAGGGTGTGGAAGCTCCACGACACAAACAGGGAGAAGAAGGGCTTGTTGCTTGATATTTTTATACAAGAATCAGATATGTTGTTGTCCTGGATAAACAAATAAAACCATGTTTACGGTAATGCTGCCATCTAGGTCCATCGTTCGTCAATATCTTTAACCCTCCGGCCTCATCTTGGATGATGACAACAGCATCCAAAATATCACTCTGCTCGACTTCCTGCTGCAACCAAGTAGTCTGAACTAGAAATATTTTTTCCTGTACACCCGAAGAACATAAGCAGCAAGGCTGATATAACATTTACCTAGTTTATCCCAATCTTGGGCTTTTATTGGTTGTTCCCTTGAACTACTATTGTTCAATTCCGCAAATTACAGTCAGTCTCCTTTTTCCTGCAATAATCATCACGACAGGAAGGCCATCTGGTGCCATATGTTCAGTAAGATGTACAAGAAGTTTCATATCTAATGAACTTGGCTTTGTAGGACATCTATCCGGATGTGAGTGCCATTCTCCGACATAGCATATTTGCCCATCAGTCACTTCACGATATTCTTCATACTGCTTTAAAACAGTCTTATCACCTCGTATGAAATACTCTCGCTCGTTTACACTATTCTCGGCATATATGCTATCAAATATGTATATTGTCTTTCTAGGGATATCAATAGATCCTATCAGTACCCCTCCAGTTTCATTTGGTAAGTATTTACTCCGTTCGGCCTGAATCTCATTAATCAACCTATCGCAGATATAAACTGAATATCCATTAGTTGAGAAACGTGTCCAAGAACTTGGGGCTTTGTGATAAAACTTGGTTGTACACGATTCATCATCAATTTGCCATAAGGAGATGCTTGCCTCTTGAGAATGAATTATTGAAGGAAGCACCTTGGCAGCAATGGCGGCACACTGAGCCACGTCCGCATTATTGATTTTTACGGATAACTCCCGGCAACTATTCCTCCTGTATCTTATTTTAGAGTCTTTCTTGAGGAAAAGATGGTCGTGAAGTTCAGGAGTTTCATTAATCATTCTGTAATATTCCATCTCAAGCAAATCAAGTTTGTGGACTCTTGCTGTGTCTTCTGCAAGGATTATTAGACTTTTGCCTGACGGGTTCAGGAAAGCGGAGATTCTTCTTGTCTTGATTTTCTTGTCAACGTCTGATGCGAGAATGCGTTCTACAGCTATGGAAGTGGAAATGTCGATAATTGCCTTTGAATTTGCGAAAGCTTCAAGGATTTCAGAATCCGACACTGTTTCTTCCGATATTTTTTTACAAATAGGTTTACACAATGAGTTGTCTCCCAAAAGATTATTCATATCGACGGCTACGCCCAAAGCCTTATTGAATCCAATACAGGCACGGTTGAGCTCGTGCCTTGCCAAGTTGTGTGGGTATAATGTATCATTGTCAATGACAATCCATTTCCCAAAACCGGTCCGACATAAGAGATTCAATACTTGCGAGCCAAGAGCACCTGCTCCGATAATAGTGTGTAAGCAAGTGTCCTCTGTTGCTCCATTACATTCTGCGGCAAATGAATGGCTAAAGTCTTCCATACACGACAACAGTTGGATAGGACGTTCAAGAATATATTTTTTGATAGCCGGGGTAATAGGGTTAATGATGTAACCGGAATTGCCTTTGGTCCATAATCCTGACTTCACAGCCAGGTCTCTAAGTGTTTCAACGGTGTTGACAAAGAAAGTGTCAACCTTCTCTGGTATCGATGCATTTGAACGTTTCAGAGGGATATCACACAGAAACAGAATTGTGACATCCGAGTATGAATCTCCATCGGAAGCGATATCCTGATTGCAAAGGATGTTTGATAGCAAGGAAAATATAGTGCAGCCATTATTATATTTGAGGCTGCTATCCAGATTTAATAAAGAAGAAAAATCCCAATTGATATCACCATGGACAACAGGATCAGCAATTATCCGAAGAGAAACATATTTGGTTTTTGCTTCTTTATCTGAAACAAGTTTGAATAAATGCTTGCCGGAATAATCATTGTATGGCTTGAGGCCGAAGCTTGTAATCTCTTCCTGAAGACTCTCTTTGCTTACAACAACTGACTTTGATGTTGATAAGAACGGCTCTAATTCTTGGTCATCTTTGTGGAGCTTCCCTTTGGCTGTAAGGTTAAACCACTCTCTAATTTGGTAAAGGAACTGGGACGCTGTAAATCTGTGCTTGACTTCATCAAACGAATCTTCTGTAATGCACAACCATACAGGGTGCATCCTGATATTCGTATGTGGAATTCCTTGCGGAAAGTCAGGCCGCAAAGCATGCACTATGGGAAAGTCGGTTTCTATTTCGTCGAAAACAATGGCAATATCTTCGTATTCTCTAATATCTATTACTGGGTATTGAGGCTTGTCAACAGCAATAGTAAGAAATAGGTATTCGGTTTTTCCGTGACGCTTTGCTCCTGTGACATTGTAAATCTCAGAATCATAACTAGCTGCACGTACAAATTCCTTTGCACGTGGAAAGCGTAAATCAGAGATAGCTATATCTTCGTAAGTCGCAAAATCTATTTTGATTTCATCCATAAACCTGCACGCGGAGTGGAACTGCCCAGTATCGTTGTCGTACCCGTATATGAAAGAGCACGTTTAAATGTAATTCCGTCTGAGTCAAATTCATAGACTATAGGCTGAGGCTTTTTCTCCCCACCATTGATGGCTGTATTCTTGAACCTTTCAGCAGTTACCGTTTTGATGTATTGCTTGCGGGCTTGGAAATGAGGAGGGTTGTTGTCATTATCTTCTATCTTGTTCGATGATGATACGATGTGAGCTCCTTCATTTGCATATCCCAAAAATTTTGACGCGGAGTCGACGACATCAGGATGATCTTTTTGGGGCGTGTCGTTGAAGAAAGACCAGGAACAATGATGGGGAGCAAGCAAAATATCCCATTTGAGGGCATCCTCGTTGGATTTTGCTTCAGAGATATCCATTATATGCTCAAACACATAATGGTCGGCATCTCCACAAATAAATACTCTCGAAACGCGTTGTTCTGAATTTATATTCAACTGCATAACAATGCTGGCAATGTTTTCATCTTTATCCGCCCAACTTGTTTGAATGTCGCTCTTTAATGGTGCATGGATGAAAATATTCAATCCAGATAAGTATTTGCCGTTTATCTTATAGATGGTTGAGCCTGGGATATAGTGGATACCTTCCTCAATCTTGTCCTCGTCATTGTACCCGATGATATGAATTCTGTTGCCGAGTTTGTCGGCTTTCGCATCGCCGGATCGAAATAATCTGAGACGGCGGTTCGCTTCATTCCTGATGGCATTGGCATCATCACACAGATTAAGTTGGAAAACCTTTTGAGTCACCCAAAGCTCGCCGATTATGATTTCTTCATTTTCCTTGTTGGTGTCACCATAGTCATCAGGATCTCCGTGATAAAAATTGGCATCATATCCAAGGCAGTGGTCCTCGTGGGGATGAGAGTTGACAAACAAGTCAACAAATGGTTTACCGTTGACTGTTTGAAGTTCTTCCATAAGGTCCTTTTTCACATCGTACACTTCAGTGCCATCATCTTTTTTCTCTGGTTTGCGTATCTGGCAATCAAACATTGCAGTGAACCCATCAGTGAGTTTCAGCAAAACATTGTCCCCATTTCCTACAGGGTAAAACTTTATCTTATGGCTCATACTTTTTTACTGTTTTTATCTTCCAAGATTTCAATTGCTCTATAAACATTTGTATATGAATGCGTTTCTTTGTCGCACACTTTTGCGTTAGCAGTTGCGAAGCTTATCCTATTATCGGCGCAGAGTTCTTGTACCCATTTTTCCTTCTCTAAATATTCAGTGCTTTTCTTGTAAGAGGTAAGATGCTTTCTCAATGCATCTTCTGCTGATTTCGAATCCCTGAAATAAGAATGGTTGTTCTCAAAATGAAGAAGGAACCAGTATTCAATGGATGGTAAACTGCTGCAAATCAAGACGTTTTTCTTGTCTTTGTGCTTCTTAATGAAGGCAGCAAGTCTTTTCTTTTCAGCATCATCTCTAACAGAGACATCGGCATCAAACACGCAAATTACATATACTCTATTCGACAGCAACTCTTCAACTTTTTTCTGGATTTCTTTGATGCTTGTGTTCCCGAAGAACCTTGGTCGTATAGTACATCGATATCCCATTATCTGACGCAGATGCGTGAAATAGAACTGCTCAGTAATACCTTCTCCGACAATATATATACTGCCGGTCAGATTTCTTGTTTGAATTTGACGTTTCGGCATAGACTATATATTAGGAATTGCACCAAATTGCCCGAAACGATAGGCCTTCTGTAAGGATGTGATACGATTGATTCCTTTGAAATCAACGAGAGAATAAAGCTCCGTAGCACCATTTTCCTTTTTGCTCGTGAACCAAATGCTATCGTTGCGAAGCAAATCATCGGCTTCTAGTAATCCATCATAATGTGTAGTGACAAGCATCTGGGATTCGCCTTTGTGCTTAAGGAAATCTTCCACAATGAATTCAATAAGGGCAGGGTGAAGTGAATCCTCAATCTCATCTATTGTTATAAAGGAATTGCTTTCTACCGCATGATCGATAACTCCGGATAGTCCAAAAGTTCTTATTGTTCCATCAGACTGAAGATTTTTGGGCAGTTTGTAGTATTCTTTCTCACCGTTCTCGTTTGTGATACAATGCTCAAAATCAACTTTGTTCATAGTGATTGTCTTGTCTCTTTTGAGACGTTCAATCTCTGACACAGGAACTCCTTCAGAACTTTTTATGAGCAATGGGATCAGTTCATCTGGAACTGTTCTCTCAATTTGCTGGATGTCTATTCCTGTTATGTTATAATCAGCCCTTTGCAAGAAATTGAGAATTGCCCCCTTTTTGCTCTCGTCTCGAGATATTATGCTTTCGGTATATGCGACATTGTCTTCTAGTCCCATTCGATGTTGGAAGGTAAAATGAGCTTTAGCCCAGTTCATAACAGTGTCCATTTCTTCAGCCCCAACATTTACTTTGTTGTATGCAGCAAAAACAGAGACATTCTGGAGGCAATATAGCGAAATTTGCTCCTTCGCTGCCTGTCCTAGTTTAACTCTCTTGGGATTAAATGTGATTTGTGATATACCGTCCACGGTAACTCGTTCATAAATGGTGGCAGGCTGCTGTGATGGATATATCAGCAATTTCTCATTCAATACGACATTATTGCTAACGGTGAGATTGTAGATATATTTTTTCTGGCTGATGTAGAATCCTATCGAAAACTCAGATGGCTGATTTGGCGTCTCACTTGCCAGAAGGAACGGGATAGCACCAGTAGGTTGGTCTTTGTTTTCGAGATATTGAAACCAGAAATTCCTCAGGAATTCAATCGCAGACACAAGATTTGTCTTCCCAGATGCATTTGCTCCATACACAACGGCGATGCGTAGAATTCTAACTCCTGGCGCGATTTCTACAACCTGATAGTCTTCGTATTTTTTATCTTTTGTGGCTTCGAAATTAAATACAACTTCGTCTTTGAATGATAAGAAGTTTTTTATCTTAATGTACTGTATCATAATTGTTTATTGTTATTTGCGTCCAATGTTTCAAGCAATCTTTCGGCATATCTGAATGCGTGTACCTTTATAAGACTTTCTCTTACTACAAAACTTTGAAAGGCGATTTCACATAAGGACAAAGCTAGTCCGAAACAGGAGAAAGGATGTGACATCACCCCCAAAAGCATAAGAGTAACATATATGGGAATAGCTATTGCTGCAACCCAGATTGAAATACACTTCAATCCATAGATGTTTCGCCACATTCCATATTCTTCGTTTTCATAATTGAGAAGCTGGTGCTCCGCGCCTCGGGTGTTAGCACGAAGATATTTGGACACACTGTCATAGATTTCATCACTTTTTTCCAAATCTGCTTCTTCATCTGATTTCGTGGGTAAATGAAGATCAGGTAGAAGAATCTGAATCATTGAATAATAGCGGGCCTTCGTATGGCCGTCAATAATCGAATTTGTTTGTCTGAGTAGCACACTTGTCGGTTTTCCACCCCAGGACTTGAACATTTTCTTTTCTTTGTCGCGTCCCAACGTTCTGCAAACTGAGGCTAATATATATAGTAGTGCAGAAATAATGATTATTGAAAAAGCGAAATCAGTTATAATGTTTATGTCCGGGACACAGTAAAAGAGGATCGGGAATAATGGAAGCATGCTGACTACCGCCGGCGTCAATCCTGCTTTTAATTGATAAGAATCCATTATTACCATGCTTTGGCTTTTCATATTTGCATTTTTTCTGCAAATATATAAAACTAAATTCAATAATTCGCTATTGGGTTGAAAATTTCCTGCTGGATTCTACTCTGAAGTGCAACGCTTTGAAGCATGACAGGATAACTTTACTGTCATAACCAGAAAAAGCGACCGAGGATGGGATACAAGCATTTGACAAAGGAGCAGCGATATACGATAGAGGTGTTGCTGCAGACACCTATGAGTTTAAGGGAGATAGGTGAAGTGATAGGTGTCAGTACGGGTACAGTGAGCCGTGAGATTCGCAGGAACTGCAATAGGCGTTGCTACCATCGGTACCGATGGCAACTGGCTTAAAAGAAGTACGAAAGGAGGATGAAGACCAGGCGCCACTACCTGAAGTTCACCGACGAGATGAAGCGGACCGTGAGGAGGTTCATCGTGTATGGCCAGTACAGTCCGGAGCAGATCTGCGGTCGGTTCCGGTTAAAGGGGGAAGAGATGGTATGTGCGGTGACGATCTACCGGTGGATCTGGCAGGAGAAGCGCCGGGGCAACGACGAGATGGCTCGCAACCTCAGGTATCACGGGCGACGTAAACGAAGACGTGACAGTCTATACAGACCCAGGGGAATCATCCAGGACAGGGTTGACATATCGCTGAGGCCGTCTATTGTAGATGAGAAG
>JAEEJZ010000020.1 GCA_016282145.1 Bacteroidales bacterium | reverse complement strand
TTGAACACGCCGCCGATGGAGCCCCAGAGCTGGGCCTCGGCCGTGTCGGGGAACTCGACGCCGAGCACTTCCTTCACCTTGTCCTTGAAAAGGACGCAGAGCTCCTTGAGTTCATCTGCGGTGATGTCGGTATCGGACTTGTAACCCTTGGCTTCCTTGAGGTCGGCCATCATCTTGTCCAGCTGCTGGCGGATACCCTTGCCGTCCTCGGGCTCGATGCCTTCGGCTTTCTCCATCACGACGTCGGAATACATCATGATGAGACGACGGTAAGCGTCATAGACGAAACGGGGATTGCCGGTTTTCTGGATCATGCCGGGAATCGTGGCGGAGCAAAGGCCGATATTGAGGATGGTATCCATCATACCGGGCATGGAGGAACGGGCACCGGAGCGGCAGCTCACGAGAAGGGGATCGGAAGGATCACCGAATTTCTTGCCCATCAGTTTCTCCGTGGCGGCAAGCGCCTCGGCCACGTCTTTCTTCAATTCTTCGGAATAACCGCCGCCAAGCTGATAATACTCAGCGCAGCACTCGGTGGTAATGGTAAAACCGGCAGGAACCGGCATACCGAGTTTGCTCATTTCAGCAAGGTTCGCACCCTTGCCACCGAGGAGTTCCCGCATGGAACCGTCACCTTCGGCCGTCTTTCCGCCGAAGCGATACACTCTTTTCTTGTTCTGAAACATACTTAAATGATTATTTAGTTTATTATCGTTTTTTCTGCAGCTTATAATAATTTGCGAAGATAAATAAAATTCTTTGTATTTCATACAAAAAAACGACCTTCCAGAAATCGGAAGGCCGTTGAAAGTGCGCGGGATGAGACTCGAACTCACACAGGTTTTACCCCACTAGCTCCTGAAACTAGCGCGTCTACCATTTCGCCACCCGCGCGCTAGGGACTGCAAATATACAACTTTTTTTAAAAAATGTACGCAAGCGACAAAATAAAGTCGTCCGGCAGGAAAAAATATTTGCCGCCGCTCGCGCGCACACTGCCGCAGTCCGGACAGGCATAGCTCCGGTAACGGTCATATCCCACCCAGGCGCCGATGCCGACGTCCAGGTTCCAGTGCTTGCCGAGCATATAGGCATAGCCTGCCGACAGTCCCCCGCCCAGCCGGTCCCCTTCCGTCGTGACCGGCGAGCTGAAGCCGCCCCTGTTGTATTCCTGCCACTGGGCACGCGCGCCCAGCCACCAGCCGGAATACACGTGCCAGGGCCACCAGCGCGCCCCTGCGCGCAGCAGGCGCTGCCGCGCCTGGAAGCGCCCGCGCGCGGTCTCGAACGTGAAAGGATTGTATTTGGCCCCCAACTGTACGGACCAGTGCCGCGCGAAGCCGTAGGCCGCCTCGATATTCAGGGTCCCAAGTTGGGCATAATCCAGGGCATTGGTGGAAAGGGAGAATTCCTGCGCGGCGGCACGGCGCCCCGCCACGCACAGCAGCAGGGCGCAACAGGCAAAGACGAACTTATTCATAGCGCGAGAAGGCCTGGTTGATCATACTCTTGTACTCGGGATAATAGTAAATCAGCCGCTGACGCAGGGTCTCCCGGTCCGTCACCTCCGCATCCAGGGCCTTGAAGACCTTGAAACGGGTGATACCCCGTTCATCCAGCCAGGAAAGAATCTGCGGATGGAACCATTCGTTGTAGCCATAACTCATCCCGTCCGCGTATCGCCGCTCCATCAGGGCCGACTGCACGGAATAGGCCCACATCTCCGCCACCGCGACAGGACCGCTCCCCTCATCCTGTGCACTGCCGTAGGACATACTGCCGCTGGCGATGAACGATTTGACCATGAACTCGGCGAGCGGGTCCCAGAAATCGTTCCCCACCTTGCTGTAGTGGCTGGCGTGCGCGCATTCGTGCAGCACCAGCGAATAGATGCCCTTGCAGGAATTGCAGTCCTTGAGCCCGATAACCAGGTCCGGCAGGAACATCTTTACCAGGGAGGTGAACTTCCCCAGCCATTCCCCTATCAGGGTCTGGTCGATCATACAGCCGTGCTGCATCATCACGGCCCCGCTGACATTCAGGGACTGGAAGCACCAGATGCGCAGGTTGTCCGGCGGAGTGGAAATTTCCTCGCCGCCGTCGCCCTTGCAGGAATCGAAATAATCGCAGCAGGCATTGTTGATGACGCTCCGGCAGAAGAGGCTGCGTTCTGACTTTTCGTCGATGGTGACGCTCACCCCTTCGGGCCCGGCGGTACCGAGCGTGGAGACCGACGCGGGAAGGAGGATCAGGTTGAAGCCCGTTGCAAAGCCCTTTTCGTTCTTGAAGACGATGCGATAGCGCATTTCCGTCGCAAACGCGCGGTTCAGGCGATAGTGCCCCGCAACATCGGTATAGCCCTTGGCGATTTTGACGAAGGAATTGCAGCAGACCAGCACGCCGCGTACCCCGACGGGCTTTTCGCCCAGGTTATGGTCGATGAGCAGGACATCGCCTTCGGCATAGACGGGAGTGCTTTCCCCGTCTTTGGTTCCGGCACGCAGCATCGCCGCATTCCCGGTCAGCCGGTAGGCTTCCCGCTCCACCGCCGCCCAGTCGATGCCGTCCGCCTTGGAGGCGGGATCGTGCTCCGCAAGGTAGCATTCGTCCAGCACTTCGCAGCGGATATCCTCCGGAAAGGAGAACTCCTTGCTCACGACACTGTACTGCCAGGTAATGCTTCCCTCCGGGACGGAAGGGTCCTGGTAATAATCGCCCTCGCGCAGGATGCGGTAATCCATCGGATGATCCAGCAAGGTCAGCCCGAGCGCCTGCAGGCGGTCCATCTGTTCCCGGCCGGAGGGAAGGAAGCGGACATAGAGGTCCGTCGCCTCCGGAATCACCCGCTCCGCGCGGGAAGGATACAGGGATTGCAGCGCCTTAGAGACATTCTCCACCGAGTAGGGATCCTCCAGCTGCTCTCCCAGGACGATCATGCCGTGTTCCAGCCCGGAAGCAGGAGGAGCGGGACGCTCCCCCTCCAGCGTCCCGGCAGTGCAGGCGCCCAGGAAGAGCGCCGCACATAGAAATAAAAAAAACCGTTTCATACGACCTCGTTTTATGGTTACGGGGCAAAGGTAAGAAACGGAGTGCCGTTGAATTTTTTTTTCAACGGCTATTTTTCGAAAATCTTAAAAATAGCTGACGGTCTGCTTTTCAATGGCGCTCATCAGGCTGTTTCCCAGGCGGCTCACGCCCAGACGGAAGAGGCATTTGTCCAGCCAGGCCGCACCGAGCACGGTAGAGACGATCAGGTAATAGCCGATCGCATCCTTGGCGTTCGAGATGCCGCCGGCGGCCTTGAATCCCACTTTCTTTCCGCTGGCCGCGTGGTAGGCGCGAATCGCCTCGCACATTACATACGCGGCGGCAGGAGTAGCGTTCACGCTGACCTTACCCGTCGAGGTCTTGATAAAATCGGCACCCGCCTCCATCGCCAGCAGCGAGGCTTCCGCGATTTTCTCCGCAGTGACGAGCACCCCCGTCTCCAGGATCACCTTCAGCACCGCGCTGCGGCCCTGTGCGGCGGCTTCCTCGTCCACAGCGGCGCGGATGGCGGCAATCTCGTCGAAAGCAGCCTTCTCGTCACCGGCAAGGAAATCGCCCAGCGACAGCACGATATCCACCTCGTCAGCGCCTCCGCGGACCGCCAGGCGGCTTTCCAGCACCTTCACTTCCGAAAAACTCTGCGAAGCGGGGAAGCAGCCGGCAACCGTGGTCACGTGCAGGCGTGCATCGGCGCGCGCCGCGGCGACCACCGGGGCGAAATTGGGATAGACGCATACGGAGGCCGGCAGCGGATAGTCCGGATAACGGGCGGCGAGGTCATTGACCTTCCCCACCAGTTTCTGCACGGATTCCCGGGTATCGCTGCCATTCAGGGTGGTCAGGTCCATCAGGGAAAAGCAGGCGAGCAGGTTCTCGCGGGTGGACAGCGCATCCACCTGGGCGGAGATGGCTTCCAGCGCGGCCGCTACCGCCGCCTCATCCGGCTTGTAGCCGTATTTCTCAAGGTATTTCATAACTCAAACAGGTTGATACTTTCTTTTTTCTGAGCTGCAGAATCAGCAGGAACGGAGAGCGAGTCGACCACCGTTGCCAGCGAATCCCGCCAGGCATCCACCTGCTTCCACAGCCCCTCTTCGGGGATGACGACGCGCTGCTTCAGGCGTTCCTGATACTCGGCCTCCGCAGCCGCCATCTGCTTTTCCAACGCCGTACGGCGGCGTTCCAGCGAGGCAGCCGCCCTTTTCAGGATCTTGGCGTAGGCGGCCGGATTCTCCATATAATGGTTCACGCTGGCGTCGTAATCCTTGAAGGAATAACCGTACTTCTTAAAGACGGCGCCATAGAAAAGCGTCGTATCCGCCCGGGTACGCATCGACGGATGGTCGCCGAGCCACTGGTCGGCGAGCAGCATATCCGCATAGACCTGCGCCATCTTCCGCGGAGGGATTACGCGCCCCCGGCCGCAGGAAAGCGGCAGCAGGAGCAGGCCCAGCAGGAAGATATGACGCAGTTTCGGCATTATCTCAGCGTTGCACCGAACTCTTTGGTATAGGCTTCGAGGATGCGGCTCATCGTGCGCTCCACGTCGGCATCGGTCAGGGTGCGTTCATCGTCGCGCAGGATGAAACTCAGCGCGTACTGCTTCTTGCCCGCGGGAATCTTGTCCCCGCGATAGACATCGAAGAGTCCTACGCCACGCAGCATCTTCTTTGCGTTTTTCAGCGCACAGGCGCGCAGATCGGCATAACTGACGCTTTCGTCCAGCAGCAAGGCCAGGTCGCGCCGCACCTCCGGGAAGCGGGGCAGTTCCTTGAAAGCCACCTTGTCGCGCTTCACCAGCTGGAAGAGGGTCCGCCAGTCGATTTCCGCGGCGACGACGCTCTGCTTGACGCCGAAGCGCTTGGCAAACGCGGGAGCCACGACGCCGACGGTCGCCAGGACGCGGCCTTCGCCGGGCAGTTTATAGACGACGCCCTCGGAGTAGATATCGGCGGGAGCGGGCTCCGTCCACATCGAGTAGAGGTCCGCACCGTAGCGGCGAAGCAACATCGCCACATAGCCCTTGAGCAGGAAGAAATCGCTGCTGCGCGGTGCTCCGTTCCAGGATTTTTCCGGCGTTCCGCTCATCATCAGGCAGAAGACGGGATGCTCCTCGTAGCCCGAGAGTTTCTGCGGATCCCCGTCGGGCAGCCGGCGATAGACCGAGCCGTATTCGAAGGTACGCAGCGTATAGCACTGCCGGTTCACATTGTAGGCGACGGTCTCCAGGCCGCCGGGCACCAGGCTCTGGCGCAGGACGTTCAGGTCGGAACTGAGCGGGTTGACAATCTTCACGCAGGCCTCCTCGGGGAAGGTCTTCAGGGAAGCATAGGCAGCCTGACGCGTCAGGGAATTGTTCATAATCTCCGTGAAGCCGTTGGCGGCCAGGAACGCGGAGATCGCATTGCGGATGGCCTCCGGCTCAGGAGAAGGAGTCGCGTTCACCGACATCTTCATATGCTGCGGCAGCGCGATATTGTTGTAGCCGTAGATGCGCAGGATTTCCTCGACCACATCGCATTCCCGCTGCACGTCCACCATATAACTCGGAGCCAGCACGACGGCACCGTCCTCGCGGCGCTCCACGAATTCGTAGGCCAGTGCGTCGAGGATGGTTTCGATAGCCTCCCGGCCGATTTTCTGGCCCACGAAGGCATCGATGCGGGCATAGTCCAGTTCGATGCGGGCCCGCTCGAAGGGCTTGGGGCAGACTTCGAGGATCTTGCCCGAAATGCTGCCGCCGGCGCATTCCTGAATCAGCAGGGCCGCACGCTGGAGCGCATAGCGACATACGAGCGGGTCTGCGCCGCGCTCATAGCGGAAGGAGGCATCGGTCTGCAGGCCTTCGCGGCGCGCGGTCCGGCGGATCGAAGCGGGATCGAAATAGGCGCTCTCGAGGAACACGTTGACCGTGCTGTCGCTTACGCCGGAATCGAAGCCGCCGAATACGCCTGCAATGCACATCGGACGCGTTTCGTCCGCAATCACCATATCGCTTGCCTTGAGGCTGCGGTCGATTTCATCAAGGGTCTTGATGGGCTCGCCTTCGGCCGCACGGCGCACAATCACCTTTCCTCCGCCGATGCGGTCGGCATCGAAGGTATGGAGCGGCTGTCCCAGTTCGAAAAGCACGAAATTAGAGACATCGACAATGTTGTTGATGGGGCGCAGGCCGATACTCATCAGGCGCTGCTGCAGCCAGTCCGGAGAGGGACCGACCTTGACGCCGCGAATGCTGAGCCCGGTATAACGGGGCGCACCTTCGCTGTCGCGGACCTCGAGCGTAATGCCGTTGCCAGGGCCTTCGGCAAAGGCCTCCACGGAAGGTTTTACCAACTCGCAGGGCTTGGCGTTCAATTTGAGCCAGGCGTACAGGTCGCGCGCCACGCCCCAATGGGAAGCGGCGTCCACGCGGTTGGCGGTAATTTCATACTCGATAACCGCCTCGCTTTCCAGTTTGAGGTATTCCTTGGCAGGCGTTCCTACCGGAGCGTCTTCGGGGAGCACCATAATGCCCTCGTGACTGCTACCCAGGCCCAGTTCGTCCTCGGCGCAGATCATACCGAAACTCTCGACCCCGCGGATCTTGGATTTCTTGATCTTGAAATCGCCCGGGAGGACGGCGCCCACACAGGCCAGCAGCACTTTCTGCCCGGCCGCCACGTTCGGGGCCCCGCAGACGACGGTCAGCGGCTCGCCCGTTCCGGCATCCACCTTCGTGATGTGGAGATGGTCGCTGTCGGGATGCGCCTCGCATTCCAACACCTTGGCGACCACGACCCCGGCCAGTCCGCCGGGAATCCGTTCCGTCTCTTCCAGTGCATCGACCTCGATTCCGATGGAAGTCATCGCTTCCGCCACTTCGGCGGGAGTCAGGTCGCACTTCAAATAATCCTTAAGCCAGGAATAACTCAGTTTCATATCTTTACTTTAAATCTTCCGGATTGAACAATTTGGCAATGAATTTCTCTTTTTCAAAGGGCTCTATGTCCGAGATACCCTCCCCTGTTCCGATGAAGCGCACGGGAATCCCGAAACGGTCCGACACGCCCACCACGACGCCACCCTTGGCGGTCCCGTCCAGTTTCGTCAGCGCAAGGCCCGTGACGGAAGTGGCGCGCACGAACTCCCCGGCCTGAGCGAAGGCATTCTGCCCGGTACTGGCATCCAGCACCAGCATCACCTCCTGCGGCGCTCCGGGAAGCACCTTGCCGACGGAATTGCGGATCTTGGAGAGTTCGTTCATCAGATCCACGCGATTATGCAGGCGGCCGGCGGTGTCGATAATCACCACGTCCGATCCGCGGGCAACCGCCGATTTGACGGTGTCGTAGGCCACGGCGGCAGGGTCGGAACCCATCTGCTGCTTGACGATCTCCACACCGGCACGCTCCGCCCAGATGACCAACTGGTCCACCGCGGCGGCACGGAAAGTATCTCCCGCACCCAGCAGCACCTTATAGCCCTGCTTGCGATACCAGAGCGCCAGTTTTCCGATGGTCGTGGTTTTGCCGACTCCGTTCACGCCCACCACCAGGATCACGAGCGGACCCTGCCCGGGAGCGGGACGCAAGGCGCCGGGAGCGCTGTCCGGCACCAGAGCGGCAATCTCCTCCCGCAGCAGACCGACCAGTTCGTCGAAGGACATATACTTGTCTTTCTGCACACGCTCTTCGAGCCGGTCAATCACCTTCAGGGTGGTATCTACGCCCAAGTCGGACTCCACGAGGGCTTCCTCGATGGCATCCAGGGTATCGTCATCCACCCTGGACTTACCGGCAATCGCCCGGCCTATCTTCTGAAAAAAACTCAGTGCCATATCGCACAAAGGTAATAAAAAAAACCGGGCTCCTATAGGAGTCCGGTTGATTTTTTATCATCAGCGAATTACTTCTTCTCGAAGAACTCCTTCGCCTTGGCTTCCTCGACGAGCTGCTCCGTGAAGACGTAAGCGCCGGTCTTGGGGGATTTCTCCATACGGATGCACTTGACCATGCTCTTGGCACCGGCCTTGGCTGCGAATGTTGCAACGGCTTTCTTTGCCATATCTTAATCCTCCTGATTACTTGATTTCACGATGGACGGTGACCTTGCCCAGATAGGGGTTGAACTTCTTGAGTTCAAGCCTCTCGGGGGTGTTCTTCTTGTTCTTGGTCGTGATGTACCTGGGCATTTCGGGTACGCCGCTCTCTTTCTGCTCGGTGCACTCAAGGATGACCTGCACCCTGTTACCTTTCGCTTTCTTTGCCATAGTCCGTAAGTTTAAACAAGGTTAACCAATCCTTTCTTGCGGGCATCGCGAAGCGTGGCCTCGAGGCCGTTCTTCTCGATGATACGCATACCTTTGCAGGAGACTTTGAGGGTGATGAACCGCTGCTCCTCCTCACTCCAGAACCGCTTGTTCTTGAGGTTCAGGGAAAAGTCGCGCTTGGTGCGCAGCTTGGAATGGGACACGTTGTTGCCCTTCATTCTCTTCCTTCCCGTTATTTGACAAACCTTTGCCATATTTATACACTTTTTTGATTATTTCTCACAATGGGGTGCAAATATCGCTTTTAATTTTCTGATTTCCAAATTGTGCGCTATAGAAATTTGAAGAATCTTCCCCATCTTATGTTCCGGGGGAACTTCCGACCCGCATCTGTAGAGAGCCAGATGAGTGCCGGACGGCCCACGACGTGGTCTTCCGGAACGAAGCCCCAATACCTTGAATCCAGGGAATTGTGGCGGTTGTCCCCCATCATAAAGTAATAGTCCTGCTTGAAGGTGTAACTGCCCTGGGAGAGCGCCTCGTCGATATCGCCGCCTTCATAATCCCGGATAATCCGGGCGTAAAGCGGAAGATTCTCCTCACTGAGGGCGACGGTCGCCCCCTTGGCGGGAATCCAGAGCGGCCCGAAGTTGTCCCGGGTCCATCCGCTGTCCTGCGTGAAGGGGAAAATCATCAGCGAACCGTCCAGGCTCGTCGAGGGATCCCGGTCGATGTTGGGGACCACGCTCAGCACATTGCTCATCGCACGCACCTGCTCCAGGCCTTCCGCCGTCAGGGGCATCATCGGATAACCGGGCAGCGTGGCATCGTACCACAGCTCGTTCAGGTTAAGCCCGAGTTTGTCCAGCACTTTGGGATTGAAGCGGTGACCGGTGGTCGTGACGGCATAACTGAGCTGCACGCCCGGCCACACTTCCTGCTGTTTCCCGTTCAGCCAGACCAGGCCGTCGCGGACACAGAGGGTATCCCCTGCCACGGCGACGCAGCGCTTGACGTAGTGGTCCTTCTTGTCCGCCGGACGCGCGATGACCGGCCCATAACGCCGGATGACGTTCTCGCGTCCCAGCAGGCGCGCCAGGGTGTGGTAGTCTTCGACCGGCGCCTTGGTGAGCACCGTATCCCCGTCAGGGAAGCAGAAGACCACGCAATCCCCCGCCTGCACGCTGCGCAGCCCTTTCAGGCGGCGGTACGGACGCTGGATGAGCGTCGAGTAGGACTCCCGTCCGAAAATCGTATTGTGCGTGAACGGAATGGTCAGCGGAGTCTGGGGCAGCCGCGGTCCGTAGGTGAGTTTGCTCACGAAGAGGCGGTCTCCGGTATAGAGACTGCTCTCCATCGACGAGGAAGGAATCTTGAACGACTGGAAGAAAAAGATGTTGATGAAGGTCACGACGATGACGGCGAAGATGACGGCATCCAGCCAGTCGTTCGCCGCACTGTGCTTCTCCCCCTCCTTATAGCGCTTCTTCCAGAAGTTCCAGTGTACCTTGCGGGTGATGAAAATGTCGAAGATGACAACCAGACCCGCGAGCCACCACCAGGAGCCGAGCCATACCACCCAAAGCAGATAAAGCAAAGCCCAAAAACTGAACTTTGCCCATCTGTTTCGAATGATATCCTTCAAAGACACAAGCCTTCAGGATCTATTTTACGGAGTTTACGATTGCCTCGAACGCCTGCGGATTGTTCATTGCGAGATCGGCGAGCACCTTGCGGTTCAGACCGATGTTCTGCTTGGAAAGTTTGCCCATGAACTGGGAGTAGGTCATTCCGTACTGACGGGCGGCAGCGTTGATACGCTGGATCCAGAGGGCGCGGAAATTGCGCTTCTTGGCCCTGCGGTCACGATAAGCGTAGGTGAGACCTTTCTCGTAGGTGTTCTTTGCAACGGTCCAGACATTCTTTCTGGACAGGAAATTACCGCGGGTTCTCTTTAGAATCTTCTTGCGGCGCGCCCTGGAGGCGACTGAATTAACTGATCTTGGCATAATTGTACTGTTTTAGAGAACCAACAATTCTTTCACCCGTTTCACGTCCACCTTGGAAAGGATGGCGAAATGATCCAGGTTCCTCTTTTGTTTTTTGGTCTTTTTCGTGAGGATGTGGCTGTGGTAAGCGTGCTTCCTCTTGATCTTTCCCGACCCGGTAAGCGTAAAGCGCTTTTTGGCACCGGAATTGGTTTTAAGCTTTGCCATTGTTTTGTTATTTAAATGAACTTATACTGTCCGCACCACGCGGATTATTTCTTTTTGACCGGAGCGATGATGATGTTCATCCGTTTTCCCTCCAGGGTGGGCATGGTCTCGGCCCGTCCGAATTCCTCGAGTTCTACGGCAAACCGCAGCAGCTGCTTCTCGCCCTGGTCCTTGAACATGATAGAACGGCCGCGGAAGAAGATGGTCGCCTTCACCTTGGAGCCTTCCTGCAGGAACTCACGCGCATGCTTGAGTTTGAACTGGAAGTCGTGCTCGTCGGTGTTGGGGCCGAAGCGGATTTCCTTGAGCACCACCTTGGCCGAATTGGACTTCATTTCCTTGGCCCGCTTCTTCTGCTGGTAGAGATACTTCTGATAGTCGAGAATCTTGCACACGGGCGGTTCGGCCTTGGCGCTGATCTCAACCAGGTCCAGTTCGAGCTCATCGGCCAACGCAAGGGCCTTGGCAAGCGGATAGATTCCCTGCTCGGGAATGTTATCGCCTACCAGCCGCACCTGGGGCGCGGTGATCTGCTCGTTGATGTTGAGCTCGTTCTCGTCCTTCTTCTGCGGAAAACGCGGATCGGGACGGCGGGCTCCCGGCTTGAAACCCGAAGGCTTCGGTCTGTAAGGTCCTGGCATTAAGACAATTCTTCAGCTATCGCTGCTTTAATGTATTCTACAAAACGTTCAACAGTCATGGCGCCTTGATCGACACCATCCCTTCTCACGGAGACGGTGCCCTCGGCGACTTCTTTTTCCCCGACAATCGCAAGCAGAGGCACTCTCAGCAGGGAAATATCCCTGATTCGTTTGCCGAGCGTCTCGTTGCGCGCGTCAATGGAAACGCGAATATCGGAATTATTCAGCAAATCACAAACTTTTTTTGCATAATCTGCATATTTCTCGCTGATTGGCAAGACCTTGACCTGGTCAGGAGCCAGCCAGAGAGGGAGGTGTCCGCCGGTATGTTCGAGCAGCACGGCGGTGAAACGCTCGATGCTTCCGAAGGGCGCGCGGTGGATCATCACGGGACGCTGCTTGCTGCCGTCGGCATCGGTATACTCCAGCTGGAAGCGCTCCGGCAGGTTGTAGTCTACCTGGATGGTGCCCAGCTGCCATTTGCGGCCGATGGCGTCTTTCACCATGAAGTCGAGCTTGGGGCCGTAGAAAGCCGCCTCACCGTATTCCACGATGGTATCGAGGCCCTTGGCCGCCGCCGCGTCGATGATGCCCTGTTCGGCCCGCTGCCAGTTCTCGTCGCTGCCGATGTACTTGTCCTTGTTGGCAGGATCGCGCAGGGAGACCTGAGCCAGGAA
>JAEEJZ010000019.1 GCA_016282145.1 Bacteroidales bacterium | reverse complement strand
TAGGCCGCCTTGTCGGTACTCAGGCAGATGACGCACTTCACGCCCGCCTCGATGGCCGCATCCAGCGTATTGTCCGTGCCGATGACATTGGTCTTCACCGCCTCCATCGGGAAGAACTCGCAGGAGGGGACCTGCTTCAGCGCCGCCGCGTGGAACACGTAATCCACGCCCTGCATGGCATAATGCAGGGTGCTGCGGTTCCGCACGTCGCCGATGTAGAACTTGATCTTGTTCGCCACTTCCGGCATGCGCGCCTGGAAGTCGTGACGCATATCGTCCTGCTTCTTCTCGTCACGGGAAAAGATGCGGATTTCGCCGATGTCGGTTTTCAGAAAGCGGTTCAGTACCGCGTTGCCAAAACTGCCGGTACCCCCGGTAATCAACAGCACTTTGTCTTTAAACAGGCTCATAATTATCTTGTTTTATACTTGTTCGAAAAAGGTGTCCGGGCGGGCCGGGTCGAAGAGTTCGTTGGCCCACATCAAGGTGACCAGCGGCTCCGTATCGGAGAGGTTGATGATGTTGTGCGTGTAGCCCGGCAGCATATGCACCGCCTGGATCTGATCGCCGCTGACCTCGAAATTCAGCACTTCGTCCGTGCCGATCTTCCGTTCCTGGATCAGCGCCCGGCCGCTCACCACGATGAAGAACTCCCACTTGGTATTGTGCCAGTGCTGTCCCTTGGTGATACCCGGCTTGGAGACATTGACGGAGAACTGCCCGCAACTCAATGTCCGGAGCAGTTCCGTGAAGGAGCCGCGCTCATCCACATTCATCTTCAGCGGGAACGCCACCTTCTCCTTGGGCAGATAGCTCAGGTAAGTGGAATACAGTTTCTTGGCGAAGGAGCCCGCCGGAATCTCCGGAACGATGAGCGTCTGCGGCTGCGCGGCAAAGGATTTGAGCAACTCCACGATTTCGCCCAAAGTCACCTTGTGAGTGACGGGGCAGTAGCAATAGCGGCCGTCCGCCGCGGGAAGGACCTCCAGCCCCTCGAACTCGCACCGATGCTCCTTCCCCTGCAGGCAGGCGATCATCTCGTCCACCAGATCGTCGATGTAGAGCAGTTCCAGCTCTACGGAAGGGTCGTTGACCGTATAGGGCAGGTCGTTGGCGATGGCGTTGCAGAAGGTGGCCACCGCGGAATTGTAATTCGGGCGGCACCATTTGCCGAAGAGGTTCGGGAAGCGGTACACCAGCACGCGGGCTCCGGTCTGCGCGCCGTAGGCAAGGAACAGGTCCTCGCCGGCTTTCTTGCTGCGGCCGTATTCGCTGTTGCCGAAGCGGCCGGTCAGGCTGGCCTGCTGCGAACTCGACAGCATCACCGGGCAGGCATTCCCGTGCTTTTTCAGGGTATCCAGCAGGGTGCTGGCGAAGCCGAAGTTGCCTTCCATGAACTCGGAAGCGTTCTGCGGCCGGTTTACGCCCGCCAGGTTGAATACGAAGTCCGCATCGGCGCACCAGGCGTCCAGTTCCTCCGGACGGGAGTCCAGGTCGTATTCATAGACCGCGTCGATGCTCAGCTCCGGGAAACGCCGGTCCTTGCCTTCGGCAATGTTCTTGAGTTGTGCACAGAGGTTCTTTCCCACAAAACCCTTCGCACCTGTGATTAAAATTTTCATCGTTCTGCCCGCATGGGGTTATTCAAAAAGTCTTCGTAAGCGAGGCGGATGCCTTCTTCCAGTTCGGTCTTATAGGTCCAGCACAGCGCAGTGGCCTTGCTTACGTCCAGTAGTTTGCGCGGAGTGCCGTTAGGGCGGGTGGTATCCCATTCGATCCGTCCCTTGTAGCCTACGACTTTGGCTACCAGTTCCGTCAGCGCCTTGATGCTGAGTTCCTTGCCCGTGCCGGCATTGACGGTCTCGTTGCCGGAGTAGTGGTTCATCAGGAAGACGCAGAGGTTGGCGAGGTCGTCCACGTAGAGGAACTCGCGCAGGGGACTGCCGTCTCCCCAGCAGGTGACGCTT
Source organism: Bacteroidales bacterium (assembly GCA_016282145.1). Classification (GTDB taxonomy): domain Bacteria; phylum Bacteroidota; class Bacteroidia; order Bacteroidales; family UBA932; genus Cryptobacteroides. The sequence goes on along the minus strand of JAEEJZ010000019.1, from coordinate 60,004 downwards.
TCCAGTCCGGCTTCCTTCGCTTCGTGGAAGCGGCGGATAAGCGCCGGCAGCACGTGGCTGTGCTCCGGATGGTAGTTGTCGTTGGGGCCGTAGAGGTTGGTGGGCATCACGGAAATGTAGTCGGTGCCGTACTGGCGGTTCAGGAACTCGCAGTACTTGAGGCCGCTGATCTTGGCCAGCGCGTAAGCCTCGTTGGTCTTTTCCAGCGCGCCGGTCAGCAGGCAGCTTTCCGGCATGGGCTGCGGTGCCATACGGGGATAGATGCACGACGAGCCCAGGAACTCCAGTTTCCTGCAGCCGTTCTTCCAGGCCGCGTGAATCACGTTCATCTCCAGGATCATATTGTCGTACATAAAGTCCGCAAGGGCGCTCTGGTTGGCCACGATTCCCCCCACCTTGGCGGCGGCCAGGAACACATACTCGGGCTTTTCCTGCGCAAAGAAGGCCTCCACGGCTTCCTGCCGCGTAAGGTCCAGTTCCTTGTGCGTCCGGGTGATGATGTTCGTGTAGCCCTGGCGCTGCAGTTCGCGCACGATGGCGCTTCCCACCATTCCCCGGTGTCCGGCGACGTATATCCTGCTGTCCTTCTCCATCATTTCACGATGCCCTTTTCCAGATATTCGGCCAGGTTGGTGCGCACTTTGGCGGCGGCCCCTTCGGCGGCGACCTTCGCGATATCGTGCTCCACCATCAGTTTGACCAGTTGCTCGAAGGAAGTCTTGGCGGGGTCCCAGCCCAGTTTGGCCTTGGCCTTGGCGGGATCGCCCCAGAGGTTGACCACATCCGTGGGACGGTAGAAGTCCTTGCTGACGGCCACCAGTGTCTTGCCCAGCAGTTTTTCCGGCCCCTTGACGCAGATGCCCTTTTCTTCCAGGCCCTCGCCCTCGAACTTCAGTTCGATGCCCGCGTGGCGGAAGGCCAGGTCCGTGAACTCGCGCACGGAGTGCTGTACGCCGGTGGCGATGACGAAGTCTTCCGGCTCCTCGTTCTGCAGGATGAGCCACATACATTCCACATAGTCCCTGGCATAGCCCCAGTCGCGCAGGGAGTCGAGGTTGCCCAGGTAGAGGCAGTCCTGCAGGCCCTCTCTGATGCGGGCGGCCGCGAGGGTGATCTTGCGGGTGACGAAAGTCTCGCCCCGGCGCTCGCTCTCGTGGTTGAAGAGGATGCCGCTGCAGCAGAACATGCCGTAGGCCTCGCGGTATTCCTTGACGATCCAGTAGCCGTAGAGCTTGGCCACGGCGTAGGGGCTGTAGGGATGGAAGGGCGTATTTTCGTTCTGCGGCACTTCCTCCACCTTGCCGTAGAGTTCGGAGGTGCTGGCCTGATAGACCTTGCAGGATTTTTCCAGATGGCAGGCGCGTACGGCCTCCAGCACGCGGAGGACGCCGACGGCATCGACATCGACGGTATATTCGGGACTGTCGAAGGAGACCTGTACGTGGCTCTGCGCCGCGAGGTTGTAAATCTCGTCCGGCTTTACCTGGTCCACCACCTTGACCATCGACATGGAATCGCTCAGGTCGGCATAGTGCAGGTGGAAATGCGGCTGACCTTCCAGGTGCGCGATGCGCTCCCGGAAATCGACACTGCTACGACGGATGATGCCGTGGACTTCGTAGCCCTTCTCCAGCAGGAATTCGCTGAGGTAACTGCCATCCTGGCCCGTCACTCCGGTAATCAGTGCTTTTTTCATATCGAGTTTGTATTTATCTTTTAATTAAAAAGTCCGGGGGCATCGGCGAGCAGCGGGTGCTTGCGGTCCTTGTCGGAGAGCAGGATGTCCTCCGCGGGAATCTTCCAGTCGATGCCCAGGGCGGGGTCGTTCCAGGCGATGGCGCCTTCTGCCTCGGGGGCGTAGAGATTGTCGCACTTGTACTGGAAGACCGCCTCCTCGCTCAACACGACGAAGCCGTGCGCGAAACCGCGAGGAATGAAGAGCTGCAGATGGTTCTCGCCGCTCAGTTCCTGCGCCACGTGCTTCCCGAAGGTCGGGGAACTCCGGCGGATATCGACGGCCACATCCAGCACGCGCCCGCTCATCACGCGGACGAGCTTGCTCTGCGCACAGGCGCCCTTCTGGAAATGCAGCCCGCGCAGCACGCCGTAGCGGCTCTTGCTCTCGTTGTCCTGGACGAAGTGCACCGGACGGACGGCCGCGTCGAAGTCCCGCTGCGACCACGATTCGAAGAAATAGCCCCGCGCATCACCGAACACTTTGGGTTCGATGAGAACGACATCGGGAATCTCCGTAGGAAGGACCTTGATCATGATGGGGGAATGTGTTATTTATGTGCATTATACGGAATTCCCTTTCCGGCCCCAAAGCTGGAAGCTTCCCGGAAAGGGAGGTGGATGGGAAATGTCTTTCTTCCCTTACGCTCCTTTTCCTATCCAGGAAGGTGTGCGCCCGCCCCGCAGATAATAATTGCTTTTATCTTACAAAGATAAGATAAATAGGGCGATTTCCCAAATAAAATCGCCCGGCTACAGCAGATGGAAGGTGGCCGTGAGACCGGCCATTACGATACTGACCATACTCATCAACTTGATGAGGATGTTCAGCGACGGTCCGGAGGTATCCTTGAAGGGATCGCCCACGGTATCACCGACCACCGTAGCGTGGTGACACTCGGAGTTCTTTCCACCGAAATTCCCCTCCTCCACAAACTTCTTGGCATTGTCCCAGGCACCGCCGGAATTGGACATGAACACCGCCAGGACGAACCCGGCGCCCAGTCCGCCGATCAGCAGGCCCAGCACACCGGCCACGCCCAGCACCACGCCCACAATCACCGGAACGGCGATGGCGAGCAGCGACGGGCCCAGCATCTCGTGCTGCGCCGCACGGGTGGAAATCTCCACGCAGCGCTTGTAATCCGGGGTTCCCTCCCCCGTCAGGATGCCCTTGATCTCACGGAACTGCCGGCGTACCTCGACCACCATCTTGGACGCGGCGCGGCCCACGGCATTCATCGTCAGACCGCAGAAGAGGAAGGCCATCATCGCCCCGATGAAGACGCCCGCCAGCACGGTGGGATTCATCAGCGAGACATTGAAATGATTCAGCACGTCCAGGATCGACGCGCCGGTGGCATCTACCTGCCCGAGAACACCGTTCATCACGTTGCCGGTGCGCGCCAGCGCGATCTTGATCTCCTCGATATAGGAGGCCAGCAGCGCGAGGGCGGTCAGTGCGGCGGAGCCGATCGCGAAGCCCTTTCCGGTCGCGGCGGTGGTGTTGCCCAGCGCATCCAGCACATCGGTCCGCTGCCGCACTTCCGGCTCCAGTTCGGACATCTGCGCATTGCCGCCGGCATTGTCGGCGATGGGGCCGTACGCATCGGTCGCCAGGGTGATACCGAGGGTCGAAAGCATACCCACGGCTGCAATCGCAACGCCGTAGAGGCCCTTCGAGAGGCTGGCGGCGCTCATCATATTCTGCACGTCGAAGCCGATGGCGAAAAGGTACGCGAGCACGATCGCGCAGACAATCGACACGACGGGCACCGCGGTGGATACCATACCCAGGCCGACGCCGTTGATGATGACGGTCGCAGGGCCGGTCTGCGAGGCTTCCGCAAGCTTCTGCGTGGGTTTATAGGAGTGCGAAGTGTAGTATTCGGTCGCTTTGCCGATGATGACGCCGGCGAGCAGCCCCGCCACCACCGAGCAGCTGAAATGCCACCAGTCGTTCGTCGCGGTGCCGAACACGAGCGCCAGGATGCCGAAGGTCGCAAGGCCGCTCAGGACCGCGGCGAGGTTCGTACCGAAGCTCATGCTCTTGAGCAGTTGCGCCATACCGGCACCTTCCTTCGTACGCACGGTGAAAATGCTCAGCACGGAGAGCACCACGCCTACGGCGGCGATGAGCATCGGCGCCAGGATGGCCTTCGTCTGCATCGCGGGACCGGCGGCGTAGAACGCGGAAGCGCCGAGCGCCATGGTCGAAAGGATGGAGCCGCAATAGCTCTCATAGAGGTCCGCACCCATGCCGGCGACGTCGCCGACATTGTCGCCTACGTTATCGGCGATGGTCGCAGGGTTGCGGGGATCGTCCTCCGGTAGGTCGGATTCCACCTTGCCGACGATATCGGCGCCCACATCGGCCGCCTTGGTGTAGATACCGCCGCCTACGCGGGCGAAGAGCGCCTGCGTCGAGGCACCCATCCCGAAGGTCAGCATCGTCGTGGTGATGACCACGAGCTTCTGCGCATCCGTCGCTTCAACGACGAAGGCGTTCAGGATGATGTACCAGAGGGCGATGTCCAGCAGGCCCAGGCCGACGACGGTCAGGCCCATCACGGCGCCGCTGCGGAAGGCCACCTTCAGGCCGGCGTTCAGGCTGCGGCGGGCGGCGTTGGCCGTACGTCCGGAGGCGTAGGTCGCCGTCTTCATGCCCACGAAGCCCGCGAGGCCGCTGAAGAAACCGCCCGTCAGGAAGGCGAAAGGCACCCAGGGGTTCTGTACGCCGAATCCGTAGGCCAGGATGGCGAAGAAGACGGCGAGGATGGCAAAGACGACCACGACGACCTTGTACTGTTGTTTAAGGTACGCCATCGCGCCTTCGCGTACGTATTGTGCAATCTGTTTCATGGTAGGCGTACCTTCGTCCTCCTTCATCATTTGACGGAAGAAGATGTAGGCGAAGAGGAGCGCCACCAGGGATGCGGCCGGAACCGCGTAAAATAGGGTTTCCATAGTTTCAGTTTTAGCGAGTGCAAAAATACAAAAAAATTTTGCGATTCGTAAAAAAGGTTATATCTTTGCAGTCCCAACAAGCGGAAATAGCTCAGTTGGTAGAGCGCAACCTTGCCAAGGTTGAGGTCGCGGGTCCGAGCCCCGTTTTCCGCTCAAAAAGTTGAATGACAGCCCTCGTGGCTGTCATTCGGCTTTTATGGCAATGCTGGTTTGGGGACCCGCGACCTCAACCAACACCCACGGGGGCGCCATCGGCTCACTGGAACAGGCTTAAAGTCTCTTCGTAAATCTTCCTGGCCTTGTAGGCGTGACCGGCCGCATCGGGGTGTGAGCCGACATAAATCGAAACCTTCCCCGGAACATTCTTCTCGCCGCGGAAATCCACGTAAGGGAGATTGTAGTGTTTTGCGATGGTCTCCACAGATGCGCCGTAATCTCCGGTAACATCCGTGCCGATGATGCAGATAATCTTCGCGGTGGGATAGTTTTTCTGCAATGAGCGGATTACGAAGATATATGCATCGCGGAAACGGCAGTACGTATCCATCTGGTCCAGAGGCTTGTCGTAGTTGAACTCGCCAAGGCCCACCCCGTTTTTGGTGTTAATGTCGTTCGTGCCCCCGAACAGGATGATAACATCCGGGTTTTGGAACAGGTTGACGCGGTCTACAAAGGGCTTGCGGTAAGAACTGCCGGTCCTTGGATCTGCAGCGACGCAGCTGCCGCTCCAGGAGGTGTTCACATCCAGTTCGCATTTCCAGTACCGGGTTGCAAGGAGGCCCCAATAGGTCATGGTCCAGGCGGTCACATCGCAGTCGCTCTTGGGATAATATGTGCGATGGTCCGATGGAATAATTCCTTTAAACGTGGAAATGGAATCGCCCATGATGCCAAGCCTTGTGGGAAAGCCTTTGGGCTCCTCTCCGTTGACAGTCGCCCTGGCCAGATTCACCGCTATGTGCTTCACGTAACCGGCCTCCAGAGCCATTGGGCCGGGAGTATAAACCGCCGTATAACCCTCTCCGGAAACGGTTATCGTACCTGTGAAGGTGCAGGGCAGCACAACCGCGCCAAGGGAGGATGGGCAGCCGTCCTTCCCCACGGTAATGCCGGAGCAGTTGAATGTGATGGAAGGGGAACCCGTTGCCAGAAGGGTTCCATCGGCGGCGGCCATCGTCACGGAGGTGATAGCAGGCCAGGCCCTCCCCTTTGAATCAAAAATATCCAATACAACGGCCGACGTGAGCGGCTTGATGAGCCCGGAAATAATTGTCTTGGAAAGGGAAATGGGAGTGGAACTGAAGGCCATTCCCGTGAAGGAGGCCGATGTCTCAAGGTTAGCCTTGGAGAGACTGGCCGGTACCGGAACCGGACCCGACGGATCGTCCAATCCGGGGGTGAAACACCAAAGGGTTTTTGCCTCGGAACTCACCCCTTTCAAAGTGCCTGTCACAATATTCGGGCCTTCCTGCAACAGGGTGGCGCTTCCTCTATCTCCCGTATCCGTGGAGAAGTCCACGTCCACGCTCACACCATCAAAGAAATTAAACAAAACATCCCCGGCACTGTTCGTTGTGGGAAGGGTGCTCCCCAGTTTCACCTGAATGTCACGGGATGTCACTTCCTGCTTGCCACAGGAGGGCAACGCAATGAGCAGGGAAAGAACAAGCAGCAATGGTCTTTTCATAACTTCCGGAGTATACAATTTCATATCCAACTACAAAGATGATAAAAAAATAGCCGTTGAAAAATTTTTCAACTCAAATTTTTAGATACGGTTTTTGGCCTGTTTTCCCGGTCTCGCGGGCTATGAGGCAGCAACGCCCGCAGGCTACAGGCTCAGATCCACCACCTCGGCGATGTCCCGGACGGGGATGGAGGAGTAGCGGGCGAAGGTGGAACGGCAGAGCGGACAGGCGGTGGCGATGGCATCCGGGCCGGCCACGGTCAGGTTCTCCAGGGCCCGGCGCGTCATCGCCTCCCGCTGCTGGAATCCCAGCGACAGGCTGCCCAGCGAGCCGCCGCAGCAAATGCTCTCTCCCCTGTTCTTCTCGGCCTCCACGATATAGGCCGCACTGCCCAGCAGGGTCCTCGGCTCCTCATACACGCCGCATCCGCGTCCCAGTTCGCAAGGGTCGTGGTAGGCGTAACAGAGGTCGCTCTTGCTCAGTTTCAGCACGCCGGAGCGCCGCAGTTCCTCGAAATACTGCGTATGATGCACCACGCGGATACCGGGCAGTTTATAGTGGTCCCGGAACATCTTATAGCAGATCGGGCAGGAAAGCAGCAGCGTATCCGCGCCGGAGGCCTTGATCAGTTCGGTATTTTTGCGCACCATCTCCGCCGCCTGCGGGAAGCGCCCCGCCTGCAGCATCGGCCGTCCGCAGCAGATGCCGCCGTCGCGGTCCATCCAGGTATAATCGATGCCGAGCTTGCCAAGCACGCTCTCCATGCTCCTGCCGATCGAGGGCGTCAGCGCGGTCATACAGCCGCCGAAATACAGCACTTTTCCCGCGGACTCCGGAGGCGCGACGTTCACCGCGGCATAGTCCGGATTCACGGCATACTGGCGCCGTGCCCGCTGGAAAATCCGCAGTGCAGGGCCCTCCACGCCCACCTGGCAGACCTCGGTACACTTGCCGCAGAGCAGGCATTTGTCGCTGATTTCTTCGATGCGCCGTTCGTTCCCGCGCCGGATCTGACGGTTCAGATAGACGGTACAGTCCTTGATGTTCGCCTTCTTCACGCTCATCGGACAAGCATCGATACAGACGCCGCAGCCCGGGCAGGAATACACCTCGAGCAGGGCATAACCGCGCCGCGCGTGCCGGATCCGCAGACCGGCGTTCCGCATCGGAATGAGCATCATCTCCGTGGGGATGTGCATATAGCGGGTGAAGGGCAGCACCACCATAAAGATGCCCAGCACGATCGAATAGGCCCACCAGGTGGGCAGGTTGTTCGCGGGGTTCAGGAGGAACTGCGAGCCCAGCACCGCCTCCAGCAGCCAGTTCAGGGGCTTGACCAGGAAGGAGCCGCCGCTGATGCTGGCCGTAAAACTCTCCGCCAGCAGCCGTAGCGGGAAAATCAGCCAGAGCGAATAGAGGCCGACGGTATCCAGGAAACTCAGGCGGGTGGTGCGGCGCATACCGAAAAGCCGCGAACGCACGCGTTTGATGATGGCCAGGGCGATGCCGATCAGGATCAGCAGCAGGAAAAAGTCCATCAGGAAGAAGAGGAACGCTCCCCGCAGGGAAGTATCCGTCTCCGCCACGAAGTAATTGAAGAAAATCGGGTAATAGAAGAGGTTCAGCCGGTGCGGCACGAAAAGGAACACCTCCAGATGCCCCAGCAGGATGATCATGAACCAGCCGAAGGCGATGCTCGAGTGCATGAAGCCCAGCAGCTTGTTGCGCTTCCACAACTTCACGTGTATCAAGCAGTTCGCAAAGATATCCCAAAGATTCCGGAGCGCCGTGGTAGGGGTAATGAGCGAGAGGAAGAAGCGCCTGCGGTCCTCGCGCGGACACTGCCAGAGCACGCGCATCGCCGCCAGCAGGCAGTACAGCAGCACGAAGCCGATCCCGATGAGGAAAGGCAGCACGAAGGGGTCGAAGCCCGAAGGAATCCTTTCTCTCATAACTTGTTATCGGAATAATAGCGGCACACGTCCAGGATCAGTTTCCGGGTGTTGATGCCGCGCGGACAGACCATCGTGCACTTGCCGCAGAGCATGCAGCAGGAGAGCATCTTTTTCACATCGGCACCGCGCTGAAGGTTCAGGATCAGCTTGCGCACGCTCATGCCGGAATAGTCCGCAGCCATACAGGTCGCGCTGCAGCTGCCGCAGGCGATACAGCTCCGGATATCGGGCACGGTCTGCTCCAGGCGCCGATAGAGGCTCAGATCCACCTTGTCCAGGTCGATCGCGGAACTCGGGCTGAGACTGAATCCGAAATCCATCAGGCCTTCTCTTTAATGTAACGGAATGCCGAAAGTGCCGCTGCACGCGCCTCCGCGACCGTTTCTGGGATGGTCTTGGTGCCCGTGCAGGCACCTGCGAAGAAGATGCCCTTGCGGCCGGATTCGACGATGCTGTAGATATTGTCGCGGCTGCGCAGGAAGCCGTCGTCATCGACCTCCGCCCGCACCATGCTGGCGATGCGGCCGGTCTGCGGCGAACAGACCATTCCCGCCATCAGCACCAGCAGGTCGAGCCGGACCTTGAGCGGCTTGCCGCTGAGCGTATCCTCCGCCTTCACGAGCAGGCGGCCGTCGATATCCTCGCTGACCTCGGACACACGCCCGCGGATGAAGTGGATGCCGTAGTCGCGCTGCGCGCTGATGTAGAAGTCCTCGTATTTCTTGCCGAAGAGGCGCAGGTCCATATAGAAGCAATAGACCTCGGCCTCCGGGAACTTTTCCTTCATTTCGATCGCCTGCTTGATGGCGGTCATACAGCAGACCTTGGAGCATTGCGTGTTGCCCGCCTTGACGTCGCGCGAACCCACGCAGTGCACGAAGCCCACCGCCCGGGGATTGTCCGGGATGCGCGCATCCTCCAGGCCCCCGAACCAGTGTTCGAGGTCGCGGTTGGTGATCACGCTGTTATAAATGCCGTAGCCGTACTCCTCCTTCTTGGCCGCATCGAAAAGATGGAAGCCCGTGCAGACGAGCACCGCCTTGCAGAAGAGCACGTCGCCGTTGTTGAGGGTGGCGCTGTAGCCGTCCTTGAGCGCGTTGATGCGCGAGATTTCCGTCTCCAGGTAGATGCGCGCCCCGGAAGTGGAACTCACCAGGTGCGTCACCAGGTCCTGCGCCGGGCTGAGGTCCGGGAAAAGCCGGTACCACTCCGCCACGTGTCCGCCCAGATGGTCGGATTTCTCGACGATGACGGGGCTGAGGCCGAGCGCGAGCAACTGCGACGCCGCTTCCAGTCCGGCGATCCCTCCGCCGATGATGACAACGGATTCTTTCATGGCTTCAATAGCATTTGAGGACCGTGGGAAGGCCCGGTTTCATGATATCTTTCTCGTCCAGTCCCAGGTACTTCCTGGCCGGGTCGTAGGCGATGCCCATCTTGTCCAGCAGCGGTTCGGGACCCACCTGATGGATCTGCAGGCCCAGGTCCCAGGGATCGTAGCCCAGCACCAGGCCTGCGAGTTCCTCGTAGGTCAGGGCGGGGATGCCGTGGCCGTTCTGTCCGTAGGTCTTGCCCGTCTGCTCGGAAATCACGTACTGCCAGCGGTCCAGGAAATACGGGCAGCCGGGACAGTTGGTGATGATCAGATCGGGATGGAAAGGCTCCATCGATTCGAACTTCTTGTGCGTATTCGAGACGCTGTAGCCGCGGTTGGCCTTGACCAGGTACTGCCGGAAGCCGAAGCCGCAGCAGTGCCGCCGCTCGGGGTAATCGATGACCTTCCCGCCCCAGGACTCCACCATTCCGCTCAGCACGCAGGGGTATTCGGCACCGCCCACGCCCTTGTGCGGGAACATCTTGGAATAGTGGCAGCCGATGTGCTCGACGATGCGCAGGGGCTCCCCCGTCTCGTGGTTCACGAGGCGGAACTTCGCCTTTTCGGCAATCTCGTTGCGTAGTTTATAGACGACGTCGCTCGCGTGGGCGACGTACTCGGGCTTGTCGAATTCGCGCCGGCAGGCCTTCCAGAGGTGTTCGCGGATGCGGGTCTCCAACTCCGGGAACTCCCGCCAGGTCTCCAGGATCTCCGTGTAATTGCCGAAGGAGGTGATGCAACTGGTGACGAGGTTCTTGTAACCCGCCTCCTTCATCAGCGAGAACTGCCGGGCGACGATGGTCATCGCCGTCTCCTGGGGAATCGTGTCGCTGTGATAGGCGATGCCGCCGCAGGTCGTATGGTGCGGGGTTTCATACAGATCCTTCCCCAGCAGGTCCCGGACAATCTTGACGAAATGCCCTTCCGAGGCCGGGAAGAAACTCTGCCGGATACAACTGCGGACATAGAACCAGTGGTTGTCTGGAATTTCTTTCTGGTAGTCGGACCAGATCTTCTGTTTTCCCTGGTAGATCATTCGTTATTGAAATGCCCCTTCGAGCAATGGGTGAATGTGAATTTCAGATATTCATCGGGGGTCATCCCCATCTCCTCCGCCTTGGCCAGCGAGTATTTTTCCACGGTCTCGATGCGCTCGGTGGCGCCGGTCTCGTCGTAGATGGCTTTCAGTTCGTCCAGGTCCTCCTGCGGAATTTTCCGCAGCGCCCCCGGGCCTTCTTTCCCGAAGTTCGCCCCCAGACGGGCATAGACGTCCTCCTTGTGCTCCAGCACCCATTGGAAGACCGGGCCGGATTCCGGATGGTCCTCGAAGACGAAGGTCGAGGGATGTACGCAGTAGCCCAGGTTCAGGACATTGTAGTTCAGCGCCTTGGTCAGCGGATAGAGTTGCCGGCCCTTCTCGGAATACGTAAAATAGCCCAGCTTCGCCGACAGGTTCCGCAGGGCCATGATCACCAGCCCGGCGCCGTTCTTGCGCGGGCAGCGCGTCACGCAGGACATACACTCGCCGCAGTACCAGATGGTATCGCTCTTGAGCAGGGCCTCGATGGCCGCCTCGTCCTTACGCTGGATGGTGTCCAGAATTTTCCGGGGGTCGTATTTGTAGAACTCCGCCGCCGGGCAGATCGCCGTGCACGTCCCGCAATTGATACAGGTATGCAACCCCTCCTTAAAGCGGTAATCCTTACACAGCTCGTCGTAGAGTTTACCCATTTAAGAATGCGATTAGTGAATCGATGTCGGCGGCGGCAAAACTGCGCTGCTCCCCGCTCGCCAGGTTCTTGACGCTGAGCGTACCGGAGGCCGCTTCGTCGCTGCCATTAATCGAAAGGAACGGAATCCCCTGCCGCTCGGCATACTCGAACTGTTTGCGCAGTTTCGCGCTGTCCGGATAGACCTCTACGGCGATGCCTTTTTCGCGCAGCGCAGCCGCCTTGGGCAGCACATAAGCCACTTCGGAGGTGCCCATATTGGCGAAAAGCAGCCGCGCGGAGGTCCCCAGCCCTTCCGGGAATTTTTCGAGACCCTTAAGCACGTCGTAGATGCGGTCCGCGCCGAAGGAAACGCCGACGCCGGACATCCCCGGCAGCCCGAAGATGCCCGTCAGGTTGTCATAGCGACCGCCGCCGCAGATGCTGCCGATGGCCCAGTCGAGCGCCTTCACCTCGAAAATCGCTCCGGTATAGTAGTTCAAGCCGCGGGCGAGCGACATATCCAGCACCGCGGGGGTGCCGATGCCGGCCGCACGGATCAGGCCGAAAAGCTCCTCCAGCTCGTCCAGGCCCTTCAAGCCCGTTTCGGAGCCGGCGAAGAGTTCGCGCATCGCGCCGATCTTTTCCTGCGGACTGCCCGAAAGCTGCAGCACCTCCTCCAGCACCGCAAACGCTTCTTCGCCGATGCCTTTCTCGCTCAATTCGGCTTTCACGGCCTCCAGGCCGATCTTTTCCAGTTTGTCGATGGCGACGGTCAGGTCCGTCACACGCTCCGGACAGCCGCAGACCTCCGCAAGCCCCGTCAGCACCTTGCGGTTGTTGAGGCGGATCTCCACCCGGATGCCGAGCCTGGCGAACACCGCGTCGATGATCTGCGCCAGTTCCAGTTCGCAGAGTTGCGAATTGCTGCCGATGACATCCACATCGCACTGGTAGAATTCGCGGTAGCGGCCCTTCTGGGGACGGTCCGCGCGCCAGACCGGCTGCATCTGGAAGCGCTTGAAGGGGAAACTCAGTTCCCCGAAATGCTGGACCACATAGCGGGCGAAAGGCACCGTCAGGTCATAGCGCAGGCCCTTGGAGCAGACCTGCGGGGTGAGGGGCTTTTCGAAATCCGCAGCGGCGAAGGGATCGCCGGAATCCAGGATGCGATAGAGCAGCTTGTCGCCTTCCTCGCCGTACTTTCCGAGCAGCGTGGAGAGATTCTCCATCGCCGGGGTTTCGATGGCGGAATAGCCATAGAGGGAGAATACGGAGCGGATGGTGCTGAATATGTAGTTTCTCTCTGCACTTTCGCGGCGCGAGAAGTCTCTCGTGCCTTTCGGGATACTGGGCTTCTGTACATTCATATTTTGCAAATATAGCACTTATTTGCAAAAATTATTCGAATAATTCAGTGGACAGGTAGCGTTCACCGGTGTCGGGAAGCAGGGCAACGATGAGTTTGCCGGAATTTTCCTCTCGGCGGGCCAGGGCATAGGCGGCGCTGAAAGCGGCACCGGAGGAAATGCCCACCAGCAGCCCCAGGCGGGCGGCGAGCAGGCGCGCGCCGTCGAACGCCTCTTCGTTGGTGACGGTGACCACCCGGTCCACATACTCCTTCAGGAAGGTCTGCGGCACAAAGCCGGCGCCGATCCCCTGAATCTTGTGCTTGCCCGGCACGCCCGTGGTGATGACCGCGGAGGAGGCGGGCTCCACACCCACGATCTCCACGCCCGCCTTATGGGCCTTGAGCGCCCGGCCGCTGCCGCTGACAGTGCCGCCGGTGCCGATGCCGGCCACGAAGATGTCCACCGCGCCCTCGGTGGCGGCCCAGACCTCTTCGCCGGTCGTGCGGGTATGGGCATCCGGGTTGGCGGGGTTCACGAACTGGCCCAGGATGACGGCGCCGGGCGTTTCGTCGCGGATCTGCTCCGCCTTGGCGATGGCGCCCTTCATTCCCTCGGCCCCCGGTGTCAGAACGATGGTGGCCCCGAAGGCCTTGAGCAGGTTGCGCCGCTCGACGCTCATCGTATCGGGCATCGTGAGTATTGCCTTGTAGCCCTTGGCACGGGCGACCCAGGCGATGCCGATGCCGGTGTTGCCGCTGGTCGGCTCTACGAGGGTGGCGCCCGGCTTCAGGGTACCGCGACGCTCGGCGTCTTCGATCATCGCCAGAGCGATGCGGTCCTTGACGCTGCCGCCGGGGTTGAAGAGTTCAAGTTTGAGCGCGATGCGCGCTTTCTGGCCTTCCAGGCCGCTGACTTCCAGGAGCGGGGTGTTCCCGACAAGTTCGGTAAGATTGCTGTGTATCATGGCTTTCAATTAGTTAAGGGCTTGTTCGATGTCGGCGAGGATATCGTCGATGTGCTCCACGCCGATGGAGAGCCGGACGGTGGTGGGGGTGATGTGCTGGGCCGCGAGTTCTTCCGGGCTCAACTGCGAATGGGTCGTGGTGAAGGGATGGATCACCAGGCTCTTGACATCGGCCACGTTGGCGAGCAGGGAGAAGATCTTGAGCCGGTCGATGAAGCGCCAGGCGTCTTCCTGCGTACCCCGGATCTCGAAGGTGAAGATGGAGCCGGCCCCGTTCGGGAAATAGCGCTGATAAAGGGCGTGGTCCGGATGGTCGGGCAGGGCCGGGTGGTTCACTTTCGCCACCTTAGGGTGCCTGGAAAGGTATTCCACCACCTTCAGGGCATTCTGCGTATGGCGCTCGATGCGCAGCGGCAGGGATTCCACGCCCTGCAGCAGGATCCAGGCGTTGAACGGACTGATGGCCGCTCCGGTATCCCGCAGCAGGACGGCACGGATACGGGTGACGAAGGCGGCAGCGCCGGCGACATCGGCAAAGACGGCACCGTGATAACTGGGGTCGGGCTTGGCGAGGGTCGGATACTTGTCGGCATTGGCTTTCCAGTCGAATTTTCCGCCGTCGACGATGACGCCGCCCAGCGAACTGCCGTGCCCGCCGATGAACTTGGTGGCGGAGTGGACGACGATGTCGGCGCCGTGCTCCAACGGCCGGATCAGGATCGGCGCGAAGGTATTGTCCACGATGAAGACGATGTTGTGCCGGTGCGCCACGGCCGCGATGCCCTCGAAGTCCGCGACATCGGAATTGGGATTGCCGAAGGTCTCGGCGTAGATGACCTTCGTATTGGGACGGATGGCCGCTTCCAGCGCCTGCAAATCATTCACTTTGAGCACCGTATGGCTGATCCCCTGCGTAGCGAGCGTGTGCGTGATCAGGTTGTAGGTGCCGCCGTAGAGCTTGTCCGCGGCAATGATATGGTCGCCCGCCTGCAGGATGTTCTCCAGGGCGTAGGTGATGGCCGCCGCGCCCGAAGCCACCGCGAGCCCCGCCACGCCGCCTTCCAGCGCCGCGACGCGCTCTTCGAAGACCGCCTGGGTGGAGTTGGTCAGTCGCCCGTAGATGTTGCCGGGGTCGCGCAGGCCGAAGCGGTCGGCCGCGTGCTGCGAATTGCGGAAGACGTAAGAGGTGGTCTGATAAATCGGCACTGCGCGTGCGTCCGATGCGGGGTCCGGGGTTTCCTGGCCGGCGTGTACGGCCAATGTCTCAAGGTGTAATTTCTGCTCTGTCATAATCTTTTGCAATTTTTTCGGCAACCCGCAGCAACGGGCGCTTGTTGCTTCGCAACCCTATCCGGGTAAATGCGCCCTAACGCTGCGGCTTGCCTTTTCGGTTGCAAAAGTACAGGCAGCAGAAATTACATCCAAATATCATAGCAAATTTGGAGAATTTACCTATATTTGCGCTGGATTTAGACAAATCCACTGAAAACAGCTTCAAAAACGCCCTCCGGCAGAAAAATATTCTGACAACGATGACCGAAAGCCTTGATTCCACCGACCTGCAACTGCTCAAACTGCTGCAAAAAAACGCCAAATTGACCACCAAGGAACTCGCGGATGCCGTCAACCTGACGCCGACGCCCGTGTTCGAACGCCTCCGCCGCCTCGAGAAGCAGGGCTATATCAAGAAATATGTAGCGATCCTCGATGCGGAAAAACTGAACCGCTCGATGCTCGTCTTCTGCAAGGTCAAGCTCAAGCAGATCAACCGGCAGATGGCCGACGCCTTCACGCACCGCATCCGGCTCATCCCCGAGGTCACCGAGTGCTACAACATCTCCGGCGCCTATGACTACCTGCTCAAGATCCGCACGGCGGATATGAAGCAATATCAGGACTTTCTGATCAACAAACTGGGCGATGCCGAGACGGTCGGAAGCATCGAAAGCACCTTCGTGATGAGCGAAATCAAGCAGAGTTACGGGGTGAATTTTTGAAAAGCGGAAATATAAATGTAATTTTGAGGGTTAAAACAAACATTACGACAATGAAACAATCATTCTGGAAGACTGTGCTGGCGGTTATCGTCGGTACTTTCCTCGCCTCCATCATCTGTACGGTTCTCTGCATTGTGTTCATCTCCGGACTCGGGGCCACGGCGCCCGCGGGCAAGGTGAACAAACCCGGCATCCTGAAACTGGATATGGGAATGGTGCAGATTACCGAGCAGAAGACCGAGACCTTCAATTTCAGCGGCAAGACCGCCGAGTCGGTACGTACCATCGGCCTGCTGGACGCGGTGAACGCCATCGACATCGCCGCGGCTGACCCGAACGTCAAGCACCTCTACCTCAAGACCGACGGCAACCTCAGCAGCACGTCGCATTGCGAGGAACTGCGTGTGGCCCTGCAGCGCTTCCGCGAGAGCGGCAAGGGCGTCATCGCCTATATCGAGTCCCCCTCCACGGGCAGTTATTACATGGCTTCCGTCGCCGATAAGATCTATATGGGGAACTATCACGGCGCGAACATCACCCTCAACGGCGTGGGCGGAAGGATGATCTTCCTCTCCGACCTGCTGGACCGCTTCGGCATCAAGATGCAGCTTATCCGCCACGGCAAGTACAAGTCCGCCGGCGAGATGTTCGTCCGCAATTCCTCCAGCCCGGAGAACCGCGAGCAGAACGAGCGCGTGGTCAACTCCATCTGGGAGACCTTCTCCGCGGCCATCGCGGAGTCCCGCGGCATCAGCGTCGAGAAATTGAACGCGGCCCTCGACAACCTCGAACTCTGCCTGCCCGAGGACTTCCTGGCGGCCGGCCTGGTGGACGAGCTGGTGGGACGCGTGGAACTGCAGCGCAAGATGGCGGACCTGGCCGTCGTGGACGATGTCAAGGACGTGAACTTCATCTCCTTCCAGGCTTATGTGGACGCGAAATGCCTGCCTAACCTCAAGTCCCGCAAGCAGATCGCCGTCGTCTATGCCAATGGCGACATTGTCGACGGCACCAATCCCGAGGCCGTCGCCTCCGACGATTTCGTGAAGATGATCGAGACCGTGCGCGCCGATTCCACCGTCAAGGCGGTCGTCCTGCGCGTCAACTCCCCCGGCGGCAGCGTCTGCGCTTCGGAAAAGATCGAGGAGCAGTTGCGCGAACTCCGGGCCATCAAGCCCGTGATCGCTTCCTACGGCGACTATGCGGCTTCCGGCGGCTACTGGATCTCCAACGGCTGCGACCATATCTTCAGCGATGCGACGACCCTGACCGGTTCGATCGGCGTCTTCGGCATGGTGCCCGATTTCAGCAAGACCGCCAAGGACGTGCTGCACATCGGCGTGGAGAGCGTCAACTCCAACAAGCATACGGATATGTTCTCGACGATGCGTCCCTTCGACAAGGACGAATACCGCTATATGGAGCGTTCTATCGAGGATATTTACGAGCGTTTCACGAAACTGGTCGCTGCGGGACGCGATATGAGCGTCGAGCGCGTGGATGAACTCGGACAGGGCCGCGTCTGGACCGGCGCCGATGCGCTGGAAGCGGGTCTGGTCGACGAGATCGGCACCCTGAGCGATGCGCTGAAGTACGCTGCGGTGGCGGCCGGCGACAGCGAGATGGGCAACTGGCTCGTGACCGCCTACCCTGCTCCGCTGACGATGATGGAGAATGTGATGGCATCCTTCGGGCAGCAGCAGGATACCGAAGAGGGCGTGTTTATCCGCAACCTGCGGGCGAATCTGAAGCTGCAGGTCCTGGCCCGGATGCCCTTCGAATTTGAATTTTAATTTGATTTATTGTATCACGGGCGGCGGCGACATCGTGCACACGGAGGATGTCGGCGCCGCCTTTCAGTGCGCGGCGGTGCGCCTCCTCCGTATCGCCGCCGGTAAAGCGTTTGTCCGCCGCGCCAATGAGGATCGGCCGCCCGAGGGCTTTGAGCTCCGGCAGGCGGTCCAGGATTTCCCAGTTCTGCGCGACGGTCTTGGCGAAGCCCAGGCCAGGATCGAGGATCCAGTCGGCGATGCCCGCATCGGCGGCTTTCCGCCCGAAATCCGCGAAATAGCGCAGGAGCGCCGCGACGACCCCGCCCTCGCCATAATCGCAGAGAGCGTCCATCGTGCGGGGGTTCCCGCGTTTGTGCATCGCGATGTAGCGCAGGCCCAGCTGCCCCACCGTCGGCAGCATCGCCGCATCGTCTTCCCCTGCCGAAATGTCATTGACGATGAAGGGGCCGAAGTGCTCGAATACGCGACGGACGATGCCGGCGCGCGTCGTATCGACGGAGAAGGGAACACGGCCGGAAACCTCTTTCAGAACGGGCTCCAGGCGCTCCCACTCCTCTTTTTCGCTCACGTCTGCCGCCCCCGGGCGGGTCGAGACCGCGCCGACGTCCACCAGGTCCGGGGCATCGTCCAGCAAATGCAGTGCATAGCGGCTCGGGGCCCAGAAAGAGTCGGGGGTCGCGTTGATTATTCCCATGATGAGCGGCATAAGCGGAAATTTTGAATATCTTTGCAAAGATAACGGTTTTTCGCCTATGTTGATTGTCTTGGAAGGGCTGGACGGCGCGGGGAAATCCACGCAGGTCCGTCGGCTCAGGGAATATCTGGAAGGGCTCGGTCCGGGCCTGGAGTACATTCATTTTCCGCGCTATGACGCGCCGGTGTACGGAGAACTGATCGGAACCTTCCTGCGCGGGGGCTTCGGTCCGCTGGACGGGGTGCATCCGCAGCTCGTGGCCCTGCTGTACGCCGAGGACCGCCGCACGGCCGCGCCGCAGATCCGCGAAGCCCTTGCCGCCGGACGCACGGTGCTGCTCGACCGTTATGTCTATTCCAACATCGCCTACCAGTGCGCCAAGACCGCCTCGACCGGAGAGGCCGAAGCGCTGCGCGACTGGATTTTCCGGACCGAATATGAGGATTTCGGCATTCCCAGGCCCGACCTGAACCTCTTCCTGGACGTTCCCCTGTCCTTTGTAAAGCGCAGCCTGGATGCCTCGCGCGAGAGCGATTCGGACCGGGACTACCTCCACGGGCAGAAGGATATCCACGAAGCGGACCTGGCGTTCCAGCGCCGCGTGCGGGAAATGTACCTGCGCCAGTGCGAACTGGACCCGGATTTCGTGCGGGTGGACTGCGCTTCCCCGGAGGGGGAAATGCTGCCGCCCGATGCCATTTTCTCCCGCATTAAAGCCTTGGTAGATACGAAGCGATGAACATTATCCGCCGCTTTGCCGCCCTGCTCGTCGGTGCCGTGTTCTTTATCGCCGGTGCCTTGAAATTGATGGACCCCGTCGGAACCGGGCTGATTACGGAGGAGTACCTGCGTTTCCTCGGCCTGCGTTTTATGCTGCCCGCCGCGAATGTGCTGGGCGAAGCCGGCGCCCTGACGGAAGCGCTGCTCGGTGCGGCCCTCATCACCGGTGTCTGGCGGAAATGGGTGCTCCGGCTGACAGGGATCCTGCTCCTGCTTTTTACGGGGCTGACCGCCCTGCTCTGGGTGAAGAATCCCCCGATGGACTGCGGCTGTTTCGGAGAAGCGCTGCACCTGACGCACGCGCAGAGTTTCTGGAAGAATATCGTCCTCCTGCTGCTCTGGGCCATCGCAGCCCTGCCCACCCGCCGAAAAGGCGGGGCGCGGCGCCTCAAGAAGGTGGCTTTTGCGCTGAGCGTCGTGGCCATCCTCTGTTTTGCCGCGCGGCATCTATGGTACCTGCCTTCCGACGATTTTACCGACCTGCGCCCCGGCGCCGAACTGATGCGCGAGGGCGAGGAGATGGTCGGGGACGTGTCCCTGCCCCTGTATGATTTCGAAGGAGAGTATCGGAACGAGCTGTTGACCGACAGCCGGGCGATGGTCTTTTCGGTCTATAATCCGGAGCGGATGGGGCCGCGGCGCTGGCAACGCATCCAGGATTTGCGCCAGGCGCTGCCGATGCGTGTCCGGCCGGTCCTGCTGGTGGCGACGACGCCTGCCCGGGCCGCCGAGTTCGTTCCCCAGGACTTATTGGATATCTGTTATTTCTGCGACCGGCGGCAGTTGATGACGCTGAACCGCTCCAATGGCGGGGCGACCCTCATTTTCAGGGGCTATGTGGTGGCCAAGTGGAGTACGCACGCGTATCCGGACCGGGAGGAGTTGCAGGCCCTGTATTCCGGGAATGAGACGGAGGCGATGATGACCTTCATCAATACTTCCCGGCTCCGCTTCCAGGCATTTCTGCTGGGGATGTTTGCTATTATGTTACTCTTGTAGCTCTATCCGGGCGAAGGCCCGGGAGCCGACGAGGACGGTCACTGTGCTGAGGCTGACGACGGCGATGTAGAGGCCGGTCGGCATGACCTCGGCCCAGGAGGTGGCGCTGTCCATTCCCGGCATGCGGGAAGCCACCAGCGCGAGGCCGTTGTTGACGAAGTGCATCAGCATGGTGAGTTTCAGGGAGCCGGTGCGGTAATAGACCCAGCCCATGATACAGCCGATCAGGAAGGCCGGAATGGCCTGCCAGGGGTTGAAGTGGATCAGGGCGAAGAAGAGGGCCGAGGCGGGAATGGCCACGACGGGCTTGACCTTGTTGCAGAGCAGGCCGCGCAGGACCATACCCCGGCAGAGCCATTCTTCAAAGAAGGGCGCCGCTACGCAGACGCTGAGGAAATTCACCAGGAAATTGCCCTGCGTCATCTGCTTGAGCGCATTTTCCAGCCAGGCGGGCATCGGCGGCAGCAGCAGGGTCAGGGCATCGGCGACGAAGCCGGCCGCGACCGTCACCACGACGGCGATCATCACCGCCATCACCGCACCCAGGGGGCGGAAGGAGGGATGGTCGATCTCACGGGGTTCCAGCAGGAGTTCGTTCCGGCCGCTCCGGCTTGCGGCGAAGAGCAGCGGCGGAATGAACATCAGCACATAGGTCACCAGCGTCGCATATTCTCCCAGCCAGGAGCCGACGGCGTATTGCAGGGCCGCAGCGACCAGGGCTCCCAGCAAAAGGCAGAGCAGCAGGACCAGCAGGCCTCCCCAGGAGGGATAGTAGCAGCGGAAACTGCGCAGGAAGCCGTAGTTTCCCCGGCGCTTATTCATAGAGCGGCGTGGGATAGACGCCCTTGGCCGCCAGTTCGGCGAACTTGGCGACGACGCCCGGACGGTCTTCCTTGTAGGTGACGCCGAACCAGCGGGAAGGCGTGGCCAGCACGCTCGTGACGGCGCTGTTTTCCTTGATCATCACGTCGATGGCGAAGGGAATGTAGAATTCCTTCTTGAGTTCGCCGATGTTCTTCTCGAGGAAGCCCTTGAAAATCTTTTCGCTCTTTTCGAAGTAATCGGGGGTGAAGCCCCACATATTCATGGAGCAGAGGGCCTTGCCGTCCAGTTCCACGTGTGCGCCGCTGACGGAGTTGTCGCCTTCCACGGCACCGCCGGCCACGGCCGCGATGTTCAGGTGTTCCACCACGGAGGTCAGGCGGCCCTTTTCGTCGTAGTGGCAGATGCCGCGCGACACGGAGCCGGATTCACTGAGGGTGTTTTCCAGGGCGAAGCCCACCAGGCAGAATTCTCCGCTGGTGTTTTCGTGGGCACGCAGCCAGTCTCCGAGAATCTTGAAGGATTCCTTGCCGTAGAAGTCGTCCCCGTTGATGACGGCGAAGGGCTCGTGAATCACGTCCTTGGCCATCAGCACGGCGTGGGCGGTGCCCCAGGGCTTCTCGCGCTCCGGGTTCAGGGTAAAGCCGGCGGGAATCTTATCGAGTTCCTGGGTCACGAAGCAGAACTCCAGCGGACTTCCGTCCAGGCATTTGACGTGGCCGTATTTTTTCTCTACGGTCTCCTTGAATACGTCCAGGAAATATTCCCTGACGATGTAAACCACTTTGCCGAAACCGGCCTGGACCGCATCGTAGATGGAATAATCGATAATCGTTTCCCCGGAAGGGCCGAGGCCGTCCATCTGTTTGAGTCCGCCATAGCGGCTGCCCATACCGGCGGCAAGAACAAGAAGCGTAGGTTTCATAAATTTCGTAATTATTGGATTAACTCCACAAATTTAGTTATTTTTGCGAAACTTGAAATGGAAAACAACAAAGACATTCGGCGCTCTTTCCTACGGTACGCCGCGATTTTGACCGCGTTTGCCCTGCTCTTCCTCTTCCTGAAGCGGGACAATCTCGTCCGCTGGGTCCAGTCGGGCTTCGAAATCCGCGCACAGCGCAGGCAGATCGAACAGCTCGAGCAGGAGAACCGGAGGCTGGAGGACAGCATCCGCTTCCTCACCCAGGACAGGGATTCCCTCGAAAAGTTCGCCCGTGAACGTTACCATTTCACGGAGAAGGGGGACGAGGTCTTTATCGTAGAGTAAATGCGGCGGGCAGGGAGGATACTGTTTCCGGCGGCGGTGGTTGGAGCGACCATCGCCGGCGTTTTCGGTTTTGAGCCCTCCGTGCACACCTATGCCGTGGAAAGTTATTCCGAGGCCGCCGATACGGTCATCTATGTCAACGACGGCTACAAGAAGCGCCGCAGCGGGAACTTCGAGAAGACCTTCATCGCCGACAGCCTGCTCGCGGGCATGGACAGCCTGGATGCCGAAAGCCTCGATACCCTGCGCGTCCTGCTCGCCCGGGACACCATCAAGGTGCCGGACTCGCTGCGCCTGACCGATCCCTTCCGTTACCGCTACTACATCGCCCTGGTGGATTCGCTGACCCACATCCTGACGCGGGACTCCCTGCGCAAATCCATCGCGGAATTCTTCCAGGCGGGCGATACCCTTTCCGCCCGTGCCGATTCGGCCATCCTGCACCGTCTGGATTCCATCTATTACGCCGATTCGGCCCGTGCCGTGCACCTGGCCTTCCTCGCCTGGTACAATTCCCTCGACAAGAAGGCCCGCCGGCGCTATGACATCGAACAGCGCGAAAAGGCGAAGATGCGCGTTTCGGACTCGCTGCGCCGGGAAAAGGAAATCAGGCAGGGCATCCGGGACTCCATCACCCAGTACACCCCGCGCATCCTGGAGAGTTTCGCCATCCCCGACTCGCTCTATTACAAGCGCATCTTTACCTGGACGCTGGACGACGACTTCCACAAGATGCGTTTCCATCCGCTGGACACCGGCTACAACTATTATTACCACGATTATCCCTTCCTGCGCAAGGACGTGAACGCCACCTGGCTGGGCGTGGCCGGTTCGCCGGTACTCCATTACGACTACTTCCAGCAGCAGAGCCGGGAGGGCGTGGAGTTCTACAATGCCCAGGAACCCTGGGCCAAGAACCCGCGCAGCCTGCAGCACTTCAATACCAAGACCCCGTACACGGAACTGGCCTACTGGGGCACCCTGCTCGCCGGGGACGAGAAGGAATCCGACAACCTCCACATCTTCACCACGCAGAACATCCTGCCCTCGCTGAACTTCCGGCTGTGCTATGACCGCTTCGGCGGCGGAGGCATCCTGCAGAACGAGAAGACCATCAACAAGAACTTCGATGCCGCCGTGAACTACACGGGCAAGCGCTATCTCGCCCACGCCGGCTACATCTATAATATGGTCAGCCGCGGGGAGAACGGAGGCGTCGCGGACGAGTACTGGGTCCGGGATACGACGGTGGACCACCGGGAGATTCCGGTCGTCAGTTCCTCGGCCCAGTCCAAGATCGTCAAGCATACCGGCTTCCTGGACCAGCAGGTCCGCATCCCCTTCGACCTGGGCAAGCGCATCCGGGCCAAGCGGGATACCTCCTTCCACTACAATCCCGATTCGCTGGACAAGAACATCACCACCGCCTATATCGGCCACAGCACCGAATGGTCCACCTATACCCGCAAATACGTGACGCAGGGCGACATCATGGGCGTGGGCGACTCGCTGCGGGTGATGAAACTCGACAACAAACTCTTCCTCAAACTCCAGCCCTGGCGCGAGGACGGAGTGGTATCGAAACTGAACGTCGGTATCGGCGACCGCCTGCTGCATTATTACGACAGCGTCTCCACGCGGCCTACCCGGCACGTGGACAATTCCTTCTACGTCTATGCGGGCGTCGAAGGCAAACTCTTCCGCAGGGTGGACTGGGATGCGAAGATGGATTACGTGCTGGCAGGCTGGAACTTCTCGGATTTCGGCGTTGAGGCCAACGCCCTCATGCGCTTCTTCCCCTTCCGGCGGGCGAAGCGGAGTCCCCTGAGCCTCAGCCTGCACGCCGAGACTTCCCTGCGGGCGCCGAACCACTACCAGCAGTTCATGAACACCCGCAACTTCAAGTGGGACAACGACTTCAGCAAGGTCTCCACGACCAAGGCGGAAGCCGCCCTCGACATCCCGCACTGGCGTCTGGGCGTGAACCTGGGCTATGCCCTGCTCGGCAATCCCCTGTACTACGATACGGAGAGCATCATCCGGCAGCACGACGCGCCGGTCCACATCATCAAGGCCTCGCTGCGGGAGGAGTTCGTCATCGCGAAGTTCCTGCACCTGGACAACCGCATCCTCTTCCAGCTCTCCACCAACCAGGACGTGGTGCCGCTGCCGATGGTGGCGGGCAACCTGCGCTGGTTCGTGCAGTTCGTCGTCCAGCGGGACGAGACCAAGACGCACAACATCATGGAGATGCAGATCGGCATCAACGCCCTTTGCAACACGCCCTGGTACGCCCCCGCCTGGAACCCCGAACTGGGCGTCTTCCACAACCAGAACGAAGTCAAATACACGAACGGTCCCATCCTGGACCTCTTTGTCAATATCCAGTGGAAACGCGCCTGCATCTTCGTCAAGTGGGAGAACTTCGCCAAGGGCTGGCCGCTGGAGCACCGGGATTACTTCACCGCGGACGGCTTCATCTCCTCGCCGAGTTCCGTCAAGTTCGGCGTCTACTGGCCCTTCTACATCCAGCCGCACAGGAACGGCGCCGCAGGCCACTCCCACGATAATTAAATCCCGATGAGAACCAAGGCTCCGGAACGCATCGCCCTGGCCGTCACGCTCCTGCTGATCGTGGCCGCGCTGATTTTCAGCCCCCGCAGAAACGGGGACGGCAAGGCGCCGCTGGAATTCCTCCGGGAAACGGGCCAGAAGCAACTGGAATGCGTCATCGACTTCGGCGGTCCCGTCCACACCTCCAAGGGACTCGTTTATGGCTATACCTACTGGATGCTCCGGGAATGGAGCCGCAGCGCCCGCATCCCCGTCCGCATCCGCATCGCCGAAGCGCGGGAGAATTACCTGGATTCGCTGGTCGAGGGCTCCGTGGACCTCGTGGCCTTCCCCTTCCTGGACGAGACACCGCCCATCGAAGGGCTGGAAGCCACCCGGCCGCTGGACAGCGTCTGCGTCTGGTACGTGCGCAGCGGCGCCAGGATGGAGTTGCGGGCCCTGAACCGCTGGATCGCCGCGCAGGATTTTTCATCGGCGCACCGCAAATATATGAAGGTCCTGAACCCCTGGAAGCGGCAGACGGAAGCGTCCTGGCTTTCCCCTTACGACGAGCAGTTCCGCGAGTGGGGGCAGCGCATCGGCCTGGACTGGCGCCTGCTGGCCGCCGTGGGCTGGCAGGAATCGCACTGGCGCATCGATCCGCAGTCCCGCCGGGGTGCGCAGGGTATTATGCAGATCATGCCGGCGACGGGCCGCCGCTATGGCGTCTATGACCTCATCGACCCGGAACGGAATATCGAAGCGGGCGCGCGCCTGCTGGCGGAACTCAAGCGCAGTTTCAGCAATCTCGATTTCGTGCTGGCGGCCTACAATGCCGGCGGAAGCCGCGTGCGCAGCTATATCCGCTATGCCGAACTCCACGACGCGGATGCGAGCGACTGGGAGGAAGTGGCGGCTCTACTGCCGCAGTTGGGACGGGACAGCCTCTATCTCGCGGATACGCTGAAACTCAGCCACATCGGCTACGGAGAGACCGTCCAGTACGTCCGGAGGGTGAAATCGATTTACAGGGAATTCCGGCGCATCTGCCCTAATCCCGACGAACGGTCCGTGCCGGATCCACCCGCGCAATGAACAGGCAGGGCAGCAGCGTGAAGAGCAGAATCGCCGCATAGACCGCGAAGTTCGAAAGCAGCAGCATCGCGAAGTTCACGCGTACGGGCACCCAGGCCAGGTAGTAATTCTGCGGATTGAGCGCGATGAGGTGGAAAGCGCCCTGCAGCGCACAGAAGAGCAGCGCCGCCGCATCGCCGATCAGCATTCCTTTCAGCGCAATGCGCGAAGCTCGCCGCAGGAAGACCGCCGAAATGCCCCGGTCGCTCATTCCCATCGTCTTGAGCATACCGATGGTGGAAAGGTTGCGGAACATCAGGATCAGCATCGCCGATACCATATTGAAGCCCGCCACCAGCATCATCAGCAGCAGGATCACCAGCACGTTCGAGTCCACGAGGTCCAGCCAGTCGAAGATCTGGGCATAGCGCTCGCTCACCGGCAGGGCGAAGAGCGGCTCCCCTTCCGTAACGAGGGCGGCAGTGCCCAGTTCGGAGGCCTTGGCGCGCAGGGCGGAACGCGAAGCGAAGCGTTCGCCGAGCAGGATTTCGTAGGCCGATACGCTGTCCCGGCCCCAGCCGGCAAGGCGCTGCATATCCGCAAGGGGCACCAGCACGGTCAGGTTTTCATCGCTCGACACGACCGCCTCGTACAAAGCGTCGACGGTAAAATTGCGGGCCTGGACCTGCTCGCCGATGAACCAGACGGTCAGGCGCTCCCCTTCCGAAAAGCCCAGCAGGGAGGCCAGGCGCGAAGGGATGCGGGCGTGCAGGGGGGCGAGCGTCGTATCCGGGATGCCCTTGACGATCACGCCCTGGATATTGCCTTCCTTGCGCACGATGCCCCCGCGGCTCACCAGCGGCCGGATTTCCCGGACGCCCTCGATGCGCGACAGCAGGGAAAGCAGGGAGGAATCGGCGGCGACCGCCTCTCCCCCGCCGGGATAATCGAAGCCCGCCGGGGCGAGCAGGATGTCCCCGTACTGCGCACGGATGCCCGCGTGGATCTCCCTGCGGAAGCCTCCCGCCACGGAAAAGGCGATGATGACGATGAAGAAGGAGAGGGCGACGAGCGCCGTCGCCAGAGCTCCTCCGCTGCGCATCCTGCGGGCTATGAAGGCGGAACCGGGCATCAGGACTGCGTCAGGCTGTTCAACAGGGCCAGGGCGGCCTCGTCCTCCTTGTGCTTGGAAAGGATCTTCTTGCAGATGGAGACGGCCTTCCTGGGATTGTTCTTCGCCTCGTTCCAGTAGTGGGCCATGTTCAGCTGGAACTCCGTCCGCTCCGGATAGAGTTTGATCATCCGCTCGGAAATGCGGCGCAGGGCCTCATAGCCCTCCGGAGAGCCGATGCCCCGGTAGAGCCGGCAGTACTCCTGCACGACATCCACGAAAAACGACTCCGCGGTGGGATTTCCCTGAAAGGTCCAGGCCGGATGGCGGGCCTTGTCGTAACTGATCAGGGCGTCCAGTTCCTCCACGGCCAGGCGCGGCTGCTCCTTTTCCCGGGCATTGTGCGAATTGACCAGGTGCGCGCGATAGAGGAATTCGTCGGGCTGCAGGGCCGTTGCCCGCTCGAGGCAGCGGATGGCGCAGGTAAAGAGCGAATCGTCATAGAACTCCTCCTCGAAGAAATAGACCGGCGCCCCCGTCGAGTCCTTGAGGGTCAGCAGCGGCTTCTTGTTCAGGTATTTGGGCTTGGGCGAACGGAGCACCTTCGTGCTGCGGGCCCGCGTCAGTTCGAAGAAAAAGCGGCCTTCGAGCATATCCGTATCGTCCGGATGCACGCTGGCCCAGCGCTCCAGGATCGTCTCTACGCCGAGGCCGGCATAGCCCACCGCACGCACCTGACGGTCATATTTTTCTTTATATTCCGCCGATGTGAGCTGGGCGAAGGCGGGCTGAAGGGCCGCGAGCCACAGGGCCGCGACGGCAAAAATCCGAAGGTTCATAACGGAAGATTCATTAAAATGCGCCGGGAGGCGGGATGCAGGTTATTGCAGCGCTTCCCGAGGTTCTTGACGAAGCCCAGGGGATGGCTGCGGTAGGTCAGGAGATTGTAGCCCGGGGCTGCGCCTTCCAGGGGAAAACTGTCCCGGTGCAGGAAGCGCAGGGCGGTGGGCAGGTCCACCTCCACTTCGGGCCATTCGTGCGCATAGCCGTAACTGAGCGCGTAATCCGCCGAAGGGATGAAGTCCCCGCCTTTCTTTTCCCCTTTGGCGATGCCGTCCCGGAGCGGACGCAGGCGGGAAAGTTCTTCGCGCCGTGAAGCGCGGGAAGCGGCCGCCGTCTTGCGGAGCGCGCCCGCCCACTGGCCCTCGCCGGGCACATCGCCCGCCTTGAGCAAATGGCCGCAGCGGGTACGCGGAAGGCCGAAAGCCTCCTCCGGAGCGATAATATCGCCGCCGAGTTCCGATGCCGCCCATTCGAGATTGGCGTCGTTCTCGGCTTCTTCGTAGGTACAGGTCGAGTAGATGAGCAGCCCGCCTTCGCGCAGGGCCGGCCACACATCGGAAAGGATGCGTTTCTGGCGGGCGGCGCAGAGGTCCACCACCGCGGGGCTCCATTCCTGCTGTGCCCGCGCGTCCTTGCGGAACATGCCCTCGCCGCTGCAGGGGACGTCGGCGACGATGATGTCGAAAAAGCCGCCGAGCTGCGCGAAGGCCGCCGGATCCACGCTCGTCACCGCCACGGCAGGGTCGCCCCAGCGCGCCACGTTGTCGCAGAGGATGGCCGCACGCTGGCGGATGACCTCGTTGGAGACGAGCAGGAAATCCCCGCCGAAGCGTTCCCGCAGCGAGGTCGCCAGGTCGGTGGTCTTCCCGCCCGGCGCGGCGCAGAGGTCCAGCACCCGCAGGGGGCCGTCAAAGGACGGCAGGGCCTGCCGGAACAGGTAGCCGGGGAACATCGCCGAAGAGTCCTGCACATAGTAACAGCCCGCGTGCAGGAGCGGGTCCAGGGTAAAGGAGGGGCGCTCCGCAAGCATACGGCCCCAGGGGCTCCAGGGCACGGGAATGCCCTGCGGCCCGTCGGCACCCTTGAAAGGGTTCAGGCGTATGGCGGTGGCGCTGCCTTCCATCAGATGTGCATCCCTTCCGGCATACCCTCGGGGATACGGCCCTCGGACACGTCCACGACCCCGTCCACGATCTTGTCCAGGCCCTCCTTGATGCGTCCGCCCAGCATGGCTTTCATCACCAGGTTCAGGTCCGCCTCCACACTGATGGAGAAACAGGTTTTGCCCGGATCGCCCGCATCGTCGAAATGCAGCACGACGTTGAAGTCGAAAGGCGTCCCCTCGGCGTTCGCGAGCGCGATGCGCTCGTACGGCAGCCGCTCCGCGGCCCGGACGCCGATGGTGAAGTTCTGCACCGTGGCGCTCAGGTGGTCGTAGTCGGCGCTTACCATTTCCTTCTTATCGTCGGGCAGCATCTCCCGGAAACGGGACAGGTCCGTGAAGGCCATGTAGAGTTCTTCGCGGCTTTTGGACACCAGTCCCTGTTTGCTGTTGTATTCGGTCATTTTTTACTATTTTTGCAATGCAAATGTATAAAATATATTTCGAGAAACGTTGCATCATCATTTGCGATGAGCGGGATCAGGCGCTGACGGACCCCAACGCCATCGAGTTCCACATCGGCGGACAGCTCAGCATCGGGACGCTGGTGTCGATGTTCGAGGCCTCCGAATCGCTGAGCCGCATCTATATCCCCTGCAGCGATACGGAAGCGATGTACCGCCGCGTCTGCGCGGAATTCAAGGAGGTGAACGCCGCGGGCGGGCTCGTCTCCAACCGCCGGGGCGACTACCTGCTCATCAAGCGCAACGGGCTCTGGGACCTGCCCAAGGGCCATCAGGAAGCCGGCGAGGACATCCGCGTCACCGCCCTGCGCGAGGTGCAGGAGGAGACCGGCGTCGAGGAACTGGAACTCGGGGAACTGATCTGCATCACCCACCACTGCTACCTGCGCGGGGGCATCTGGCACCTCAAGCACACCTGGTGGTACGAGATGCTCTACACCAATCCCACCGACCTGACCCCGCAGCGCGAGGAGGATATCGCCAAGGCGGCCTGGGTCGCCCGCTCCAGTCTTCCCCCCTTCCTGAAGAACACCTATCCGTCGATTTTGGAAGTTTTCCGCGAGGCTTGAAACTTTTTGCCCCGTTTTGCCGTATAGAGAGAGTATTCTACTTTTTTGAAAGACATGAAACTCTCTCAATTCGACTTTGATCTCCCCCAGGACCGGATTGCCCGGAACCTGATGCCCCTCAAGGAAGACGGGCGCGTACAGTGGCGCGACGAATGCCGGTTGCTGGTCCTTCACAAGAAAACCGGGGAAATCGAACACAAGATTTTCAAGGATGTCGTAGATTATTTCGGAAAGGGCGACCGCTTCGTCTTCAATGACACCAAGGTCTTCCCCGCCCTGCTTTCCGGCAACAAGGAAAAGACCGGAGCCGACATCATGGTCTTCCTGCTGCGGGAACTCAACAGGGAACAGCGTCTCTGGGACGTGCTGGTGGAGCCTGCGCGCAAGATCCGTATCGGCAATAAACTCTATTTCGGCGACGACGAGAGCATGGTGGCGGAGGTAATCGACAACACCACTTCCCGCGGCCGTACCCTGCGTTTCCTCTACGACGGTCCGTACGAGGAGTTCAAGGAAGCCCTGTATTCGCTCGGGAAGACGCCCGTGCCGAACTGGGTGAAGGAAGAGCCCGAGGCCTCCGACGCCGAGGAGTTCCAGACCGTCTTCGCCAGGAACGAGGGCGCCGTCTCCGCTCCGGCCGCCGGCCTGCACTTCAGCCGCGAACTGCTCAACCGGATGATTCTCAAGGATATCGACAAGACCTTCATCACCGTCCATATGGGCATCGGACATTTCCGCACCGTGGATGTGGAAGACCTTTCCAAGCACCGGATGGACTGCGAGCGGATGATCATCAGCCCCGAGGCCGCGGACCAGGTCAATGCCACCAAGAAGAGCGGGCACAAACTCGTGGCCGTGGGCATGACGGTCGTGCGTGCGCTGGAGACCTATGTCACGACGGACAAGGAAATCCGTCCCAACGACACCTGGACCAACAAGTTCATCTTCCCGCCTTACGATTTCTCCATTCCCGACGCCATCATCACCAATTTCCACCGTCCCTGCTCGACGATGCTGATGAGCGTCGCGGCTTTCGGCGGCTTCGAGAAGGTGATGAACGCCTACCGCGTGGCCCTCGAGGAAGGCTATCGCTTCGGTCCTTACGGCGATGCGATGCTGATTTTGTAAAAAAATATCCATAAAACATTAAAATCCGCTTCCTGAACGTTTTCGGGACGCGGATTTTTCTTTTTGTACCGCTAACTTCGGCGGCGATGGAGGAAAGGGAACAACTATGCGCCCTGGCGCTGGGGACGGCCTTCGGATACGAGCCCGTCCTTTCCAGAAAACTGACCGATACCCTGGGCAGTGCGGCCGCGGTATTCGGGTTGTCCGCCGCAGAGCGGGAAACGTTGATGCGGCCGCTTCCGCAGTATGCCGGCGCGCTCGACGACGCACGGCTGGACGAGGCGAAGAAGGAGTTGAAGGCCCTGCATCTGATCGGCTGCGACTTCGTCCCGCTCTGCTCGGAGGCCTATCCGGCCCTGCTGCGCGATTGTCCCGACGCCCCGGCCGGGCTCTACTACCGCAGCGGGAGTCCCCCGGAGAAGGTGCTGAATCCGGAGACGGCCCTGGCCATCGTCGGCACCCGGGATTGCAGTGCGTACGGACGGGACTGCTGTGCGCGGACGGTCCGGGCGCTCGCGGAGGCGGAAAGCAAACCCTGCATCGTGAGCGGGCTGGCTTTCGGCATCGACGTCTGCGCGCACCTGACGGCGCTGGAGTGCGGCGTCCCCACTATCGCGGTGCTGCCGTGCGGGATAGACGCGGTCTACCCCGCACGGCATACGGAGGCGGCTGAACGCATCGCCTCCGCGCCCCACTCCGCCCTGGTGACCGATTATCCGCCGCTGACCGCCCCGCTCGCGCATCATTTCCTGCGACGGAACCGCCTGATCGCGGGGATGAGCCGCGCCACCCTGCTGGTGGAATCGCGGCTCCGGGGCGGCGGGATGAGTACGGCACGGCTGGCCTGCGACTATGGCCGGGAACTTTTCGCCTTCCCGGGCCGGGTGGACGACCTGCGGTCGCAGGGGCCCAACCATTTGATCGGCAAACAGATGGCGCAGGCGCTGGAAAGTCCGGAGGCCTGGGGGCCGCTCCTGGGGCTGGGCGGGACGCGACGGCGGCGGGTGAATGTCGTGAGGGCAGCGGCGGAATGGTATGCCGGGGATCCGGAGGCGCCGCAGCTGATGGCGCTGCTCAAGGCGGTCGGCGCCGAGCGGGACCTCTGCCTGGACGCGCTCTGCCGGCGGCTCGATTTGCCGTATAGCCGGGTATCGGCGCTGGCAATGCGGCTGGAGGGCGACGGCTTCCTCCAAACCGACGTCCTCCAGCGCTGCAATCTGGTCAGCAGGTGAAAATTGCCCGCCCGTCGCATTTTTTTACTATATTTGTATGATGATAGAATTTGTCGATACACATACCCACATAACGGATGAGGCGTTCCGGGGCGAAGAGGAAGCCGTCGTAGCGAGGGCGGTCGAGGCCGGAGTGACGCGGATGCTGCTGGCGGACATCGACAGCCGGGAGCGCGGGGAGATGTATGCCCTGGCCGGAAGGCATCCGGGCGTGCTGTTTCCGATGCTCGGGCTCTACCCCGGCTCCGTGGAGGCGAACTGGCGCGAGGAGCTGGATGCCCTGGAGCCCTGGCTGGCGAAGAAGCCCGTCGCCATCGGCGAAATCGGCCTGGACTATCATTACGGCACGCTGTGGCGCAAAGAACAGATGGAAGCGCTGCGGCTGCAGCTGGAGTTCGCATCGGCGCACGAGCTGCCCGTAAATATCCATTTGCGCGATGCGACGGAGGATTTTTTCAAGGTGCTGGGCGATTGCGCGCATCTGCATCTGCGGGGCAACCTGCATGCGTTCAGCGGCAGCGCCGAGACCTTCGAGCGCATTTCGCGCCTCGGCGAGTGGTATGTCGCGCTGGGCGGGGTGCTGACCTTCAAAAAGGCTTCGATCGCCCGCGATGTGCTGCGCATCCCGATGGAGCGCATCCTGCTGGAGACCGACGCGCCGTATCTGGCCCCTACGCCCCTGCGCGGAAGCCGGAACGAGAGCGCGAACATTCCCCTCATCGCCGCCTTCCTGGCCGAACTGAAGGGGCTTCGGACGGAGGAAGTCGCGCAAATTACGACGGCCAATGCGGAGCGCTTATTTCAGATTGTTATTGCCTATTGAAAAATTTTTGCTAAATTGCAGCGATTTCCGTGTGGAATTATTTTAACAAACCAATACTTTTAACAAACGTTATGAAAAAAATCTTCATGTTTCTGGCAGTGGCAGGCATCATGACCTTCTCTGCTTCCATGGCTTACGCCCAGGATGAGCAGGCTGCTGCTACCGAAGAAGTTGCGGCTCCCGCCAACGACCTTGCCGCCCTCACCGCGGCAGCTCCCGAGGTTCCCCTCAACCAGGCCCTCAAGACCAAGTTCATCGAAGGCGGCGCGGGATTCATGTCCCTCATCATCATCTGCCTCATCATCGGTCTGGCCCTTTCCATCGAGCGTATCCTTTACCTCACCTTCTCCAAGACGAACACCAAGAAGCTGCTCGCGAAGGTGGAAGAGGCTCTCGCCAACGGTGGCATCGAGGCTGCCAAGGACGTCTGCCGCGAGACCCGCGGACCTGTCGCCAGCATTTTCTATCAGGGTCTGCTCCGCTATGAGCAGGGCATCGACGTGGTCGAGAAGACCATCGTCTCCTACGGCTCCGTCCAGATGAGCAATATGGAGAACGGCCTGAGCTGGATCGGTCTGTTCATCGCCATCGCCCCGTCCCTCGGATTCCTCGGTACGGTTATCGGTATGATCCAGGCTTTCGACGCTATCCAGGCTGCGGGTGACATCTCCCCTAACGTTGTTGCCGGCGGTATGAAGGTCGCCCTTATCACCACCGTTGCGGGTCTTATCGTCGCTATGATCCTGCAGGTGTTCTACAACTACATCCTCGCTAAGATTGACAACCTCGCCATCGATATGGAAGACTCTTCCATCTCCCTGGTGGACACCCTCACCAAATACAACAAGAAATAATATCCGGAGGGTATCATGAAACTGAACAAGATTTTCAAATGGGGCATGGTCGCGCTGATTCTCGTCAGTGTCGCGATTCTCATCTGGGGTTCCTCGGTGGGATTCGAGAGCAATGGCGGTAAGGCGACTGACGTGCTGCTCACCTGGGCCTACATCATGGTCGGGCTGGCTGTCGCCAGCTGGGTCGTGGTAGGTCTGATCGTGAGCGCCGCCAACGATCCCAAGAGCCTCATCAAGATCGGCGGCGTCCTCGTGGGTGCAGCCGTCATCTGCGCAGTGGTGTACTTCCTTTCCGCCGGCGCCCCCGCCGTCGGGATGGCTGTCCAGCCTGAGGCTTCCACGCTGAAGCTGACCGACACCCTGCTCAACCTCACCTACCTCTTCGGCGCGGGCGCCATCTGCGCCATCGTCGTCGGAGAGATTCGTATGGCCCTCAACAACAGAAAGTAAACTATGGCCAAGAAGAAAGTACCTGCAATGAACACGAGCTCGACGGCGGATATCGCCTTCCTGCTCCTGTGCTACTTCCTGATGACGACGACCATGGGCTCGCAGACCGGTCTTTCCCGGCGTCTGCCCCCTATGCCGGACAAGGATCAGAAAGTGGAGGACCAGAAGGTCAACCGCCGCAACATCATCGTGGTGAAGATCAACTCGTCCGACAGGCTTCTTGCCGGTAGTGAGCCCATAGATGTCAGCCAACTCAAGGACAAGATCAAGGAATTCCTGACCAACCCCGCCGATAACCCCAACCTGCCCGAAAAGGAACTGCAGGAGATCAATCTTATCGGCAACTGGCCCGTTTCCAAGGGAGTCATCTCCCTCCAGAACGACCGTGGTACCAGTTATCAGGCGTACATCGCCGTACAGAACGAACTGGTAAAGGCGGTGAACGAACTTCGCGACGAGTGCTCCAAGCAGAAATTCGGCAAGAAGTTCGCCCTTCTGGACGAAGACCAGCAGGCCGCGGTCAAGAAGGCCGTTCCCCAGAACATTTCCGAGGCTGAGCCCAAGGATGTTGGCAAGAAAAGATAACAGGAGGATAAGTTATGTCTAAATTCGGAGGAAGCAACAACAAGAAAGAGGTGCCGGCGATGACCAGCAGCTCGCTGTCCGATATCGTCTTCATGCTCCTGTTCTTCTTTATGGTGACCACTCAGATGCGCGAGACCGAGAACAAGGTCGTCGTGAAGATTCCCGAGGCGTCGGAGGTGGTGAAACTTGAAAGGAAGGACCTCAACTCGTATATCAACATCGGAACGCCTATCCGCTCCCTTCAGGCGCAGTACGGTACCGATGCCCGTATCCAGCTGAACGACTCTTTCAAGACCACCGACGATATCCGCGACTTCATCGCCGCGGAGCGTGAATCCAAGAGCGAGGCAGACCGCCAGTTCATGACGGTCAGCATCCGGGCGGACCAGGATGTCAGAATGGGTATCATTACGGATGTGAAGCAGGAGCTCAGAAGATGCTCCGCGCTTAAGATCATGTATTCGGCAAGGAAGGGCGGCGAATAATCCGCCCGGACAAAGTTAACGAGCAGCCCCCGATACGAGGGCTGCTTTTTAGAAACAAGGCAAACAATGCGCAGCAAAGTTAAGGACCTGCTGGGAATGGAAGCAGGCAGAGAGGTCCTCGCCAAAGGTTGGGTAAGGACGAAACGGCCGAGCAAGGAAGTGGCGTTCATCGCCCTGAATGACGGTTCGACCATCAAGAACATCCAGGTCGTCGTTGACCGGAGCGGTGAACTGGCAGAATTGCTCCCGAAGATTTCGACGGGCACCTGCATCGCGGTACGCGGCACGCTCGTGGAATCCGTAGGCAGCGGCCAGGCCGTGGAAATCAAGGCCTCCGGCATAGAGATTTATGGAGAGTGCGACCCGGTTCGCTATCCCCTGCAGAAGAAGGATACCTCGCTGGAGTACCTGCGCACGGTAGCCCACCTCCGCCCGAGGACCAACACCTTCGGCGCGGTGTACCGGCTCCGCAGCCAGATGGCCTTCGCCATCCACGAATATTTCCATTCGAAGGGCTTCGTCTATCTGAACACCCCGCTCATCACCGCATCCGATGCGGAAGGCGCCGGGCAGATGTTCCAGGTGACGACGCTGGACCTTGGCAACGTGCCCAAGGACAAGAAGGGCGGTCCGGACTACAGCAAGGACTTCTTCGGACGCCAGACCAGCCTGACCGTGAGCGGACAGCTCGAAGGGGAACTCGGCGCCACCGCGCTCGGGGAAATCTACACCTTCGGCCCTACTTTCCGTGCGGAGAATTCCAACACCCCGCGCCACCTGGCGGAGTTCTGGATGATCGAGCCTGAGATGGCCTTCTACGACATCAAGGACAATATGGACCTGGCCGAGGACTTCATCAAGAGCCTGGTTCGCTATGCCCTGGAGCATTGCCGCGAGGACATCGATTTCCTCTGCCAGCGCTATGACAATACCCTCGTGGAGCGCCTGGAAGGCGTCATCGCGACGGATTTCGTGCGCCTCGGCTATACGGAGGGCATCGAGATCCTGAAGGCGGCAGTCGCGGCCGGACACCAGTTCGAGTACCCTGTGGAATGGGGCATCGACCTGCAGAGCGAGCACGAGCGCTACCTGGTGGAACAGCACTTCGGCAAGCCCGTCATCCTGACCGATTATCCCAAGGACATCAAGGCCTTCTATATGAAGCAGAACGAGGACGGGAAGACCGTCCGGGCGATGGATATCCTCTTCCCGAAAATCGGGGAGATCATCGGCGGCTCGGAGCGGGAAGCGGACCTCGCGAAACTCGAAAAGCGCATCGACGAACTGAAGATGAGCCGGCGCGGCCTGGAGTGGTATCTGGATACGCGGCGCTTCGGCAGTTGCCCGCACAGCGGCTTCGGCCTGGGCTTCGAGCGGCTGCTGCTCTTCGTCACCGGCATGCAGAACATCCGGGACGTCATTCCCTTCCCTCGTACCCCGAAAAATGCTGAATTTTAATTGTATTGCCATTAGAATTCGCAGCCAGCAACAACGGGCGCTTGTTGCTTCGCAACCCTGTCCGGGTAAATGCGCCCTAACGCTGCAGGCTGCTCATTTTAACTAATGGCAATACAGAATTAATAAAGGAAATGTTAGTTATTGGTATCGCCGGGGGCTCCGGCTCCGGAAAAACGACGGTTGTCAAAAACATCATCTCCCGACTGAAGGAGAAGGTGGTCGTCATCCCGCAGGATTCCTATTATAAGGATTCCTCCGGCCTGACGGAAGAAGAGAAGCGCCACCACAACTTCGACCACCCGGACGCCATCGACTGGGAGCTGCTCTGCGAGCAGATCCGCCAGTTGAAGGAAGGGAAGGCCGTCGAACAGCCGGTCTATTCCTACATCACCTGCTCCCGCTCCAAGACGGAAACCGTCCACGTGGAGCCGGAAGAGATCATCATCGTCGAAGGGATCCTGATCTTCACCTGCCGGCAGTTGCTGGAGCAGATGGACATCAAGATTTTCGTGGATGCCGACGACGATGACCGCCTGATGCGCATCATCAGCCGCGACTGCCTGGAGCGTGGCAAGGACATCGCCTGGGTCATCGAGCGCTACACGAATACCGTCAAGCCGATGTATCTCCAGTTCATCGAACCGGCCAAGCGCTATGCGGATGTCATCATCCCCGAGGGCGGAGAGAACAAGGTGGCGATCCGGATGATTTCCGCAACCATCGAAAAAGAACTCAAGAAACAGAAGTGATTGACAAAGGGGACCGCGCCGGACTATATACTACCGTAATCGTTCACCTTGCGGTCCTTGTCATCCTGCTCGCTTCCCGGCTCGGCGGAGCCGTCGAGGCGGAGCACAGTTTCGTACTGGATTTCAGCAAACAGGAAGAAATAGAACGGCTGCTGCAAAAGGCGGAGCAGGCAAAGCAGGAGGCGGAAATGAAAGCCGCCATCGCACAGAAACTCGACCAGCAGCTCGCCTCCGTCCCCGCCCCGCGCAATGTCGCCGTGGACCGCAGCGCCCTCAAGGACGACCGCGGCACGGACGCGGACAAACTCTACAAGGATGCGGAGAAACTGGCGCGCGAACTGGGCGCCGGGTACACGCTGCCCGACGAGGATGAGGTCAGTCTTCCCGGAAAGAAGGAAAAGGACAAGAAAGAGGACGCTGCAAAGCCCTACAGCGGCCCTTCGGTGGTCTCCTGGTACCTGGAAGGGCGCAAGGCTTCACGCCTCCCCATTCCCGCCTATCGCTGCCTGGGCGGCGGCGAGGTCACCGTCCTGATCAAGGTGGACCCGCAGGGCAACGTGATTGACGCCCGCGTCGACGACGCGGTCTCTACGAAGGATTCCTGTCTGAGGAATTTTGCGGTCAGGGCCGCGCGCATGTCCAAATTTTCCGCATCACCCTCGGCGCCGGTGCGCCAGGAGGGCAATATCGTCTATCAGTTCATCGCGCAGTGAAAGGTGTCGTCGGTGTCCAGCCAGATGTGGTAGAAGGCATCGTCCCCGAGTTTTGAATAGCGGCCTACCAGCGCACGGATCTGCGTGAGCATATAGCTGCTGGATTTCCGCCACTCCCCTTCTTCGGGCACCAGGCCGTCCTTGCTGCGTGCAAACTCCAGGAAGCGCCAGTCCAGCCCCGCGCGGTCCAGGTAGCGCTGCAGGACGTCGAAGTTATCGATAGCCATCAGTTCGGCCTTATGTCCGTCGAAGTAGGCCGAGGCGAAGCGCATGGCCGTCGCTTTGCGGGTACAGGCGGTATAGAAGGCCGTCGCGCGGGTCGTATCCATCGGCACGAAGACATCGGGCACGATGCCGCCGCGCTCCCGCTTGACACTGTCCGCATCGAGCAGTTCCCCATCCATATAGCGATGGTAGAGGTCATCGTCGTAACTGTCGTAGGGCTTCTGGAGGCAGCGCCCCAGCGGCGTATAGTAGCGGGCTACCGTCAGGCGGATGCCCGAGCCGTCGCTGAAATAGACCGGCTCCTGCACCAGTCCCTTACCGAAACTGCGGCGGCCATAGACCGTCGCGCGGCCGTTGTCCTGCAATGCCCCCGTGAAAATTTCGCTCGAAGAGGCGGAATATTCGTTGATGAGCAATTCCACAGGCAGGTCCTGGAAGAGTCCCCGGCCGCTGGCGCGGTATTCCTGGCGCGGATAATGCCGGCCCTCCATATAGACGATGCGCTGGTCCTTCTTCAGGAAGAAATCCGCCATTACCAGCGCCTGGTCCATGAAGCCGCCGGAGTTGTCGCGCAGATCCATGATGAGGCGGCGCATCCCCTCTCCATTCAAACGCTGAAGGGCCTCCAGGAATTCCTTGGCGGTGGTGCGGGAGAACTTGGAAACGCGCACGTAAGCCACCGTATCCGAGACCATAAAGGCCGCATCCACGGAATGCATGGGAATCTTCCCGCGGGTAATCTCGAAGGGAATCTGCTCCCGCTCGCGCTTGACCGTCACCGTCACTTTCGTGCCTGCGGGACCGCGCATCAGGCGCACCATGCTGTCCTGCGGGCATTTGACGCCGGCGATGACCTTGTCATCCACCTTGAGCAGGCGGTCACCGGGCTGCAGGCCGATCTTCTCCGACGGCCCGCCGGGAATCACCTCGATGATGACGGCCGTATCCGCCGGCACGTTGAACTGGATGCCGATGCCCTCGAAATCCCCGGCCAGGTCGCTGTCCGCCGCTTCCAGTTGCTTCGGAAGCATATAGAGCGAATGCGGGTCGAGCGCCTGCAGCACCGCCGTCAGCGCCACGTCGGTCAGGTGATTGAAGTTCAGCGTATCGACATAGTGCGAATCGATGGTAGAAAGCGCAAGGTTGAGCTTCTGCCACGCAGCCGCATCGGCCGCCAGGCGGCGGTTCTTTGCCATTTGCTGCACAAGGGCCGCTCCGAGTGCGCCGATCAGTATGCCCAGCAGGGCGGCGAGCAGGGTCGTTCGTTTCATTTCAGCCTACCTGTTCCACTTCGATGCCGGCACGGCGCAGCAGGTCGATGCCGTCCGTAATGCGGTATTCATCGCGATAAACGACGCGGCGGATGCCCGCCTGGATAATCAGTTTCGCGCACTCTACGCAGGGAGAGGCCGTTACGTAGAGGGTCGCCCCCTCGCTGCTGTTGCCGCTTTTCGCGACCTTGGAAATGGCGTTCGCCTCCGCGTGCAGCACATAGGGCTTGGTGATGCCGTTCTCGTCTTCGCAAATGTTCTCGAAGCCCGAAGGGGTACCGTTGTAGCCGTCGGAGATGATCATCCTGTCCTTGACGAGCAGCGCCCCCACCTGGCGGCGCTTGCAGTAGGAATTCTGCGCCCAGATGGACGCCATGGACATATATTTCTCGTCGAATTTGTTCATCGGGTATAGAGATAACGCTTGATGCTGCGCTTGGGCGTACGCTCAAAGTCCTCCGGGATGAATTCCATCTTGCGGATCTGCGCATAGGAAGGCAGCTGGGCGTTGATTTTGGGCAGGCCCTCGACCAGACGCTTTTCCAGGTCCTCGCCGCTCAGCCCGTCCAGTTCGCCCTGATGATAGTCCGGATAGACGATGGCGGTCAGGCCGCCATTGTCCTCGATGACCAGGGAATCCACGACATAGGTTACGTTGTTGATGACGGCCTCCAGCTCCTCGGGATAGATATTCTGGCCGGAAGGACCCAGGATCATACACTTGGAGCGGCCTTTGAGGTAAAGGAAGCCGTCGGAGTCGATGATGCCCATATCGCCGGTCTTGAACCAGTTGTCATTGGTAAAGACCGCCTTGGTCGCCACCTTGTCCTTAAAATAACCCATAAAGACATTGTCTCCCTTGACCTGCACCTCGCCCGGAATCTTGCGGGGATTGGGAGAATCGATACGGATTTTGCAGGCGGCAACCGCCTGACCGCAGGAGCCCTTACGGCCGCGCCACCATTTCGCATAGGTGATGATGGGACAGCACTCCGTCATACCATATCCCACGGTGAAGGGGAAATGAATCTTGCGCATAAACGCCTCCACCTCCGGATTGAAAGCCGCACCGCCGAGGATCACCTCCTCGAAACGGCCGCCGAAAGCCTCGATCATCCCGTTCCGGATCTTCTTCATCACGATCTGGTCCAGCAGGGGCAGCATCATGAACATCTTGTTGCGGTCCACGATGGGCTTGATCTGCGATTTGTACACCTTCTCGATGATGAGGGGCACGGAAACGATGATGTCAGGATGAATTTCCGAAAAGGCCTTGAGGATAATCTTCGGACTGGGAATGCGGGTCAGGAAGTGCACGTGCGCGCCGATGGAAATCTCAAAGAGGAATTCGAACATCAGGCCGTACATATGCGCAGAGGGCAGCAGGGCCACCACTTCGGATTCGCAGTTCATCTGGGGCTCGGCTTCCACGCGCGCAAAACGGAGGTTCGCGGCGACATTCCGGTAACTGAGCATCACCCCCTTAGAGAATCCGGAAGTGCCGGAAGTGTAATTGATGAGCGCCAGTTCATCGGGTTTGTCCTCGTAATAGTTGACGTCTTCCTTGCTGAAGCCGTCCGGATAAAGCGTATCGAAGTCTTTCTGGACGGTTTCGCGCACATCCTGCATGGCCGCATCCCGCGCATAGATGAAGCGGAAATCCTTGATCCGCACGATAACCTGAAGCCCGGGCATTTCCGATTCGGAAAGGCCCTCCCAGATAACTTCGTCCACGAAGAGCACCTTCGCCTCGCTGTGATTGACCAGGTAGTGGATGTTCCCCGCCTTGAACTCGTGCAGGATGGGCACGGGTACGGCGCCGTAGGTCAGGGCCGCCAGGAAAGATACCCCCCAGTTAGCCTGGTTGCGGGAACATAGGGCGACTTTGTCGCCTTTCTGCAGACCGCATTTTTCGAAACTCAGGTGCAGCAGTTTGATGCGCCGCGCCAGTTCGCTGTATTTGATCGTCGTCCCCTGGTAATTGGAAAGGGCATCGCGATCCCAATTATCCTTGAAACTTTGCTCAAAAATCTTATTGACAGAGCGATATTCCATTACTTGCCGTATTGAAAGCGAATAAGGCCGGCCTCATCCCAGATCGACTCGCCGGGCCTGTAGATACCGAAGTTGATGGACTTGCCGTTGAAGGCGGGAAGGACTTCCTTGCGGGAAGACTCCAAAAAGGCCTTTACACCTTCTTCCGAGCCGATGACAATCCACTTGCCGGAAACGGCGAAGACGCTGTCGTCATTGAGCTGGAAGGCATTGCCCAGCAATTCAGCAACTGCGCCGGGATAGGGATTGACGGCGGGTTCGTGCTCCTTGAAGCGGCTGCCGGCACGGACGGCCAGCACCCGGAACCTGGCAAAATGGATAAAGGCGATCTCCTGGGGCTTCACCAGCTTGGCCCACTGCATCGCATCCTTGCCGATCGTCCGTTTCCTGGACTGGAGGCCGAGCCAGCGCTCGTAAGCGCGGAGATAAGCCTTCCAGGAAGAGAGGGGAAGGTCCAAAAGGAGCGTCGTCGTCTTGGGGAGCAGGTCGGAAATCAAGCTTTCCGCAGGTTTGATGTCGGAGAAAACCTGCGAGAAATAGAAAGCGTCATCCGGCGCGGAGAGGGAAATGTCATACAGTTTCTCCGATTCGTCGGAAAGCACGGTCCACTGCGCCACCGCAGGCAGGAAGGAAGCCAGCCTGTTGCGGGCAAATTCGGCACCCATAATACGGGAAGGCAGTTTGGAGGCCTCCTTATTGGAGAAAAACAGGGTGACCTGCTGCGCAAGCGGTGCACGGGCCAGGGCCTCAGCAAAGCCGGGGGCATCCAGAACCGATTTTCCCGTAGCCATACTGTACTCCTGATTGGCCACGGCATAGTCGGAAATGGTCAGCAACAGGGCGGCGCAGCCTTCCTTGGCAATCAGCTTGGTCTGAATGCCTCTCTCCGCCATACGGGCCTTAAGGGCCGCTATTTCTTCATCCTCCATCGAAGAGGAAGGGGCGCAAGGCAGATAAAGGCAGGGCAGTAACTTTCCGTCATAGAAGAAGGAGAGGACCGCTTTCGACGAGGCAAAGCCGCCTAAGTCCAGTGAATCGAAGGGGGCCTTGAAATAGACCTGATCCAGCCCTTGGGCGCAGGAATTCAGGCAAAAGACTGCCGGGGCATCCTGGGGCACCAGCGACAGGATGGGGAATGAGGAAAGGAGGGCTTCTTCCTCCTGATAGGCAAACTGCTTACGCTCATAGGAGCAGGAAACCGCCGCGACAACCATTGCCG
Source organism: Bacteroidales bacterium (assembly GCA_016282145.1). Taxonomy (GTDB): domain Bacteria; phylum Bacteroidota; class Bacteroidia; order Bacteroidales; family UBA932; genus Cryptobacteroides. The sequence continues at coordinate 16,882 of JAEEJZ010000019.1, read as the reverse complement.
CCAGCAAAAGGGTATTGAGAATCTTTTTCATAATTCAACGATTAAAAAACAGCTTGTAAAGTTACGAAATAAACTCCAAAAGACGACACGCTACAGAGCAAGCCGGAAGCCGACATTGGCTCGCAGAACATCCTGCTTTGCATAATAACGGGAAGCGATCTTACAGCCTGAATCCGCAGTAAGATAGTCTCCCCCAAGGGTTACACGCCTGTTCTCTGAATCGGACTTAGGCCCCGTGGGATCCGTTCCCTTGGGCATGGAGGTACTGTAATAGTCACTTACCCATTCCGCGACGTTGCCGGACATATCGTAGAAGCCCAGCTCATTATCCGCCTTGGATTTTACCGGATGGGGCTGCTGACGCCGGGCTCCCGTAGTATCCAGACAACATTCAGAATTATCCTTATACCACGCAACATTACCTACCGTATTGCTTCCGGAATAAGTATAACTCCGGCTTGACGTCCCCCCTTTAGCCGCAAATCTCCACTGCGCCTCCGTAGGCAGGTGATAATTGCCGGGTACAAGTTCCTTCAGGGACGGGATAAAGGCATTCACCCCCTCCCAGGTCACATTGGTAAGCGGACAGTTCATGCCTTCTTCCATTGTCGGCTGGAAGAAGGAAGGGTCGTCATACTTTACCGCCATCCACAAAGCCCTCGTAAATTCAGTTTCCGACAACCAGAAAGCCTCAGTAATCGTAACCGTATTACCGCCTTCCGAGTAAGAACCCGGAGAAACCTTTATGAAATCCAGCGTATATCCGAAAAGGTTCAGGCGCTTACGCGTAGGGCTCACGTCAACAAGGGACGGAGGATAGCTAAACGTATCATTGGAATAAATCCAATTGACACGCTTTCCCCATATCGTTCCGGAAAGCTTCTTGGTCTTATAGCGTTTGAGGCTTTCAGCAGGAACTCCGTAGCGGGCAGAGGCATTAAACGTGTCGCTGGTAATGGTAGGCGGGATGACAGACAACAGACGGACATACTTGATCTTGGCAAAAGCCATGCTTCCGATGGAGTTGACTGCCGCAGGAATCACAATATCCTCGGAAACGGCATTCTTGAAAGCAGAAGCGCCTATCGTCTTGAGCAAAGTGCACGCGCTGAGGTCAATCTTCCGCAAAGACGAACAACCTGCAAAAGCACTCTCGCCTATTGTTACAAGACCATCGGGCAACACAACTTCTTCAAGATTGGAACAGTTGAGAAAGGCTTCTTTCTGGATCTCCGACAGGCCGGTAAAATAAGCCAGTTCATTGAAAAGTCGTATCTCGCGGTTATTTTGGAAAAGCGTTTTGAGGCTGTCAACCGATGCAGCTTCCTCATAGTTGACTTCCCCGTCCCCATCCAAATCGAAGTTCCCCACGCATATCCGCTTAACCACTGAATCCGCAAAATCTATGAAAGGAGGAAGATCCGGCCCCACATATTCCCAACCTTCATCTATCGCATCCCGGATTCCAAAAACCGAACGCTTCACGCAGATGGGATGAGCGATTTCCCCATAGGCCTTCTTGAGCCCGGCATACAGGGAGACAGAAATCCCTTTTGCGTGCTCCTGCGGAATGAAGGCGGCATAATAATTCTTACCGGGTATAAAGCCCCCTTCCGGAGCATAGACGACTACCGAATCTACGGACTCGGTGCATTGGAGAATAAGAGGTTTATTGTCATCATCAAAGCCGACCTTGACCTTACCGGCCATAGAGCAGCTATCGAGGGAATGAAAGACAACACGGTTGACTCCTTCGTGAACGATGCTGAAGCGCACGCCGCCACAAACGTTGTAGAAAGCCAGATCTAAAGAAGTACTGCGCGCAACCGCAGGGAAAAACTTGTCTGCAAAAGTTCCGGCACAGGCTTGTTGCTCATATGCGACCTCAATCGAAACGCTTTCTCCGTCACAAGAATTGCTTTCTCGGTAAGGATAGACCCCAATGAAAGGCCTGGAAGGGTTCTCCTGTTCCATTGTCCCCGTAGCAACGCCCAGGATGCCGTAAAAACTGGTACAGGCGACGGTGTCCTTATTGACAGAGGTGAACTGGGCGGAGGCATCTCCATAAAAGATATGGATACTCTCAGCGGGAGTCCACCAAATGTCCATACCGTTCTCCATAACCACCGTGCGGGATCCTTGCTCCTCAGCCCAGTGGGCGGTGAAAACCATCTCTTCGCCAGCAGGCTTCAAAACAGGAGCACCTGCCTCACGGACACAGGAAGAAAGGCATCCTGTCAACAGGACAGCAAAGGATAATGCCCCCAATTTCATACTATCTTTCATCATATTACCATTCTTCATAAATCAGCCCCTCGTTCTCCCCTGGTTTCGGACTCGCGCAAAGAAGAGCAGAATCCGCATCAGGGAAAGAGTGGACCCAAAGGGCCGGCGATATATAAACAAAATCATTCATCTCCATATTTTACAAAGATAAAAAATAGATTGAAATTATGGCATCACACAAAAAAGAAAGGCTCCCCGGAGGGAACCTTTCTATTTCATATCAGGACTTCAGATTAGATCTGCTTGATGTAAACAGTCACGAAGCCTTCTTCAGCCTTAGCGCCGCAGTAGTCGAGGTAGTAACGGAACTTAACAGGGATGTTAAGGACGATTCTACCCTTACCACTATCCTTGATGAGCGTGAAGATCTCGCCGTAATCATCGACAGAGGTCGACCAGTCACCACCGTTGGTGAGATCCCAGACATGATCGTTGAGGATAGCGCTGATGTTGTCGTAGTCGAAGAAGAGTTCGGAAACGATACGACGGCCTTCACCTTCCTCATCCAGAGGTCCATAGAACGGATGGAACTCACCGGCAGGATAGTAAACCCAATGACCAAAAATACCTCCAGTCCACTCACGGGTACCCGTCTGACGGACGTTGTTGTCATTGTATCCGAAGACACTAGGATCAGCAACATAGTAAGGGTTGTATTCAGCGTCACGGCTCAGGATACCACCGACAATCATAGCGGAAGCAGGCCTGATGTCCAGAGACTCACCGGAAGTACGGATGAGAGGATCATCCACGCTACCAATGACCAGAGGCTGGGTAAGCTTGATAGGCTTCATGGTCTCAATCGCGTACTCGAGAGGCTCGCTGACGCGTACACCGTTATCATAGAGGGTAGCGAAGGCCTTAACCTTCAGACCCTGATAGGTACCCCAGGTAAGGATAGCCTGCTGATCGAGAAGTCCGGCCTTATCGTTGCTGAGGACTTCGACAACATCGGTAATACCACCGAAGACACCGCGCTTGGCCATTGCAGCCTCGATTTCGTCAGCCGTCGCAGTTTCAGGATCAAGTTCGATGCCGAACTCTTCGAAGTCCTCATAGACATAAGTGAAGCGTACTTCAAGTTCTTCACCCATATCAGTAGGGACACCCTCCTGATCCTGTACGCGCAGGTACTTGGTGTAGTACATCTGCTGGAGTGTATAGAGGTCAGGATCAGTTTTATCATCACCCTCAACGATGATGGTCTTGTCCTTTGCAGGATCGAAGGCACCGTAAGGAGTGAGCACCAGGAAGAACGGAACAGCAGGAGTATTGAAGCTGATCTCGTAGTAGAAGTTCACGAAGAACTGGTTGTAGCGGCCATAGACCGTAACCTCGGCGCCATAAGGCAGATAACCAGGCTCGATGCTGATCGTAGAGGCATCCATGCTGCCATCAACGTCATAGGCGAGGTTGACCGTGATGTACTCGATAGCATCCTCGTCAAGTTCGCCGTTTACACGGACGGAGTCAACCACGAAGGACTCGGTAATCGGGCTGCCGAAGACCTGAGGGTCGTTGAAGCAGTGGTAAGCGCTGCCGAGGTTGGCATAAGCGCTGTAGAGGGAATCCTTAGCCTCATAGCCGGGAGCGAACTCAGCAGCGTCACCGATGAAGAGATCCTCATCACCAGCGAAAGCGGGAGCGATAGCACCAGGAAGCGCGTTGGAAGTGGTATCCTGGATGTAGGTAGGATCAAGACCATAGGTCGGGCTGTAGTCCAGCGTACCCATAGGGATGATCACCTTGCGATCCTTTGCCTTAGGACAAAGCGTGAACGGAACGTTGACGGTGTACTCATCGCTGTCGGTCTCGAAGCGCTCGGTCTTGGCGACATACTTGGCGGAGTCAGCCTCGAAAGCCCAACCGAAGAACTTGACCATACCGGCGACCTGGCCGTCAGCAGGAATAAAGTTGATCCACTCAGTCAGGGCAGGAGTATAATCCTCACCGTCCTTGGTGAAGGTCTCATCCGCACCGTTGTAAGCACCGCTGATCGCCTTGCCGAAGTCGGTGTTGCCGTCTACAGCGAAAGCCTTGCCGGTCTGGAGAGGAATCTCAGCATAGTGGACATAGCTCCAAGGAATTTCGTAAGCATCAACCGTGAACGCAGGAACCTGATTCTTGGTGATCACCGTACCAACGAAAGCGTAAGGATCGATGTCGACACCGAGAACACGGAAACCTTCCTTGCGGACATTGTTGTAACCGACAAACGCAGGATTCACAACACCCTCGTCCGTCTTGGTGGTGGTGAGGGAAGTCTCGGGAGCATAAGCCTCATCGTCGAAGTTGAACGGCTCGTTGCTGTTGACAACGTGGCCTTCACCATCCTTGGTCTGGAACTCAGCGACGTAGCCGATAGGATCAAACAGACCTGCAGGCAGGTGCAGATTCTCTTCATACTCAGCGATGGACTGGTAGAATGTACCGTCAAGCTTCATGAAGATAGCAAGGCTGTCGGTGAAAGGCTTGAACACGAGGGAATCGGTAGCAGGAGCGGTGTAAGCAATACGCAGCGCAACGCCGACGGAATCACCATTTTCAGTTTCAGTACCAACGGGCTCATCGAGTTTCGCATCGTACCAAGCGAAGTTGGAACCGTCCAGATAGGTGTTGTAGTCATCCTTGTTGGCAACAGCGACATAGGTGCTCTGAATAGCGTTGCCGCTATCATAGCCATCAACCTCGAAATCACCAAGGATGCAGGAAATCACGATATTCTCTTCCACGTCAGGACCAAGGAAAGCTTCCACGGTGAAGCGGCCCTTCTCCTCGTCGAGTTCAACATCGACATCGTAAACGACCTCGTCGAAATAGAGAGCACGGGATTCAACGGACTTGAAAGCAATACCGATCTTCTTGTCCTTGTAGAGGGAATCAACCCAAACAATAGCTTCTTTCGGCTGCACCTCAAAGGTGGCAATCACAGTATTCTGGAAGTTCTCACCAGCCTGGGTCGGCTGACCGATGAAGTAACGAAGCATGCTGGCCTTGAGGTCATCGTACTCGGGCACAAAGACGATGCTCTGAATGCGCTCGGCATAAGCATACATCTGATTGGAGAGGTACTCAACATAGATATTCAGGGCCGCGAGATCAAGCTTGATGATGTCAATCTCACCCCTCAGTTCCTCGTACTTATCTTCGAGGTCCTTGGTCACATTGGCGAGGGAGTCGATGCGCGCCTGGGCGGCAGCGTCACCGGCTTCGCGAAGAGCGGCCTCAGCGCTGACGGCGTCGATGCGGTTCTGAATCTCGTCGTTAATCTTCTGATCGAGAGCAGCAAGCTTCTCGTTAGTGGCCTCCTTGTAGGCAGCGAGGTCTTCCTCGATACCCTTGGTCACATTGGCGAGGGAATCGATGCGCGCCTGAGCGGCAGCGTCACCGGCTTCACGAAGAGCGGTCTCGGCATCAATCTTAGCCTGGAGATCGTTCTTGAGGGTAGAGAGGAGAGCGTCAACCGCAGAGGCGTCATAATAGTTAGCCACAAGGTCATTGCGGATAGCCTCAGTCTCGGAAAGGGCCTGATTGGCCTTGCCGAGGGCCTCCTCAGCAGTCGCCTTTACACCAGCGAGAGCTTCTCTGACGTTGATAATCTCACCTGCATCGTCGACAAGAACGGCAAGGATACCATCGACAGTACCGGCGACCTGAGCAAGAGCCGCGTCGATTTGACCGACAGTCTCTTTCGTAGCGAAGGTCTCGCTAGCCCAAGCCTTGGCAGCCTCGATCTTTTGCTCGACACTCTGGATCTTGCCATCCACTTCCTGCTTGGTGTAGGTGTTGTCCTCCAGCGCCTTGATGCGGGCCTTGGCCGCCTCGATGGCGCTGTTCAGATTCTGATCAGCAGTCTGCAGGTCAGCAATGTTCTGACGGATGGAAGCCAGAGCAGTGGTGGTCTCGCTCTTGAAGGTCTCAAGCGCAGTAGCACGATCCTGCAAAGTCTTAATTGCAGCTTCGGTCTGGGCTTTCGCCGTCTCGAGCGCGGAAACCGCCTGCTGCAACTGGCCAACCTGGCCATTCAGGGTGCGGATCTGCTCGTTAGTAGCAGTCTTGTACTCTTCGAAATCATTCCTGAGGGTCTGAATGTCCCCGGAATAATCCTTCGTGCACCCAGTGTACAACAGCGCAGACCCAGCAAGGGCCAGCACAATTGCCTTTCTGAAAATTTTGTTCATAAGGGTTTGGTTAAAAAGTTAAACTTAATTGTTTGTTGTTTCTTACCTATATTATATATACGCGTTCCTGTCCCGGGACACACTGCCCCAACACAACAGAACACTATCAGCACGCAAATTTATACACAATTTTTTTTATATGCAAAGATTTCAGAAATATTTTTCACGCGTCTATGGCCGTGAAAAGGGGTTACAACCCGGGCGGGCAAGAGGAATCGGGGCAAAAATTTTGAATTCTGAATAAAAATTGTTAAAATTGCGCGATTTTATGCAACAACATTAATTTACCATAACTATGAGAAAAACAATTCTTGTTATTTCCGCTTTCCTGAGCATGTGCGCCAGTGCGCTCGCACAGGATTCCTTCAAGCCCGGTTGGTTCCTTGACCTGAAGGGCGGCGCCACCTACACCGCCGGTGAGGCAGCCAAGTTCTTCGACCAGGTAACCTATCCGACCATCGCCCTCGGCGCCGGATACGAGTTCGTTCCCGGATTCCAGCTGCGCGGCGAATTCTCCGGCTGGCAGGCCAAAGGCACTGTCATTGACCGTCAGGAGTATCAGTACAAGTTCAACTATGTCCAGTTCAACGTGGACGCAATCTGGGATATCTGCAACAGCTTCAAGTACAAGACTTCCCGTCTGTTCAGCCCCTACCTCTTCGCAGGTCCCGGTCTGAACTACCGCTTCGGCAACCAGCAGGCCCTTGAAGTAGCCGATTTCTTCCCTCCCGAGAACTATCTCTGGCAGAAGCCCGTCCTTTCCTTTACCGGCCGTTTCGGCGCCGGTGTTGACATCCGCCTGATTGACGCCCTCCACCTGGAGGTCGAATTGGTGGACAATGTGCTTTCCGACCACTTCAACTCCAAGAAGAACGAGACCGATCTCAAAATCGGGAACTGGCCGCTCGACTTCGACTACAACCTCAGCGCTCTCATCGGTCTGAAGTACAGCTTCGGCCGTGCCGGTGCAAGCAAGCGTGCTGCTGAAGCCGCTGCTGCCGCTGCCGCCGCCGAGGCCGCTGCCGCCAAGGCCGCCGCCGATAAGGCTGCTGCCGAGAAGGCCGCCGCCGAGAAGGCCGCCGCTGAGAAGGCTGCTGCCGAGAAGGCCGCCGCTGAGAAGGCCGCTGCCGAGAAGGCTGCCGCCGAGGCCGCCGCGAAGAAGGCTGCTGAAGAGCGTGCCGCTGCCCGCTCCACCGAGGAGACCGTTTACTTTGTCATCGGTCGTCACAATATCCGCAATTCCGAGGTCCAGAAGATCCAGAACATCGTGGACATCCTGAACGCCTATCCTGAGGCCAACGTGTCCGTCAGCGGATATGCCGATATCGAGACCGGTACCCACGCCGGCAACTGGGTCCTTTCCCAGAAGCGTGCCGAGAATGTGGCCGCCGCCCTCAAGAAGGCCGGTATCGCTGCTGACCGCATCACCGTCGACTACTTCGGTGACACCAAGAAGGTCTCCAACGTTCCTTCCGAGAACCGTTGCTCCGTGATGGTTACCCGCTAATCCCACGGTGACACATACCACAAAAGAAGCCAGGCCGCAAAGCCTGGCTTCTTTCGTAGTCCCACGAGGAATCGAACCTCGATTTAAAGTTTAGGAAACTTCCGTTCTATCCGTTGAACTATGGGACCGGAACTATTCGGCCTCGTTCTTTACGAATACCTGACGGCCGCGATAATAGCCGCACTCGGGGCATACCCGGTGATACATGACGGTGGCGCCGCAGTTAGGGCAGGTCGCCAGCGTGGGAACGGGAGCGAAATCGTGGGTACGACGCTTGTCCCGGCGCTGCTTTGAAAGTTTGTGTTTAGGATGTGCCATTGTTACTTATTTTTTAAATTATCATTTACTCAAATACTTCAGTGTCGCTTCATTGCATTCCCCATCCGGATGTACCCGCTGCATGGGCAGGGAGGTCATCACGTAGTCATAGATGAACTGCGCCAGGTCCAAGTCCGCCTCCCCGTAGGGAAGCATCACGATCTCACCGTCTTCCGTCTCCGTGCGTTCCTCCCGGGGGCCGAACTTCACGCTCAGGCGGAAGGAAGTCTCCACAGGAAGGGCCAGCGCCTCCAGGCAACGGTCGCACGCAACGGTCACGCTTCCGCAGATTTCGCAGCGCACTCCGATGAAGCCGCCCGACTGGGAAGCCGTCGCAGCAATACGCAGGCCGGCATCCATGACTTCGGAATTTCCGAATGATTCAAAGAACTTTACGTCGGCAGTCCAGTCAAAAGCCTGTTCCGCACGACCGAGTCCGTTTACTGGTACTACAAAGGGCTGCAAAGTTACAAAAAATTTTCTATTAACGAAATTTCTTTTGCCAGGGCCTAATCCTCGTTTTCCGAGCTCCGCTTGCGGGCCAGCGGGTCCAGCAGGATCTTGCGGATACGCATCGCGTGCGGCGTCACCTCCACCATCTCGTCATCCTGAATGTACTCCAGGGCTTCTTCGAGGGAGAACTTGATGGCCGGGGGCAGGACAATCTTCTCATCGGAGCCGGAAGCCCGGACATTGGTGAGTTTCTTGGTCTTGCAGATATTGATGTTCAGGTCCCGCTCTCGGGTATGTTCGCCTACGACCTGCCCGGCATAGATGGGCTCGCCCGGCTCCACGAAGAAGCGGCCGCGGTCCAGCAGCTTATTGATGGAATAGGCGATGGCCTCGCCCGTTTCCAGGGACACGAGCGAACCGTTGCCGCGCCGCTCGATTTCCCCCTTAAAGGGCTGATATTCCTTGAAACGGTGGGCGACGACCGCCTCTCCCTGCGTTGCCGTCAGCATATTGCTGCGCAGTCCCATCAGTCCGCGCGTAGGAATCTCGAATTCAAGCAGAGTACGGTCTCCGCGCGGCTCCATATGCACCAGCGCACCCTTGCGGCGGGTGGAGATTTCAATCGCCGCACCGACGAATTCTTCGGGCACTTCGACCGAAAGTTCTTCAATGGGCTCGCAGCGCTGTCCGCCGATGGTCTTGTCCAGCACCTTCGGCTGCCCGACCTGGAGTTCGAAGCCTTCTCGGCGCATCGTTTCGATCAGCACCGAGAGGTGCAGCACGCCTCGGCCATATACGATGAAGGAATCCGCACCGGTGCCGGGTTTTACGCGCAGCGCCAGGTTCTTCTCCAATTCCTTTTCCAGCCGCTCCTTGAGGTGGCGCGACGTGACGAACTTGCCGTCCTTGCCGAAGAAAGGCGAATTGTTGATGGTGAAGAGCATGCTCATCGTCGGTTCGTCGATGGCGATGGGCGGCAGCGCTTCCGGAGCCTCGAAATCCGCGATGGTATCGCCGATTTCAAAGCCGTCGATGCCCACGACTGCGCAGATATCGCCGCATTCCACCTGATCGACATTGGCTTTGCCGAGGCCTTCGAAGACCATCAGCTGCTTGATTTTCTGCTTCTGCACCACGTCGTAGCGCTTGCAGAGGCTGACCTGCTGGCCCGTTTTCAGCGAACCGCGGGTGATGCGGCCGATGGCGATGCGGCCCACATAGGGCGAATATTCGAGCGAGGAAATGAGCATCTGGGGCGTTCCCTCCACCACGGCGGGGGCGGGAATCACCTCCAGGATCGTATCCAGCAGCGGGGTGATGTCATTGCCGGGGGTCTTCCAGTCCAGGGACATCCAGCCCTGCTTGGCGGAGCCGAAGACGGTGGTGAAGTCCAGCTGGTCGTCGCTGGCGTCGAGGTTGCACATCAGGTCGAAGACCTCTTCCTGCACCTCGTCCGGGCGGCAGTTCGGCTTGTCCACCTTATTGATGACCACCACGGGCTTCTTGCCCATAGAGATGGCCTTCTGCAGCACGAAACGCGTCTGGGGCATACAGCCCTCGAAGGCGTCCACGAGCAGCAGCACGCCGTCCGCCATATTCAGGACGCGCTCGACCTCGCCGCCGAAATCGCTGTGGCCCGGAGTATCGATGATATTGATCTTCACCCCTTTATAAATGACCGACACGTTCTTCGCGAGGATGGTGATGCCGCGCTCGCGCTCGAGGTCGTTGTTGTCCAGAATCAGCTGGCCGAGGTTCTCGGGCTGCCGGACCAGGTTCGCCTGATAAATCATCCGGTCCACCAGGGTGGTCTTGCCGTGATCTACGTGGGCGATAATGGCAATGTTCCTAATATCCATAAGCATAAAATCCCGCAAATATAGGGAAAAAATCAAAACAGATTCTTATCTTTGGGGCTATATGGCTGATAATTATCTGGAAAAACGCTTCGAAGAAGTCTTCGGGCCGGGCGCGGGCAAGAAATCGGTCCCGCAGCGGCCTTCGCTGGACCGTCTGCTGCTCGCCAACCGGAGTATCCGCATCTACGATAAGGCTTACAAGGTGGATATGCGCCAGCTTAAGGCGATGATCGCCGTGAACCCGAAACTGGGCAGCGCGATGAACCGGCAGGCCCTGCGCTTCCACCCCGTCACCGCCGGCCCCGAAGCCGAAAAAGTACTGTCGCTGATCAAGATGGGAGCCGCCGTCCCCGATATGAAACTGCCGCCGGAGGGCCGCGAGCCCGAGGCTTTCATCATTATCTGCAGCACCCTGCCGGAGACCGCCGTCATCGATATCGATTTGGGGATCTCTGCGCAGAGTATGCTGCTGAAAGCCGTAGAAATGGGCCTGGGCGGCATCTTTATCCGGAATTTCAACGCCAAGGCCCTCAAAGAAGCCCTGGGCCTGACGCTACAGCCGCTCGCCGTGCTTGCCGTCGGCAAATCCGCCGAGAAGATACGGCTCGTCCCCGCCGTTCCCGGCGATTCGCTGGCATATACTTTCCAGGACGGCGTCCACTACGTCCCGAAACTCCAGGCCGACGACCTGATCATCTGAAAAGTTTTGTAAGCTTATCCTTGTCCTGGGGCGCATTCTGCTCATCATCGCCTTCGGGCTGTTCATCGTAGGGGTTACGACGTGTGGATGGCAGGCGGTCGTAGCCCTGGTGCTTGCTATCGGCCTGGGCTGGCTGGCGTTAGTGCTCCGCTAACCGAAAATAACGGTCTTGTTGCGGTAAGTAAGAATCTTGCGCTCGATGTGCTTGGTGACGGCGCGGCTCAGGACGATTTTTTCCAGATCCCGTCCCTTGAGCACCAGGCTCTCGGGCGTATCCTTGTGCGAAATGCGCACCACATCCTGCTCGATGATCGGGCCGGCATCCAGTTCGGCGGTCACATAGTGGCTCGTCGCCCCTATGATCTTCACGCCCCGCTCATAGGCCTGGTGATAAGGTTTCGCGCCCACGAAAGCCGGCAGGAAGGAATGGTGGATATTGATGATGTTGTGCGGATAGGCGGCAATCAGGTCCTCGCTCAGGATCTGCATGTAGCGGGCCAGCACGATGAAACTCACCTTCTCCCGCTTCAGGAGTTCCATCTCCTCCTTCTCCACCTGGGCCTTGTTGGAATGATCCGGCGCCACGGCCCATACATAATAAGGTATGCCGAACTGCTCCGCCACGTCGCGCAGTTCATCGTGATTGCTCACGATGCAGGGAATCTCCACATTCCACTCCCCCGCCTTGTAGCGCGCCAGCAGGTCATAGAGGCAATGGCTCTGCTTGCTCACGAAAATCGCCATCCGGGGCTTCACGTCGCTGAAAAACAGTTTGAAGGTCATCTCGTAGCGGGTTCCGAAAAGGGTCTTCACATAGTCGGAAATCTTTTCGCGGGGAATCAGGAAGCCTTCCAGTTCCCATTCGAGGCGCATAAAAAACACCCCGGCGGCATTATCCACATACTGGTCGATATAGACGATGTTACCGCGGTTCTCCGTAATGAAGCGCGTCACGTCCGTAATGATGCCCTGACGATCGGGGCAACTGATGAGCAATATTGCGTTAGCAGACATAATTATCTAACTTTCAATCGTTTTCCAAGTTGTAAGACAGTGGTTTCCTTAATCCCGTTCAGGCGGCAGAGCGCCCGGACGCTGGTATGGTACTTCGTGGCGATGCGCGAGAGCGTGTCGCCGCTGCGGACCGTATGGTAAGCCACGGTCATTTCCGGCGCCACGGCATTCCCGGTCTTGACATAGTTCCGGTAAGCGGCGCCGCGGTTCAGGTATTCTTTCTTGAGGCAGAAATTCTCGTCGCGGAGTTGCTTCTTCTCGAAATCGATGATCCAGCAGGGGTCGAAGGGCTGGCTGAGGTAGCGCGTCTCGAAGTGCAGGTGCGGTCCCGTCGAGCGTCCCGTGCTGCCGCCGAGGGCAATCACGTCGCCGGCGCGGACCCAGTCGCCGACATTGCATTTGAAGCGGGAAAGGTGCCCGTAATAGGTTTCCAGCCCGTTCAAATGCCGCACGACCACCAGAAAGCCGTAGCCGCCGGAATTGTAGGAAGCATAGCGCACCTGTCCGTCGAAGGCGGCGCGTACCGGAGTGCCCGTGGGATAGGGCAGGTCCACGCCCGCGTGCATACGGCGACGCCGGGGACCGTACTGCGAGCCCAGGGAAGCGTCGCAGGGCATCACGAAGGTGCTCGCGGAATCCACCAGCGCCAGCGTTACGGGCAGATGCAGCACGCTGTCGGGCAGGCTGCGGTAGGAATGGACGGAGACGGTATCCCAGTATTCGGTGAAAATATCGTCCGATGCGTGCACCGAAGGGTCGCAGATATAGCGCCAGCTATGGTCGGCGAAAAGCACGATCTTGACCGCGGAATCGGGCGTATCGAGGGTATCGATGGCCTGGGCCGCGAGCTGATGCGCAAGCGGAAGCAGAAGCAGCAGGGAAAGGAAACGCCTCATGCGCGAACGGCACCGAAACGGGTTTCCAACAACTGCTGCACCTGTGCGATGCGCTCGCTGAGCATTTCCGGCGAAACCGCTTCGCAGATGAAGCGCAGGTAAGGCTCCGTATTCGAGGGACGGATGTTGAACCACCAGGAAGGGAATTCGAGGCGATAGCCGTCGAAATCCATCGAAGCGCTGGGCTGCTCCTGGGCGGCGAACATCTCGCAGACGGCTTTCATCGCCCCCTGCTTGTCCTCCACGCGGAAATTGATCTCTCCGGAATTGCGGTAGCGCGAAACGCCGTCGATCCAGGCGGAAAGGGTCTTGCCTTCGCTCTTGAGCGCGGCGACGATGCGCAGGACGATGAGGCTCGCGAGCATACCGCTGTCGGAATAGAAGAAGTCCTTGAAATAATAGTGTCCGGCGAGTTCTCCGCCCCAGAGGCCGTCGATTTCGCGCAGTTTGGGAGCGGCGAAGGCGCGGCCCACGCGCCAGGTATGGAGTTCGGCGCCGTAGGACTGGAGATACTCCCCTACCGCCTTGGACGAACGGATCTCCTGCAGCACGCGGGGCTGCTTTTCGCCGCGCTCGTCGCAGAAGTACTTGGCCATCAGGGCAATCATCAGGTCGGGCGCCACGAAGCGGGCCTTGTCGTCCACGAACATGACGCGGTCGGCGTCGCCGTCATAGATCACGCCGATGTCGGCGCCTTTTTCGGAGACGAGTTGCCGCAGGGCCTCCACATTCTTGGCGACCAGCGGGTTAGGATCGTGGCCGGGGAAACGGCCGTCGATGGTATCGAAGAGCCAGGAGGCATCCTCGTCGCCATAGAGCGCCTTGGCAAAGAGGTTCGCCATGCCGTTGGACAGGTCGAAAGCGATCTTGAGCTTGGAATAATCGCCCTTGAAACGCTTCAGGAAAGCGATATAGTCGGGCTTGATATCGATTTCCTTCACGCTCCCCTTGCGCGCGGCGGGCGGCGTGGGACGGCCCTCGTCAATCCAGGCCTTGATCTGCCCGAGCCCGGTATCCAGTCCCACGGGCAGGGCGTTCTCGCGGGAAACCTTCATCCCGTTGTACTCCGGCGCATTGTGCGATGCGGTAATCTGCACCGAAGCCTTGTAGCCGTAGTTCGCCGTGCCGAAATACACCAGGGGCGTGCTACTCAGGCCGATATCGTCCACATCGGCACCGGCATCGGTAATCCCCGCCAGCAGCGCGTCGTGAATCTCGGGTGAGGAGACGCGGCAGTCGCGACCCACCAGTACCTTGTCTGCACCAAGCAGTTGCGGCAGGAAATAGCCGACCTTGTAAGCGGTTTCTTTATCGAAATCTACCTTGTAGACTCCCCGGATGTCATAGGCGTGAAAGGCTCCCATAAGATTAGCATTTGCGATTAATCTGTCAAATTTACGAATTAATTTTGTATATTGCGACATTATGAACAAACACTGTTTTCTGGCTTTCGACTGCGGCGCGACTTCGGGACGCGCGGTGCTGGGCAGTTTCGAAGACGGCCGCTTTTCCATGAAGGAAGTGTACCGCTTCCCGAGCGGCATCATCGAACTGGGCGGCAAGTATTATTGGGACATCCTGGCCATTTACGAGCATTTCTGCAAATGCCTGGACCAATTGGAGCGGGAACAGGTAAAGATCGATTCCATCGGCATCGATACCTGGGGCGTGGATTTCGGCTTCGTGGCCGCCGACGGGACGTTGCTCGGCTATCCCCGCGCCTACCGGGACCCCTATACCAACGGCATTCCGGAAAAAGTGTACGAGACGATTCCGCGGGAGGAACTGTACGCCGCCACCGGAATCCAGATCATGAATTTCAATTCCATCTTCCAGTTGTACGCGCAGACGCAGGAGGGGTTCGCAGCGCTCAAGCACGCACAGAGCCTGCTTTTCGTGCCGGACCTGCTCGCCTATATGCTGACGGGGAAGAAGGTCTGTGAATATACCATCGCCTCCACCTCCGGTATGATGGACCAGGACAGCCGCAGTTTCAACAAAGGGCTGTTGCAGAAACTGGGCATCCGGAGCGACGTGCTGCTGCCGGTGGTGCAGCCCGGCGTCCAGATCGGCAAATACCGCGACATTCCCGTGGTAGCCGTCGCCGGGCACGATACGGGCTCCGCCATCGTCGCCGTTCCCGCGGCCGACGAGCGCTTCGCCTACCTTTCCAGCGGCACCTGGAGCCTGATGGGCATCGAAGTGCCTGCGCCGATCATCAATGCCGATTCCGCCCGGATGAACTTCACCAACGAAGGCGGCATCGAGGGCACGACGCGCTTCCTCAAGAACATCACCGGAATGTGGCTGCTGGAGCAGAGCCGCAAAATCTGGAAGGCCGAAGGCAAGGATTATTCCTATCCGCAGCTGGTGGAAATGGCCAAGGAGGAGGCCGCCTTTGCCGGCCGTATCCGGCCCGACGACCCGCGCTTTGCCAATCCTGCCGATATGGTGGCGGAGATTACTTCTGCCTCCGGCGCGAAGAATGACGCGCAGATCGTCGCCTGCATCTACCATTCGCTCGCGGAGCGCTATAAGGAAGTGCTGGATATGCTCCAGGGCTTTGCGCCGTTCAAGATCGAACGGCTCCACATCATCGGCGGCGGCAGCGCCAACGAACTGCTGAACCAGTGGACGGCCGAGGCCATCGGGCTGCCGGTAACCGCCGGTCCGGTAGAAGCCACCGCCATCGGCAACCTGATGGTGCAGGCGAAGGCCGCCGGTCTGGTGCGCGACCGCTGGGAAATGCGGCGCATCATCGCAACATCGTTTTCAGTTAAAACCTTTATACCATGAACGAAGCAAAAATTCTCCAATCCTATGCGATCGCCAAGGAGCGCTATGCCGCCATCGGAGTAGATACCGACAAAGCCGTCGCCACCCTCGAAAAGACCCCTATCTCCCTGCATTGCTGGCAGACCGACGACGTCATCGGCTTTGAGAGCAAGGACGGGCTTTCCGGCGGTATCCAGACCACCGGCAATTATCCCGGACGCGCCCGCAACATCGACGAGGTGCGTGCGGACGTGCTCTTCGCCAAGAGCCTCATCGCCGGCAGCCACCGCCTGAACCTGCACGAGATCTACGGCGACTTCGGCGGCAAGTTCGTCGACCGCGACCAGGTGGATGTCCGCTCGTTCGAGAGCTGGATCCAGTGGGCGAAGGAGAACGGGCTGAAGCTGGATTTCAATTCCACTTCCTTCGGCCATCCCAAGAGCGGAGACCTTTCGCTGAGCAACCCCGATCCCGCCATCCGTGCGTTCTGGATCGAGCATACCAAGCGCTGCCGCCGCATCGCCGATGCGATGGGCAAGGCCCAGGGAGACCCCTGTATCATGAATATCTGGGTACACGACGGCAGCAAGGACCAGACCGTGGAGCGCAAGCGCTACCGTGAGATCTTCGCCGAGGCCCTGGACGAGATCCTCAAGGAGGACCTCCCGGGTATGAAGACCTGCCTGGAGGCGAAGCTATTCGGCATCGGCCTTGAAAGCTATACCGTGGGTTCCCATGACTTCGTGGCCGGCTACTGCGCCACCCGCAAGCTCATGTACACCCTCGACACCGGCCACTATGAGCAGACCGAGAACGTCTCCGACATGGTCGCTTCCCTGCTCCTGTTCGTGCCTGAGCTCATGCTCCACGTCTCCCGTCCTGTCCGCTGGGAC
>JAEEJZ010000018.1 GCA_016282145.1 Bacteroidales bacterium | reverse complement strand
GAACCGCCGGGCATCATCGACGGACCCTTCAGGGCTCCCTCCTCGCCGCCGGAAACGCCGGTTCCGACATACAGAAGGCCCTTCTCTTCCAGCAGGGCACTCCGGCGCGCCGTGTCGGGGAAGTGGGAATTTCCCCCGTCTATGATAATGTCCCCCTTTTCCAGAAGCGGCAGCAGCGCCCCGATCACCTGGTCCACGGCCGCCCCGGCGGTGACCATCAGGAATACTTTGCGCGGGGCTTTCAGCGACGCTACGAGTTCCTCATAGTTGCCCGCGGCATAAAACTGCTTCCCCTCGCCGCGCTCCGCCATGAAGCGCTCCGTGATTTCGGGGATATAATTGTACACGCTGACCCGGAAGCCTTTGCTTTCCATGTTCAGCGCCAGGCTTTGGCCCATGACGCCAAGTCCGACCAGACCGATGTCCGATAATGCTTTCATCATCTCTTTACGCGTGCGTTACCCTTCCAGATACTCCAAATCTGCTCCTCATCGGCAGGGATGGCATAATCCGTCAGCAGGCTGGCCGCAAGGGCTCCCGATGCCCAGCCGAATTGGGCGCAACGTTCGATGTCCCAGCCTTTCAGGAGACCGTAGAGCAGTCCTCCGACAAAGCCGTCTCCTCCGCCGATCCTGTCCAGGACCCGGATTTCACGCGGGGGAATCTCCGTCAAACGGCTACCTGAGACGATGGCGCCCCAAAGGTGCGTATTTGCATCCACGACCTCGCGGAGCGTCGTTGCAACGATCTGCGCTCCAGGGAACTCTGCCCGGATGCTGCCGATCATACCGCGGAAAGCCTGGGTATGCTCCGTCAGGTCTTTGCCGCCGGCCTGCGGACCTTCCATAGCGAAACTCAACTGAAAGTCCTCTTCATTCCCGATCAGGATATCGGCCATGGAAGCAATCTTGCGGAACACTTCGCGCAGATGCGCCTCCTGCCCCTCCCAGAACGAAGCCCTGTAATTGAGGTCGAAACTGACGCGGGTGCCGCTTTTGCGGGCGGCTTCCGCCAGCGCAAGGCAGAAATCCGGCGCCAGGGCCGCAATCAGTCCGCTCAGGTGCATGATTTCCACCCCTTCCTGCCCGAAAATCCGGTCCAGGTCAAAATCCGATGCCTTCAGCGTCCGGCCAACTTCCCCCGCCCGGTCATTCCAGACGCGGGGGCCGCGCAGGCCAAAGCCGCTGTCTGCCATATTGATCTGATGCCGATAGCCCCAGGGACCGCCCTGAGCCACTTCCACGGCTTCTACTTCCATTCCGCGCCCCAGCAGGTCTTCGTGGATAAACTTCGCCACCGGGCTCCCGGCGACCAGGGCAGTGAGTACTTTGACACGCAATCCGAGGTACGAGGCTACGCTGGCCACATTGGTCTCGGCACTTGTCGCCTGCATGGAAAAAAGACCTCCCCGATGAAAAGGCTGCCCCGCTGCGGGCGTAAGGCGGAGCCCCATACTGGTAGGTACCAGTAAATGATACTTCATAACTTACAATAATTTACCGAGCGCAACGACGCCGGTATAGGAAACGATGCAGGCAAAGACGAACGCCAGCCCCATCAACAGTGAAAAAACGATTCCCGGCCTCTTGTCTCCCATCACGGAGCGCTTGTTCAGCAGGATCAGCATCAGGAGAATCACCAAAGGCAGCACAAAGACCAGCGTTACCTGCGATGCAATCTGCGTAATGACGGGATTCGTCCCCAGGATGGGAATGGTCAGTCCCACCAGGGCGGCGATGCCCGTCAATGCCTTGAAAAGCGGTGTTCCGGTCTGCATCTCCCCGTCGCGATAGTCGCTGATCAACTCCGGCGCCAGCATCATAATGGGGAAGAGCGACGAGAGTCCCGCGCTCAGCAGCCCGACCACGAACAGGGCGACGGCAAAGCGGCCGGCAATCGGCTCCAGGACATAAATCATATCCAGCACCTTTTCCACCTGGATGCCCCGGGTATGCAGCACGCCGGCAGCACAGATCATGATGGAAGCGCTGATGATGAAGGTCAGGGAGGCACTCACGATGGCGTCGCGCTTCTGTAACTTGCCGTCGTTTTTGCCCCAGCCCTTACTCTTAAGGATCATTGGCCGGATGACAAAGGTAGGGGAGGACATGGTCGTTCCCACGAAGGCGGCGATGAACAGGCGCGCGTCGGCAGAATCCGGCAGGGAAGGCACGAAGCCGCGCAGGATGGTCCCGGGAGCGGGCAGTTCGATGAACATCGAAATGATGAATGCCAGCCCCATCAGCGTCACCAGTACGGACAGGATCTTCTCGAACACGCTGTAATTACCGCGGTTCAGGATGAACCAGATGGTGCCGGCGATGAAAATGGCCATCCCCAGCACGATCCAGTAGGAAGCCGAAGGGGCCAGTCCGGGGATGCTCAGGTACAGCACCTCGCTGACGGCATTGGAAGTGATGTTCAGGATGCTGGACAGGCTGATCCACTGGCTTACGACGAGCCCGAGGGTCAAGAGCATCGCCCAGAATTTCCCGCCGCGGAGCTTATGCTTGATGCCGTGGATGGCAGTGTCCCCGGTAACGATTCCGAAGTGCCCGTAGGCATGCGTCATCACCCAGGTAAAGAATGCGCTGATGGCAAGGACCCAGAGAAGCCGGGTGCCATACACGCTTCCGGATTTGACCATCGAGGTCACGCTGCCGGTGCCTATGGTAAAGCCCAGACAAAAAAGCCCGGGCCCCACCAATGCAATCCACCGTAAGAGGGATTTGAATACGTTTTTCATCAGGAGAAGAGGCAGCCGCCATTGATATCTACGCCGGTGCCTGTCACATAGCCGGCATCCGAGCTGGCCAGGAAGGCCACCAGTCCGGCCACTTCTTCGGCTTCACCCTCGCGGCGGAGCGGCGCGTTGCGGTGCAGGGCCTCGCGTCCTTCCGGAGCGGTGAAGGTATCGTGGAAATAGGTATTGATCATACCGGGGCAGACCGCATTGACGCGGATGCCCTGCGGGCCGAGCTCCTTGGTCATCGCACGGGTATGGCAGAGCATGGCCGCCTTGCCGCAGGCGTAGATGGAAGAGCCGGGGCCGCCGCCGTCGCGCGCTGCCTGGGAAGAGATATTGACGATGCTTCCGCCCTTGCCCATATATTTCAGGACTTCGCGGGTGCACAGCCAGCAACTCTTGAAATTCAGGTCCATCAAGGCGTAGTACCAGTCCTCATCCTGCTCCTGGATCTTTTTACGGCCCATGATGCCGCCGGCATTGTTCACGAGGATGTCGATTTTCCCGCCGAAGGCATCGGCGGCGGCCTTCATCATCGCTTCCACTTCCGCGGCCTTGGTAACATCGGCCTTGAAAAGGATGGCCTCGCCGCCCGCGCGGCGGACCATTTCGAGCGTTTCTTGCGCTGCGGCCTCGCAATGACAATAATTGATGCAGACCTTGGCGCCTTCTTCAGCCAG
>JAEEJZ010000017.1 GCA_016282145.1 Bacteroidales bacterium | reverse complement strand
GTTTTGCGCCATATTTCGACCTGCGCTGGCGGCGGCCTTCAACGCCCGAGGTGTCCAAAGCACCGCGGATGATGTGGTAACGAACGCCCGGCAAATCCTTGACACGACCACCTCTGAGCATAACAATCGAGTGCTCCTGCAGGTTGTGACCTTCGCCCGGGATGTAGGCATTGACCTCTTTGGCGTTGGTCAGGCGAACACGGGCCACCTTCCGCATGGCGGAGTTAGGTTTCTTGGGGGTCGTCGTGTAAACCCTGAGGCATACGCCACGCTTCTGAGGGCAAGCATCCAGCGCACGAGACTTCGATTTGACCTCGATGACCTCGCGTCCTTTGCGAACCAGTTGTTGAATTGTTGGCATAAAAGATTATAAATCTGTTATTTATTAAAAAAAGCCCCAAAAATTGGGGCTGCAAATATACGAAGAAAAATTCTAATTCGCAATGGCTGCGAACTCTACGTCCGTTTCCGCGCGTTTTTTCAAGGCGGGATCGGCCTCGCAGGCGGCATTCAGATACTTGCGGGCGACGGCGCTGCGTCCCTGGCGGGCAGCGATGACGGCGCGCAGGTAGTTGCTCTGCGGATCCTTTCCGCTGAGCGCTTCGTCCGCCTTGTCATACTCGCCGCAGAGCAGCAGGGCGAGGGCTTTGTTGAAGCCTTCGGACTTTTCGGCGGCAGCCTTGTAGTCTCCGTTGAGCAGGTCGATGACGCCGAGGTTCTGCTGTGCTTCCGGCGTGCCGGATTTCTTGAAGAGCAGGGTGGCTTCCTCGAAGTTCCCCTTGCGCAGTTCGACCACGCCTTTGGCGTTGAGGGCGTCCCCGTCGGAGACTTTCAGTTCCTTCGCCTTTTCGGTGGCCATGGGCAGGTCGCCGTTGTCCAGCGAGGAGAGAAGGTTGTTGTAGCGGGCGGCCTCGGAGTCAAAGCTTTCCGCGGCGATGCGGTAGAGCAGCGATTTGCGGCTGGGATCATCCGTACGGGCGGCCAGGCGGAGCAGGGCGCTCTCGTCGAGCAGGTACAGTTTGTTCTTGGCGATGTCGGCCAGTTCCTCGTCGCTGTAGTTGCGGTATTCGATATCGGCGATGAAGCGGGCACGGCGCAGGGCGGGGAAGACCTTGGTCTTCATTTCGGTGAATACCTGCGACATATTGCGGATTTCGCTTTCGCGGACGGCCGGGTCGCTGTACATCGCGAGCACGCGCAGGATCAGGTCCCTGTCCTCAAGGTCGGAAGCGGCGACGGCGGCCTGGAATCCCTCCCAGTCCTGTCCGATGCTGCGCATGTCAACGTCTGCGCCCTTCTCGCCCGAAAGGGTCTCCCAGGCTTTGCCCGCGCTCTCGGCACGCTTGTCGGAGAGTTGGGCGTTGTATTCGGCGCCGCCTTCGGGGGAAGCGTAAGCGACGATCTGCGTGCCCTTCACGGTCGCGCGTTCATCGTTCTGATAGCGCGCGAGGGCGGCCTGGAAATCGGTGACGGATTCGCCGCCGAGTTCGCTCTTCTTGACGGTGGCGGAGTTGACGTCGTAGAGAATCTGGCCTTCCGCACTCTTGTGCAGGATGTCCTGATAGCCGTCTTCCTTATATTTGTATTCTCCCTCCGTGCGGGCGAGCAGGCTGGTGGTGATGCAGCCCTCGGCCACCTTGACGGCGGGGATGTCGAAATCCTTCTTTCCGTGATGGATGACGGAACGCAGTTCGAGATAGCATTTCTCCATACCCTCCTTGTAGGGGAAGGAGACTTTCTCTACGATGGTTCCGCCCGCCCACGCGGCGACCTTGTAATTGTCCTTGACCTTTTCTCCCTGGTAGATGATGGGAGCGGCTTTCTCCTCGCCGCCGGCATAGACCAGCACGGGGGTGACGGTCATCACCGCGGACTTGTTGAAATAGCCCTTGGGGTAGGTGACGGTGAGGGTGGCGGGAATCTGCCCGGCCCGGACCTCAAGCAACTCGGGGTTGCAGCTGATGTTTACCTTCTGGGCCATCTTCATCTGTTCGGCGACAGATTTGGAGCAGGATGCGAGAAGGACGCAGGCGGCCGCAGCCGCGAAAAGGAGTCGAAAAGAGGATTTCATCTTATTACGCACAAGTTAATTTATGCAAAGATAAAGAAAAATTCCTAACTTTGCGTGCTTTGAGCATAGTTATGGATATTCAGGAAATTCAGCGGGTGAAAAACCAGTGGAACATCGTCGGAAGCGACGAGGCGCTGGGGCGTGCCCTCGAGACGGCCGTCGCCATTGCTCCCTCGGACCTCTCCGTCCTGATTCAGGGCGAGAGCGGAACGGGGAAGGAGGTCATCCCGCGCATCATCCATTCCCGGAGCCTGCGCAAAGGCGGCAAATACCTGCCGGTGAACTGCGGGGCGATTCCTGAAGGCACCATCAACGCCGAACTCTTCGGGCACGAAAAAGGTTCGTTCACCGGAGCGGTGGGCGAGCGCAAAGGCTACTTCGAAGAAGCCGACGGCGGCACCCTTTTCCTCGATGAGATCGGCGAACTTCCGCGCGAAACCCAGGCCATGCTGCTGCGGGTGCTGGAAAGCGGGGAATTCATGAAAGTCGGTTCGTCCCGGGTGCAGAAGACCAACGTGCGCGTCATCGCGGCGACGAACGTGGACCTGGAGCACGCGGTAGCCACCGGCAAGTTCCGCCGCGACCTGCTTTACCGCCTGAACGCCATCAAGATCATCATGCCGCCCCTGCGCGAGCGCAAGGGGGACATCTATACCCTTTTCCGCAAGTTCTCCTCCGATTTTTCGGAGCGCTACTTCCTGCGCAAGGTCAGCCTGACGCACGATGCGATCAGCCTGATCACCAATTATCGCTGGCCGGGCAATATCCGTCAGCTCAAGAACTTCGCCGAGGCGGTGACGCAGATGGAATCCCTGCCGGCCACGCCGCTTTCCGACCGCATCGAACTCGATGCCCGCACGATCGCGCGGCATATGCCCGAGGAGCCTGAGATCGTACTGCCGGTGCCGACTTCCCCGAACGCGGAGGGCTCCATGAGCCAGAACGACCGCCAGATGTTCATCAAGGCGCTGCTCGACCTCAAGCAGGAGGTGGACCGTCTGCGCGATATCGTGGAGAACGGCCATGCCCCCGTGCGCGAACTGGCGCCGCAGGAAGAACCGGAAGAACAGTCCGAAGCCCCTTCTCGTACCGTCGAGAATGTCCCGGAAACCCCGCTGACGATGAAGGAGCAGCGCGAGGAAATGATCCTCCGCACGCTGGATAAGCACGCGGGCAACGTCAAGCAGGCGGCGGCGGAACTGGGAATCTCCGACCGTACCATCTACCGGCTCATCGCCGCAAAAAAAGGAAAATGATGCGTCCCCGGATCCTGATCGCGCTTGCCGCCCTGTTGCTCCTGGCCGTCTCCTGCGGTATTTACTCTTTCTCCGGCACTTCCATCCAGCCGGATGTCAAGACCATTACCATCAATTACATAGAGAACAAGGCACTGAAGGTAAATCCCTCTCTGAGCAATGACCTGACCGAGGCGCTGCGGGTGACCTTCCGCCGGATGACGCGGCTCGAGCAGGTGGACTTTGACGGTGATCTGGAGATCAGCGGCGAGATTACCGGCTACGACGTGGCGGCCCAGGCGATTTCGGCGCAGGAGACCGCGGCCCAGAACCGGCTGACCGTCACCGTCAAGATCACTTTTGTCAGCCGGAAGTACCCTGAAGAGGGTTTTGAGAACAAGTCCTTCACCGGTTATGCCGACTACGACGCCACCAATTCCCTGGATGCCGTAGAGAATCAGTTGTGCACGGACATCATTCAGAAAATCGTGGACGATATCTTCAACGCGACGGTCGCGCAATGGTAGGTCACGGACAAATTTTTTGCAATATCCCTAAAAAAGTATTTACTTTGCAGCCATGAATGCAGTTTTTACAATTTTGACTATCCTGATTGTCCTTGCGGCAATCCTCCTTATCCTCGTCGTCCTGCTCCAGAGTGGCAAGGGCGAGGGCATGGCCAGTAATTTTGTCGCCGGAAACCAGACCTTCGGCGTGCGCCAGACGGCGGATATCCTTGAAAAAGTGACCTGGGGCCTCGTGGCGTTCATTCTCGCGGTTTCCATCATCGCTTCCTTCACGACCGGTACCTCCGGTACGGATATCGACGTGACCGACCAGATCGAGAACGTCAGCGAAGAGCAGCAGCCTGCCTTCCCTGCGGATCCCATCGAGCAGGCCGCACCTGCCCAGGAAGCAGCCCCCGAGGAGTAGTCCCCTGCCGCTGACATTTTGTCAGTGGAACATATTTTGACCTTCAGTCGTCTGCCGGACATCCGGCGGACGATTTTTTATTTGTACGACTATGGAAAATAAATATGAATTCTTAAGCAAGTACGCCATCGATCTGAACGAGGCGGCATCGAAGGGGAAGCTGGACCCGGTCATCGGCCGCGATGACGAAATCCGGCGGGTCCTGCAGATCCTGTCCCGAAGGACCAAGAACAACCCAATTCTGGTCGGTGAACCGGGCGTAGGCAAGACGGCCATCTCAGAAGGGATTGCCGCCAAGATCGTGGACGGTCAGGTCCCGGAGAACCTGAAGGACCGCAAGGTCTTCTCCCTGGATATGGGTGCGCTGATCGCAGGCGCCAAGTATCAGGGGGAATTCGAGGAAAGGCTGAAGGGCGTCGTGAAGGAAGTGGTGGAGAGCGAAGGCAAGATCATCCTCTTCATCGACGAAATCCATACCCTCGTGGGCGCGGGCCGCTCTTCCGGCGCGATGGACGCGTCCAATATCCTGAAACCTGCGCTCGCGCGCGGTGAACTGCGTACCATCGGTTCCACCACCCTGGACGAGTACCAGAAATATTTCGAGCAGGACAAGGCCCTGGAACGCCGTTTCCAGAAGGTGATGGTGGATGAGCCCAGTCCCGCGGAGAGCATTTCCATCCTGCGCGGCCTGAAAGAGAAATACGAAAACCATCACCGGGTAAAGATTGAGGACGATGCGCTGATTGCGGCCGTGAACCTGTCGCACCGCTATATCAACAACCGTTTCCTCCCGGACAAGGCCATCGACCTCGTGGACGAAGCGGCCTCCAAACTCCGTCTGGAAATGAATTCCGTCCCGGAACCCATCGACGAACTGAACAGCCGCATCCGGCAGCTCGAAATCGAGAAGGAGGCCATCAAGCGCGAAGGCGTTTCGCTGAAGATGGAAAAGATCGACAGCGAACTGAAGGAACTGCAGGAGAAGCGCAAGGGGCTGATGGGCCGCTGGGAGAAGGAAAAGAACATCCTTTCCGGCATCCAGACCGCAAGGCAGGAGATGGAACGCTATCGCATCGATGCGGCGGCGGCCGAGCGGGCGGGCGATTACGGCAAGGTCGCGGAACTGCGCTACGGTAAGATGGCGCAGGCGCAGAAGCGCATCGACGACCTGACCGCGGAGCAGGCGGCCATTCCCGATCCCATCATCACCGAAGCGGTCACCCCGAACGATATCGCCGAGATTGTGGCGCGCTGGACCGGCATTCCGGTCAACCGCATGCTCGAAAGCGAGAAGGAAAAACTGCTGCGGATGGAAGCTGAACTGCACAAGCGCGTAGTAGGGCAGAACAAGGCCATCAGCGCCGTTTCCGATGCCGTGCGGCGCAACCGTGCGGGCCTGAGCAACGAGCACCGTCCCATCGGCTCGTTCCTTTTCCTCGGAAGCACCGGCGTCGGCAAGACCGAACTGGCGAAGGCGCTCGCGGAGTTCCTCTTCAACGACGAATCGATGATGACCCGTATCGATATGAGCGAATACCAGGAGAGTCACACCGTCAGCCGGCTCGTGGGTGCGCCTCCGGGTTATGTGGGCTACGATGAGGGCGGCCAGCTGACCGAAGCCGTGCGCCGCAAACCCTATTCGGTGGTCCTGTTGGATGAGATTGAGAAGGCCCATCCCGACGTGTTCAACATCCTGTTGCAGGTGCTGGACGACGGGCGGCTCACCGACAACAAGGGCCGTACGGTGGACTTCAAGAACACGATCCTCATTATGACCTCCAACCTCAAGGAGGAGGAACTGCGCCTGCGGATGCGTCCGGAGTTCATCAACCGTATCGATGAAATCGTGGTCTTCGACCCGCTGACCCGCGAGGACATCCGGCAGATCGTCCGGATCCAGATGACGCTGCTCCAGCAGAAACTGGAGGCAGAGAACGTGCGGCTGACCTTCACCCAGGCCTTCGAAGACCGTATGACGGAGGACGGCTACGACCCTGACTTCGGCGCGCGTCCGGTCAAGCGGCTCATCCAGCGTGAACTGGTGAACCAGCTGGCACGGGAAATCCTCGAAGGCCGCATCCACAAGGATTCGGTCATCGAGGTCGATTCCGCGGACGGAAAGACTACATTCCGAGATTCTTGAAGATGAAGGCGTAGATATCCGCCTGCTCTTCAATGACTTTTTCTATGGGCTTGCCCCCGCCGTGGCCCGCCTTCGTGTCGATTCGTATCAGACAGGGGGCGGGCCCTGCGTTGCACTCCTGCAGGGTGGCCGCGAACTTGAAGGAATGGGCGGGGACGACGCGGTCGTCGTGGTCCGCCGTAGTGACCAGCGTGGCGGGATAGACCGTGCCGGGCCGTAAGTTGTGCAAGGGGGAGTAGCCCAGCAGGTAGTCGAACATCTCCTGGCTTTCTTCGCTGGTGCCGTAGTCCGAAGCCCAGTTCCAGCCGATGGTGAACTTGTGATAGCGCAGCATGTCCATTACGCCGACGCGCGGGATGGCGACGGCAAAGAGTTCCGGCGCCTGCGTCATGCACGCACCGACCAGCAGGCCGCCGTTGGAGCCGCCCATGATGGCCAGTTTCTTTTCGCTGGTCCAGCCTTCGGAGATAAGCCAGCGCGCCGCTGCGATGAAATCGTCAAAGACGTTCTGCTTGTTCATCTTCGTGCCGGCAAGATGCCAGGCTTCCCCGTATTCACCGCCGCCCCGCAGGTTCGCCTGGGCATAGATGCCGCCGCTTTCCAGGAAGGGGATGATGGAGAAGGAGAATGCGGGCGGCAGGGAAATGTCGAATCCGCCGTAACCGTAGAGCAGGGTAGGGTTGCTGCCGTTCTTCTCCCGTCCCTTCTTGTAGGTGAGGAACATCGGGATCAGGGTGCCGTCCTTGCTCGGGTAGAAGACCTGGACGGTCTCGAAGGCATTGGCGTCAAAAGCAACCTCCGGCGTGCGGAACAGGCTACTCTCCCCGGTCTGGGGATCGAAGCGGTACTGGGTGCCGGGCACCGTGAACGAGGAGAAGGCGTAGTAGCACCAGGATTCTCCCTTTTTGCCCGTGAATCCGGCCGTACCGGCACCGGGCAGGGCGATTTCCTGCAGCCGACGGCCCTGCAGGTCGCAGAGCCAGGCGTGCGTGGTGGCGTCCTTGCTGTAGGAGGCAATGATCTTGTCAGCGACGAAAGTGACGCCTTCCAGCACGCAGTCGCTTTCCGCGATGAGCGGTTTCCAGAATTGGCTTTGCGGCTGGCGGACATCGGCGCACATCAGGCGGTTCATCGGCGCGCCGTCGTTGGTGAAGATGTAGAGCGTATTGCCGTCGTTTTCGATGACCCCGCTGCGGTGCTTCATGTCGCTGGTCATCAGGATGAAGCCTTTATCGTCGCGGAAATCCCTGACGTAGATGTTGTTGCCTATGTCGGCGCCATCCTCGTAAAGATAGGCGAAGGTCTCCTCCTCGTTGGTCTCCATCGTATAGAAGCGCTGGGGCTCGGCGGGATTACTGAAGAACAGTTCGTCCTCGCTTTGCGGCGTACCGATGCGGTGGTAGTAGATCTTGTGCCCTTCGTTCTTGACGCTGTATTCGTGTCCGTCGCCTTCCGGCGCGTCGTAGGCGCTGTAGTAGAAGCCGTCCCCGCGCCAGGCGGCCCCGGAGAATTTGGCCCAGAGGATATGGTCGTCCAGCAGTTTTCGGCTTTCAGTCTCCATTACATAGAATTCTTGCCAGTCGCTGCCGCTGCGGGAAATCGAATAGGCCATATAGCGGCAGTCGCGGGAGAAATAGATGCCTTTCAGGGCGACGGTACCATCCTCGGAGAGGGTATTGGGATCCAGCAGGACGCGCGGCTCGCCGTCCGGAGCATCCGCTTCGTAGAACACGCTCTGGTTCTGGAGCCCGTTGTTGCGGAACCAGTACCACTTGCCGTTGTTCTCGCGGGAGGGGAGCCCGACGCGCTCGTAGTCGCAAAGTTCGCGCAGCCGCGTCTTGAGGCCGGCCCTTGCGGGCAGATGCTTCAGATAATGCTCCGTGACACGGTTCTGCGCCTTGACCCAGGCGGCCGTCTCGTCGGAGTTGTCGTCTTCGAGCCAGCGGTAGGGGTCGGCGACCTTGACGCCGAAGTATTCATCGACCGTGTCGTCTTTGCGGGTTTGCGGCAGTTGCGGTGCGCAGGCCTGCCAGGAAAGGGATGCCATAGCCATCAGAATAGGGACAATAATCTTTTTCATAGGGCATAAAGGTAGCAATTTTTCCGGATTGGCCGCCTATTCCGCCGGGGATTTGCCTTTGATGAAGATGAGGGCCATCAGGGGCAGGGCGAGGATGGCCATCGTGGCGCTGATGGGGAGGTAGATACCGAAGTTGACGTACTGGACCACGAGGTAGGTGACCAGAAGCAGGCCCACGCCCATCGCGCTGCTGATCAGGTAGTGTTTGCGGATATCCGTGTCCTTGCAGATGAGGCGGCTCAGGTTGGGTACGCCCAGGGAGATGAAGCCGATAGGGCCGCAGATGCTCACTGCGCTGGTCACCAGGCACATAATGGCCAGCAGCAGAAGGGCTTTCCCGAGGCTGCAGATTTCAATCTCGCCCAGGAAATGACGGTTCAGCGTGCACGCTTGGGAGAGCGCTGCGCCCAGGCCTGTGGCGAAAAGTGCCAGGGAGAAGAGGATATCGCCCGTCGTCACCCCTTCCAGCCGGAAATTCGCAGCACCCCAGAGATAGTATTGCTTGAGCAGGTCGCCCGTGGGGGCGTTCGTCACGACGATTGTGCCGAGCGAGCCGATAAAGGTGCCGAAGAGGATGCCGAAGGTGATGAGTTGCTGGGTATTGACCTTCAGCGTCACGAAGAAGCAGACCAGGGTACAGGCCAGCGTGCAGATGAAACTGCCGATGGTGAGCGAACACCAGCCGGTCATCGTGGCGGCCGCGGCGCCCAGGCAGGCGGCGCTGCCCAGACCCAGGCTGTACACGTCGCCCAACTGATTGCGCCATAAATATTGCATCTGGATACCGCCCACCGGGAGGGCGATGCCTGCAAGCAGGACGTATAAAAGACTGAGTATCATATCAGAAACGGAATTGGGCCGATGCCATTAAATGGAAGCCGGGCATAGGGTAGCCCTGCACGATCTGGTAATATTGATTGAAAATATTGTTCAAGTTAAGGGCGAGGGACAGTTCCGGCGCACGGCTGCGGCCTTTCGGGGTCCGGAAACGGATGGTGCGGGCGAGCGAAACGTCCGTCGTGCTCCAGGGAGCGATGTAATAATCGTCGGTATTGGCCGTACGGGACCAGCGGCCGCCGGTAAGGACAGTATT
This sequence comes from Bacteroidales bacterium, assembly GCA_016282145.1. Lineage (GTDB taxonomy): Bacteria > Bacteroidota > Bacteroidia > Bacteroidales > UBA932 > Cryptobacteroides. The sequence goes on along the minus strand of JAEEJZ010000017.1, from coordinate 8,598 downwards.
CCAACTAAAACTCCACTTCCGCCAGAGGAGGGAAAAATCGACGGAGCCGCTGTGAAGCGGGATGTAGGGAATCTGGTTGCCCCAGGTGGCGCTTCCCGCATCGCTGTGGTCCACCGCCCGCTGAAAGGTATAACGCAGCGTTGCCAGCAGCGTCCAGTCGCCCCGGGCGTAACTCCCTTCCGCCCTGGCTTCCAGCCCGCCGATGTCCACCTTGCCGATGTTCAGCATCGTCCAGCGGAACTGCGACGCGGTGGGAATGGCGACGATTTTCTGGTCCACGCGGTTATAGTAGGGCGAAAGTCGCAGTTCTCCTGTCCAGGGCCCCGATGCTGCCTTGAGGTGCAGGTCGATCCCGGTCTGCAGGGCGGATTCCGGGCTCAGGTCGGAGTTGCCTATCGTCCTGTAATAGAGGTCATTGAAAGAAGGAAGCCGGAAACTGCGCTTGACGAAGGCGTCCAGCTCCAGCCAGGGAAGGGGAGCATAGAAAAGGCTGAGGGACGGCATCCAGGCGTCCCTGAACGCATTCTCCTTGTCCCAGGCTCCGCTCTGCGTACGCGTAAACCAGTCCCAGGCTCCCAGGTAGCCGATGTGCGCAGCGGCGCGGAATTTTTCCCAGACGAGCCGGGCGGCGAGCGCCCCGATGAAGCACAGCCGCTGCGGCGTTACGGACAGGCCCGCATCGGATTCCAGGGCGTTCCACTGCAGGTCTGTCGCCAGGTCCAGGGCCAGGTGCGACCAGGAGGGGACAAAGGAATGGACAAAAGACCCGTAAACGGACTGCTGACGGTAATGCAGGTCGTAGGGCAAGGCCGCAGGATTCTTTTCCGGATGGGTGTTGTAATGCGTATAATTATTGGCGTATTTGAAGCGCAGGGCGGTGGCGTAATGCCCGTTCCAGTCCTGCTGCCAACTTCCCTGTGCGGACAGATCCTGGTCCGCCTGCCGTTCGGCACTGAAGGGCAGGCCTGTGCCCTTTCGGATCACAGGTCCCGGGAAGCCCCTTTCGGAGCCGTAGCCATAGAGCCGCAGCCGCAGTTCCCCTCCGCGGACAGTGGCAAAAAGTTGCGTCTCGATGCGTGCGCTCATAATGTCGCTGTTTTCGCGCAGCAGCATCCCTTCATCGAAATAGGGGAATCTGTACTGCCCGTTACTGGCCAGGAACTCCGCGCTCGTGCGGAAAGCCAGCGCGCCCGCCGCCTGATCCCATTGGAAGGAAGGATTCACCGTGCCGAAGTAGCCGCCCCGCAGGCGTGCCAGGAAACTGAATCCGTCCGGCAGGACGGGCCTTTCGCTTTCAAGGTGGACGGATGCGCCCGAAATATATTCCTTGGCGCTCTGGAGCCGCCGGGCTTTCTGCCCGTTATAGAGCGATACCGTCCCCAGTCCGTCCGTGGAGAAGCGTCCGAGATCCACCTGCATGTTCTGGGCATTGTCCACCTGGATACCGTCGATGAAGATGCCGATATGCTCGCTCCCGAGGCTCCGAACATTCACGGTCTTGAGCCCGCCCACTCCGCCGTAGTCCTTGACCTGTACTCCGGTAAAGCGCCGCAATACGTCCGCCACGGCCTGCGGAACGGCCACGGCTTCCGATAATTTCACCTCTTCGGAGGCCCGGATGACGGGCAACTCCCTGGCGGCAAGGATGTGTGCGGCCGCCAGGGTGTCCGCTCCCTGTGCCTGCAACGGGGCGGACACGGCAAGCAGAAGAAAGGCTATGGCAGCGGCATTACGCACTACCAGAGGGCAAAGTGCCCGGGGCAGACGCCGGCGTTGACGCTCCAGCGTTTGCTGCCCTGCCTGTAAAGGCTGACGGTGCCGGGATTGAAATAATCGCCCGCATCGCCGATCAGGCAGGCATCGCTACTGAGCACGGTAAGGCCGTAAGGCGTTCCGCTGCCGATGGAGACCGGCCATTCGGAAACGGCGCCACCTTTGCATTTCCAGCCCTTCCAGGTCCGTTCCGTCGTGTAGAAATCGAATTCCTGTGCGTTGCCGATGCAGTACAGGGTGCCGTCGAACATCGCAGCGACGCTGACGTAGTCCCCTATATGGGTGACGGTCTCCTGCGCATCAATCCGATAGATGCCGGAATGGGTGCTGTAATAATCGCCGAGGCTGCTCACATAGAGGTCCGAACTGCCGTCGAACCAGACATTTTTCAGATTTACCTGCACTTCCAGCGTCTTTTCGAGGCTGAGCGAAGCGGTATTGATGATGCTGACGCTGTTGTCGTAGGCATAGGAAGGGGGGAGGGAACTGGCGATGCCGCCGGAGTTGGCGACATACAGTTTGCCGTTGCGCAGGGCGAGCCCTTCGGGCTGATAGCCGACTTCCACGGTCTTGCTGTCCAGCGTTTTGGTCTTGAGATTGATGCGATATACCCGTCCCTTGGGGTTGGAGTAATCCTTGATGGAATAGTCGCTATTGTATTCCGCATAGGCTCCGGCCCAGGAACTGACATAGGCGTAGTTGTCGTCAAAGGCGATGTTCCTTGGCGTGGGGATGGTGATGACGGCGATTTCGGTTTCATCTTTTGCCGAAAGTACCTCCACGATGCCGGAGTTGTTCACTACGATCCAGACCTCGTTTCCCCGTACGGCGATGTCGTTGCCAACGTCGCCCAGGCCCGCGCCCACATCGGGATTCATCTTTTTGAACGCGCCCGTGACGTAGGTTCCGTCAGACATACGGAGAAAGTCCAGCGTGGCGTTGTTGGCTCCCATGCCGCCTTCGTTCAGGACGAAGATCTTCTTCGCATCGGTCCCAAGACCTGTTACGTCCACTTTCTGCCCGTCCAGGTCGGCATCTTTAGAAGGTTGTACCACCGGCTCTACCGGATAAATGTCACACGCGGTAAACGCCAGCGCACCGCAAAGCAAAAGCAAGACTGCTTTTTTCATAGAAAGATAAGATTTACGTTTCCACCCGGACTTGTCCCCGAGCCCTGAAGTTAAACTTGACGGTGGCAGGTCTTCTGACTTCCCCGGGCTCCGGCCTTCTCGAAGCGCAATGGCTTCAATGGCGTTGGATTCGGAGCCGTTGGAGGGTTACACAGCTGCGGGCACAGTCCCGGATTCGCACCGGATTCCCTATTGGGCCCTGCGGGAAGACTCCCGGGAAGGGCACCACCGTCCGCTGCAAAATTAAGAAAAATATCCATAGAAATTTGGGATCGTGTTTTTGGAGAAATAAAAATTTGTTGTACCTTTGCCTTCCCTAATGGCTTTGGCATCACCAAACACCCGGGATTCAGGAGAGGTGGGTGAGTGGCTGAAACCAGCAGTTTGCTAAACTGCCGTACGGGTAACCGTACCACGAGTTCGAATCTCGTCCTCTCCGCAGTATTAATCCAACAAGGCTTGTAAATCAATGACTTACAAGCCTTGTTTCTTTTTCACTAACAAAAGCACTAACAAAAGTGGCCATATTCGCCCGTTTGAGTGAACTTCCGTATTAAAATATCTCAAGATGTGTAACCAGGCATCTGTCGGTACATTCTAAATGATGTCTTCCTGACCGTTCTCTCACGCACGCGCACGTTTGGATAGATTCGAGCATATCGCCCAGCAGATGAGCATCCGCGTAGACGGACAGGCAATCGTCCTTAACCACAACCCCTTCCTCTGTTACGGTGGCTCCTACCGCGGTGTCTGGCAGCTGTTCGGTCATGTCCACAGCGGGCCCTTGAGCAAGGACGGGAAGGATTTTCCCCGTCTCAGCATGCTCTTTCCCAGCCAATACGACGTGGGCGTGGACAACAACGGCTTCATGCCGGTTTCATTCGATGAATTAAAAGCAATCATCGGAACCGTAGCAATCTGGCGTTTCTAGCTTTCTAGAATTATAGAATTCTATATTTCTATATTTAAATATCTGGATATTTAGATATTTTTCTAGAAATATATACTAGAAATATATATCTGCCCACCCACCCGCTTCACACAGGCCTCCGCTGCCCGAAATCCTATCCCGAAAACCTTTCAAATAGTGCAAAATTTCGTTTTTTATCGTATTTTTGCGGAAATAAACTAACAATCGCCGGAGGAAATAAACTAATAACTGCCGGAGGGAATAAACTAATAATGGCAACTTTGCAGGAAAAATTGGCCCAGTCGCTGGCCGTACTGAAAGCCTGGCAGGATGAACATGAAGACAATCTGGTCATCCAGGGATCGCGGGTACTCGGTGAGGCACACACCAAACGATTGGTGGACAATGGCTATCTCCAGATGGTCATCAAGGGTTGGTATATCCCTTCCTCTCCGGGCAGTGAGGGCGATTCTACGGTATGGTATGTATCCTACTGGTCGTTTGTCACGGCCTATCTCGATAGTAAACTGGGGGAGGATTGGAGCCTGTCACCCGAATTATCGCTGTACTTCTACAGTGGCAAGAGCGTCATTCCCAAACAATTGATTGTTCGCAGCCCCAAGGCCTCAAACAATATTCTCTCCCTGCCATTCGGCACATCCATCTTGGATATCAAGGCGAGCGTGCCGAAATCGGTGGTGAAAGAACCGCGATACGGCGTTCGCCTGTATCCTTTGGTGCTATCTCTATTGATGGCATCGCCGGATTACTATCGGCGGCAGTCTCTGGAGGCCAGGACTTGCCTGGTCATGGTTCGGGATGTGTCGGCTATATCCGCCACTGCTATTGAGGGCGGGCATTCCACCCGGGCCGGCAGGGTGGCCGGGGCGCTTCGGTCCATCGGCCGTGAAGAAATGGCGGATTCGTTGCTTGCCACCATGCGCCAGGTTGGCTACGAAGTTACCGAAGAGAATCCTTTTGAGGAAAACATCCGGATTCCATCCACCACTGTCTCGCCCTACGCGTCCCGCATCCGCCTAATGTGGCGGAAAATGCGTCAGGTGGTTGTTTCATTGAAGGGAACGGCCGGTGTAGCCCCGTGCAAGGTGGACTTGCCGGAGGTCTTGTCCAATATGGACGCCACTTACATCAAGGACAGTTACAATTCCTTGTCTATCGAAGGGTACAAGGTAACGGAGGAGTTGCTGGAGAGAGTCCGCAGCGGCGAATGGGACCCCGAGAAGGGTGCACGGGACAAGGAGCAGAAGGATGCCCTGGCTGCCAGGGGATACTATCAGGCTTACCAAACGCTTCGAACTGCTATTGCGGACACACTTACCGCCGGAACAGATGCGGCCCTAATGTACATCAAGGGGCATCAGAATTGGCACTTTCAGTTGTTTGAGCCTTGTATTCGTGCCGGTATCATCAAAGCATCGGATTTGATAGGCTATCGTACACACCAGGTCTATATCCGGAATTCCAAGCATGTGCCGCTTAATCCGGATGCCGTCCTGGATGCCATGGAATCTTTGTCAGAAATGATGAGAGAAGAGCCCGATGCCATTGTCCGCGCAATCCTTGGACACTTCTTCTTCGTGTACATCCATCCATATATGGACGGCAATGGGCGCACGGCCCGTTTTACGATGAACAGCCAGCTGGTCACCGGCGGCTATCCCTGGGTGGTTGTGCCCCTGGAGCGCAGGGAGCAGTATATGAGTGCGCTCGAGAAAGCAAGTGTAGAGGAAGAGATTGGAGATTTTGCGAACTTTGTCCTGTCTCTAATCCAGGCTATGCGCTAACCCACCAGCTGCGCACAGGCTCCCGCCTGAATCATATCACGCACCTGTCAAATAGTGCGTTTTAGTTAGCCAAAATCGGCGGAGTATTGCAGTTTTGGCACAGTATTATCGCGGAGTATTGCAGTTTAATGAATGATTTTTGGCGGAGTATTGCATTTAAAGCGAAAAGCAACTATCTTTGTCGCCATGATTGACAAAAGAATCATAGAGCAAGTGCTCGCAGAACAATACGAAGAACTGAAGAAGTTGGCAAAAGTTCCCCTTGTCTCCAGGCCTGAAGAAGAGCTGGTAGATTTGAATAGCACAATGGCTCAGGTGGTCATCGGAGTGCGTCGAAGCGGTAAGTCAACGCTTTGCTACAGCCTGTTGAAAAACAAGAATCTGAAGTTTGCCTATGCCAACTTCGATGATGAGCGTGTCATCGGGATGGCTGCAACTGACCTCAATACTGTCCTTGAGGTCTTGTATGTTATCTACGGGGATTTCGAATATTTGTTCCTGGATGAAGTCCAGAACATCAATGGCTGGCATCTTTTCGTGAACCGGCTACTGCGCAGCCGTATGCACATTCTCATCACCGGTTCCAATGCGAAACTCTTGAGCGGCGAACTTGCCACCCATCTGACTGGGCGGCATGACGAAATCAAACTCTATCCGTTCTCATTCAGGGATTACTGTGTTGCGACCGATACTGACAGGAACTCGCCGACAACCAGAAACGTCGCCTTCCGCCGGGCTGCTTTCGACAACTACATTAAGCAAGGCGGATTCCCGGAGTTGCTTCATCGGAAAGACAAGACAGGATACATCACAACGCTTGTTGAAAACGTTCTCAAGCGTGATATCGAGCAGCGCCACAAAATTCGTTATGTCCACGCTTTCGAGCGTCTTGCGCACCACTTGCTGAATGTTGCCCCATATGTCGTTGTTGAAAAGGACTTAGCAACAGAACTGGAGATTAAGTCCAGCCACACGGTGGGGAATTATATCGATTATCTGAAGGAAGCGTACCTCCTCGTAGGACTGCAGAAGTATTCCCAGAAGAGTCGTCAGCGCATCTATGACGAAAAAGTCTATGCCGTTGACGTGGCGCTTATGGATGTCAGGGCAGACGCCTTCGCAGGGGAGAATCTCGGCTGGCGTTTGGAGACAATTGTGTTCATCGAACTCATGAGGCGGACCCGGCCCAAAGAACAGGATATCTTCTACTATAAGAACGATAAAGGCCTTGAAACCGACTTTGTCGTATGCAAGGGTAACAAGGCCGTGGCGCTTTACCAGGTCTGCTACGATATGTCTTCTGAAAAGACCAGGAACCGTGAGATTAACGGCTTACTTGCAGGCTCCAAAGCAACCCGCTGCGACAACTTATATATTATCACGGATTTCCAGTACGAGACCATTACCAAAGAGGGGAGAACCATCCATGTAATACCGGCCTACGAGTGGACGCTCCAAGATTGTTGAGCGCACTGGAGGGCCGATTTAGTTTCGTATAGCGGGCTAAAAGCATCGATTTTTGATGTTTTTAGCCCATTATCCGATATATTTCAATTTATAGTTTCACCACATAGACAAAGTCGCTATCCTCGGAGTTGCCGAGAAGATCTTTCCAGCGGATGGTGTAGCCGTTGTTAAGGCCTCCGATCGTGGCGGCTTGCTTCATAATGTCAAGGTTCTTGTCGAAAAGGTCCTTGGAAGCGGCAACGTATGTGGCAATCTCGTCATCCTTATCGCCCGATGTGTGGCCCTCCTTTTGCGTGAAGAAGTAACTGTTGGTCCAATAGTAATCGGCCCCCAGACGGCTGATCAGATAGTCCTCGGTGTCCTTGCTGTAGGGTTCCAATGTCATAGCCCATTGTTGCTTGTACTGAGGAGGCGTGACGATGTCATAAGTCCAGGTCGATGTAACATCAGGCCCGAAATAAATCTCGTGTGTCTCCCAGTTACCCCACCATAAGGTTACCCATTCATCCTTCGCATTGAAATTACCCTCCAGGTGCACGACGCCTTTTCCGAAAGCCGGTACACTCCATATCCAGGCCTGATGCAAAGTACAGGTGTTCTTCAAAATGGAGGCCGCCAGGTCATGCTCCCCGATGTCAAACGTTTCCCAATGGGTGCACGGACGGCTTCCGGTGTAGGTCCAGGAGACTTTCCCGTTTGTCGTCAGGTTTGCCGTAGCGGTCAGGTCAGGGCTGAATTTGGCCACGGAAGTGCCCCAGGAGAGACCTATCGATGCCGAAGCCGAGGGACCGGAAGTACCACAGCCCATACTGCCCCCCAGGGACATACTGAAGTTTTCGGTGACGGTAGCACCTCCGGAAGTTGAATTCTCCGGGTCATAGCCCACGACCGTAAGGGGTTGCTGTGCATCGTTCGTCAGGTTGTTTTCTATACCGATGTAATGCATATAGGGTCCATAGATATAAGGCGCCGAAGAATCTGGATCCTGCCCGGCGTCTTCCTGGGCCTTCCTCCAGAGATCCCAATCCTTTGATACTTCCGTCCAGTCTTCTTCATTCTCGGGTCCGCAGCCCAGTTCATTGTTGTAGGCCGTAATCTCTTCTTTGATACAGTAGAAATCCCGATTGTCGTCTCCAAAGGAATGCGCCTTCCAGATGTAGTACACCAGGGAAATGTCGTGGTAAGTCCCCCAGCCCGATTTGTCTCCGGTCTTCACATACAGATCGATACCCATATCCAGGGTGATTTCCTGAGCCGAGCACAGGTCCTGGAGCGCTTGCTCCACGTCATCGTTCCTCCGGGATTGCAGACTGACGGGGGCGGCAGGCCCCTGCAGCCAATCTACCAGTTTGTCGATTCGCTTGCCCATCAGGTAATCGTTGGATACGACATTCTCCGGCCGTTTGAAAGAGAAATAGGTCTTTCCACGCTTGACGATCATAAGCGCTATAGGCTGGTCTTTTTGAGGGAGTGTAGGCATATCCACCGTTCCTCCCAGAATGTTGGAAAGCCT
>JAEEJZ010000016.1 GCA_016282145.1 Bacteroidales bacterium | reverse complement strand
GCCGACCAGCAGGGCTTCAACCCCGTGTTCATGATGCTTGATTCCGGCGCCCGTGGTTCAACATCGCGGATCAAGCAGCTCTGCGGCATGCGCGGCCTTATGGCCAGGCCCCAGAGGAGCGGGGCTGCCGGCGCGGAGATCATCGAGAACCCCATCATCTCCAACCTGAAGGAAGGAATGACGGTGCTCGAATACTTCATCTCCACCCACGGCGCGCGTAAAGGTCTGGCAGATACCGCCCTCAAGACCGCTGACGCAGGTTACCTGACAAGGCGTCTGGTGGACGTATCGCACGACGTCATCATCACCGAAGAGGATTGCGGCACGCTCCGCGGCCTCATCGCCACTGCCATCAAGAATAAGGATGAGGTGGTCGAGAGCCTGGGCGAGCGCATCCTCGGACGTACCTCCGTGCACGATATCTTCAACCCGCTTACGGGCGAGCTGATCATCCGTGCCGGCGAGGAAATCCGGGAGGCGGAAGCCGAACTGATCAATTCGCTGCCCATCGAGCAGGTGGAAATCCGCTCGGTGCTCACCTGCGAGAGCCGCAAGGGCGTCTGCGCCAAGTGCTACGGCCGCAACCTCGCGACGAGCCGCATGGTGGAGAAGGGCGAAGTGGTCGGCGTCATCGCCGCACAGTCCATCGGTGAACCGGGTACGCAGCTGACCCTGCGTACGTTCCACGTGGGTGGTACCGCTTCATCGGCAGCCGCCGATTCCTCCATCGACTCCAAGTACGAAGGTAAGTTGGTCTTCAACGAACTGCGGACCCTCGAGCGTACGACGGATGAAGGCGGCGTCGAGACCGTGGTGGTGAGCCGTACGACGGAACTCCGCATCATCGACGAGAATACCGGCATTACCTATTCCCAGTACGACGTGCCCTACGGCGCCATCCTCTACAAGAAGGACGGCGACTCCGTGAAGAAGGGCGACCGCATCTGCGAATGGGATCCCTACAACGCTATTACCATCATCGAGGCGGCCGGCAAGGTGCGTTTCGAGAACATGATCGAAGGCTCCACCTTCCAGAAGGAAGCCGGCGACGAGTTCTCCGTCAGCACTGACAAGGTCATCATCGAAAGCCGCGACAAGACCAAGAGCCCTGCGCTGAACATCGTGAACTCCAAGGGCGAGAGCCTCAAGCAGTACAACCTGCCTGTGGGTGCCCACGTCATGGTGGAGAACGGCGACAAGGTGAAGGTCGGCGATATCGTGATCAAGATTCCCCGCGCCATCGGAAAGGCCAGCGACATCACGGGCGGTCTGCCCCGCGTCACCGAACTCTTCGAGGCCCGCAACCCGTCCAACCCGGCCATCCTCTCCGAAATCAACGGTGAGGTCATCATCGGGAAGGTCAAGCGCGGTAACCGGGAAATCGCCGTCCGGAACAAGTCCGGCGTGGAGAAGAACTACCTCGTACCCCTTACCAAGCAGATCCTCGTTCAGGAGAATGACTATGTGAGGGCCGGTATGCCCCTCTCCGACGGCGGGGTCTCCCCTTCGGACATCCTTGCGATCCTCGGTCCCGTCAAGGCGCAGGAGTATATCGTGAACGAGGTCCAGGCTGTGTACCGCCTGCAGGGTGTGAAGATCAACGACAAGCATTTCGAAATCATCGTACGCCAGATGATGCGCAAGGTGGAAATCACCTCGCCAGGCGACACCGGCTTCCTCCAGGAAGAGATGGTGGACAAGTGGGCCTTCATGGACGCGAACGACCGGATTTTCGGAAAGCACATCGTGGAAGACGCCGGCGACTCCGAGAAGTACGCCATGGGCGACATCATCGGTGTCCGTGAGGTACGCAGCGAGAACGACTCGCTCGCACGTCAGGGCGCAAAGACGATGGTCACCCGTCCGACCCGCCCGGCGACGGCGCGCCTGGTGCTCCAGGGAATCACCCGCGCAGCCCTCAAGACCGGCAGTTTCATCTCGGCAGCCTCCTTCCAGGAGACGACCAAGGTGCTCAGCGAAGCCGCCATCCGCGGCCGCGTGGATCACCTCGAGGGCCTGAAGGAGAACGTCATCTGCGGACATCTTATCCCCGCAGGTACCGGTCTCAAGGACTACCAGGACATCATCGTCGGCCGCAAGGACGAACTTTCGCAGGAGCTTACAGACCTGTAAGTTACGGCCCTTTCAAAATCGCCTTTCCAGGTACATGGGGGGGGTGAATACTCAATGAGAAGGTGGGAAATTTGTTTTTTCCCACCTTTTTTCGTAACTTTGTGGTGGTTTTTTCATGGAAATGTCCATAAGAAAGGTAGTACTGTTGGTTGCAGCGTTAATTCTTTTGGACGGACGAGAGGGAATAGCACAAACCACACTAACTGATAGCACTGCCCTGACGCCCGATGTTGTCATTGCGTCCTGTTCTAAAGACAGTCTTCGTTGGGAAGGGGCCTCTCTCAAGGTCAACCTCATTTATGCCGCTACCGCCAGCGCGAATCTCGGTGCCGAGTTCGCGATAGGGAAGCATTTCTCCGCATCCCTGATGCTGGGGCTCAAGAGCTGGCCCCGCTGGCTGGCGTGGGACAATGCGCAGGAGAACCCGACCAAATGGAAGCATATCCTCGTGGCGCCCGGCATTCGCTGGTGGCCCCGCAAGGTGTATGAACATTGGTTTGCGGGAGCGGACCTGGTCTGGAGCCACTTCAATGTCGGGCAGGTCAATTTCCCGCTCGGATTGTATCCGCAGGTCCGGAATCAGCGGCTTCAGGGCGATGTCTATGCCCTGGGGCTGTATGGCGGTTATTCCTGGCGACTGGCCCGGCACTGGCGCATCGAAGCGGAAGCAGGCGTCGGCATCGGCTGGTATGGCGCGGAAAAATATGAATGCGCCCATTGCGGTGCCCCCCTGGGAAAGGCCGACGGGCTTGCGGTCATCCCAAAATTGGGATTGAACATCGTCTGGGATATCAGTGCACACGAGAAGGAAAAGCGCGAAACACAAAAAAAGCGCGAAACGCTTAAAAAAGACATATTGGAAGAACTAAATACAATCAATAACCTTTAACCGTTTAGTATTATGAAAAGTTTAAAGTACCTTTTGGGTGGAGTCCTTGCCCTGAGCGGACTCCTCGTCTCCTGCAACAAGGAGCAGAATGCAGCCGAAGGACTGAGCGGGGAAAAAGAAGTCAGCGCTCAGTTCGTCATGTCCGTGGCCACCGGCTCGACCCCGTCCAAGCAGACGGCGGTCAACGTCCAGCGTGCCTCCAACTTCCTCGGTATCGATGATGCCCGTATCCTGGCTTTCAGTACCGGCGTCAGCGGCAGTCCCTATGTCAACAGCAGCAGCGCAACGGCCAGCAAAGTGTTCAAACTCGGAACCCTTTACAGCAGCGGACAGATTACCGCGGCAGACAACGCTACCAGTTCCTCCAACCGCGTACTGCAGCTCTCCATTCCCATCAACACCGATGCGATGCTCTTCTATGCCACCCTCATCAATGAGCAGCCCGGCCGTATCCAGGGCAAGGTGGACTCCCACATCGGTAACACGCCGTCGGATATCTATTTCGACCTCTGCCCGAGGCTCGGCAACAACGGTACCTCCTATGCCCAGACCGAGGCCCTGATGGTCTATGTCCTGAACCGCATCATGAAGTCGGAAGTCGACGCCCTGGGAGCCGGAGACACTTTCAATGGTTACAGCGACCTTCCCGCCCTTTCCTGGCAGCAGCTCGGCATCCAGTATGAGATCAACAACGAGCTCTACGGCCGTACCGGAACCAAGGTTGAACTGACCCCGCTTGAGGAGAACCTCGCCAAGACCTACTCCGTGATGACCTACATCAAGCCGGGTGAATACCGTGCCGGTGCTTCCGGTTCTGTGAAGACCATGATCACCGACCTGGACAAGGTGGCTCTCGCGACCATCAACGCCACCGCGACCAATGAGGGAGAAGCCAATGCCCAGCGTCTTGCGGAAGACATCCACTCCCGTATCGAGAGTTACTTTACCGCCAATGACGACTATATGACCATCGCCACCATCAAGAGCAGGATGATCAACACCTATCACCTGATGAGCGAAAGCGAGTGGAACGCCAATTTCGAACATGCCGCCGACCTGAACGGCTTCCCTTACGAAGACTTCGGTCTGCCCATTGGCGTCGCCCAGCTGAAATATGACGACACCAACTATTTCGCCTACAAACTCCCCAACGAGGCCCTGCTGAGCCCGGGCAACGATTTCGACCCGACGCACTACATGTACCCCGCCGAACTGATGTACTATGTCAACAGCGGTCTGCGTGTCACCTCCAAGGATGACCTTTCCGTTTCCGATTATCCCAACGGTGTCAATCCCTGGGACGATGATCAGACCACCGGCAACAAATGGACGGCAGGCTCCTGGACGAAGAACGGCAAGGTTACTTCCTCAACCCGTGGCGTCGCCATCCGCGACAACATCAACTACGGTGTAGCCCTGCTCCAGACCAACGTAGCCTGGGCCGAAGGCATCACCACCCTCAACGACAACCGCAAGGCTATCACCCACAACGCCGAGAACGACCGTGTCTTCAGCGTCAACGACGCTCACTTCGTCCTCAAGGGCATCCTGATCGGTGGACAGAACGCCCGTATGGGTTGGCAGTACATCAAACGCGGCGCCAGCGGTGACCCCGCCCTCTTCAACTATGTCGTCTATGACGATCATATCGCCAGCGCCAACATCCCTACCGCTTCGCCGAACTACACCCTGGTCTTCGACAACTACGACGCCAGCCTCCCCGACAACGGACAGGCCGACGTATATGTAGCCCTCGAACTCCAGAACAACGGTGACGACTTCTGGGGACGTGACAACATGGTCCGCAGCGGCGGTACCTTCTACCTCCTCGGACAGCTCAAGAACAGCGAAGGCGGCAGCATCACCTGGCCTAGCTACTATCAGATTCCGCCCATCTACGGTGTAGATAACGAAGCCGTTCCTTCCGGAAAGACCGCCGGTGCCTCCAAGCAGATCCCGCGCGTCTTCATCCAGGATTTCATGACCAAGGTTACCTTCCGTATCGGCCAGACCTCCCTGCACAACGCTTATGTGACGACGCCTGACCTGCGTACCACCCAGATGAGCCTCGGTCTTTCCGTAGACCTGAGCTGGGAGAGCGGTTACGAATACGATATCGAATTCTAGCCACTCAAAATGCGCTTATCCGCCATTCCTCTGATCCTTACGTCCACAATCTTACTGCTCCTCAGCGGATGCAAATACCTTGTGGACGAGGATTTGAGTGACTGCGGCGGATACAACGAAGTCGACTGTGAACTCCGCCTGCAAACCAATATGCAGGCGGAGTTATCCACAGTCCTGGACCTTGAAGGGGACATTTATGTCTCCCAGGCACTCGAGTCCTGGCTGGGCGGGATTTTTTCCGCATACGCGCGCGACATCGACCTGTCTTTCTACGAACCTGAGGCACCCTACCGAAGGCTGGAGCACATGCAGGAGAAGATGAACGGAAAAGAAGCCGTCTACACCTTCTACCTTCCCGCCAAAGAGTACCTGCACAATGCGGTGGCCAACATCAGGGACAATGACCAGGTCTTCCTGGAAGACACGGAAACCCTCGGCGGCGCCATCCTGCGCCAGAAAGCCGTCAACGATACGATACACAGTTTCAATACCGGTATCTTCACGGCACGCAAGGAAATCAGGATGGAAGATTATGAGGATCAGAAAATCGACGTACGGCTCTATTTCACCAATGCAGCCTCCGCGCTCGTACTCGACGAAGCCAAAAGCCGCTCGGCGGGTCGCGTCGAGGTCTATGCTACCGGATTCGCAGACGCTTTCCAGATAGCGGACAGCTGCTTCGTTTTCCAGAAAAAAACCATCGTACGCACGGAAAACCTGGCAGTCAGCGGAGGCTCCGAGTCCTGTTATGCCGCCATCCATTTCCCCTCCCGGGATTCCGCGGAGGACAATATCTGGGGCTGGCATGTTTACGTTTCCCTTCCGGACGGCACGGTTACCCGTTCCGTCGTGGGCGTAAAGGAAGCGTTGCCGGCGGGCTGCCTGAAGATTGTCAAGGCCAAAATTTATGAAAACGGCATCGTGTCCG
>JAEEJZ010000015.1 GCA_016282145.1 Bacteroidales bacterium | reverse complement strand
GCCTTCTTTGCGGTGACGGGGATGATCGACCGTCAGAAAGCGCTGGAGGCGATGAAGGAGGCTGCGCGCAAGACCTATTTTGCCAAGGGCGAGGCGGTGGTCGCCAAGAATGTCGCCGCCATCGACGAAGGCGCCTCGCTGGTGCGGGAGATTCCCGTACCGGAGCATTGGGCTGCGGCTGCCGATATGCAGCAGGCAACGGAAAAATCCGCCCCTGCGGTCGTCCGGAATATCCTGGAGCCCATCAATGCCCAGAAGGGCGACGACCTCCCCGTCAGCGCGTTCCTGCCTTATGTGGACGGCTGTATGGAGTTTGGGCTTACGGCCTGGGAGAAGCGCGGCATCGCCGTACGCCTGCCCCGCTGGGATGCGCAGAAGTGTATCCAGTGCAACCGCTGCTCGCTGGTCTGCCCCCACGCGGCCATCCGGCCTTTCCTGCTTACTGAGGAGGAAAAGACGGCGGCACCTTTCGCTTTCGTCACGGTCCCGGCGAAGGGACCTTCCGCGAAGGGTCTGCATTTTGCGCTGGCCCTTTCCGAGTTCGACTGTACCGGTTGCGGCAGTTGTTCCGCTTCCTGCCCGGTGAACGCCCTGGAAATGGAGCAGGCCTTGCCGGACGAGGCTTCGCGCCCGCTCTATGACTATGCGCTTTCCCTTCCTCCGAAAGAAGACAGATTCGATCCTTACAGCATCAAGGGCAGCCAGTTCCGTACGCCGCTGCTCGAATACTCCGCGGCCTGTGCCGGCTGCGGCGAGACGCCTTATGCCAAATTGCTGACCCAGCTTTTCGGCGACCGGGTCTATTGGGCGAACGCCACCGGCTGTTCGCAGGCCTGGGGCGCGGCGATGCCGGGCATTCCCTATACCACCGACCGGCGCGGCTTCGGACCCGCCTGGACCAACAGCCTCTTCGAGAACAATGCGGAACTGTGCCTGGGGATGTGTCTTTCCGTGAAACAGCGCCGTGCATTGCTCAAATCCAGGGTGGAGGCCTTTGCGGCCACGGCCCCGGCTGCGCTGAAAGAAGCCTGTACGGCCTTCCTTGCCTCATTCGACGATTTCGAGGCTTCCCGCACGACAGGCGATGCCTTGCTTGCCCTGCTGGAAAAGGAAAGCAGCCCGGCTGCGGCCGAACTGCTGGCGATGCGCGACCTCTTTGCCGCCAAGACCTTCTGGATGTACGGCGGCGACGGCTGGGCCTATGATATCGGCTTTGGCGGCCTGGACCACGTGCTGTCGCTCGGCGAGAACCTGAACGTCCTCATCGTGGATACCGAAGTGTATTCCAATACCGGCGGGCAGAGCAGCAAGGCGACGCCCCTCGGCGCCGTGGCGAAGTTCGCCGCTTCCGGCAAGAAGAGCGGGAAGAAGGACCTGGGCGCTATCCTGATGACCTATGGCAATGTCTATGTGGCGCAGGTGGCGATGGGGGCGGACCCCGCACAACTCATCAAAGCCATTAAAGAGGCGCAGTCCTATGACGGGCCTTCGGTCATTATCGCTTATGCCCCTTGTGCCGAGCACGGTATCTGCATCGGGATGCAGCGGGTGCAGGAAGAGATGAAGCGGGCCGTGCAGAGCGGCTACTGGACCCTCTACCGCTATGACCCTCGCGCCGAGAAGCCTTTCCAACTGGATTCTCCCGCGCCCACGATGCCCTATGTCGAGTTCCTGGAAGGGGAGACCCGCTATGCGTCCCTGCGCCGCAGTTTCCCTGCCAATGCCGAGGAACTGTTCGGCAAGGCGGACGCGCAGGCCGCCGCCCGTTACGAAAAGTACCGGAAGTTATAGCATGAAGCACACGCTCGAGGCTACTGTGGTGAAGAATGCCGGCAGTCATTTTCTGCTGAGCCCGCTTCCTGAATGGAAGCCGTTCCCTGCCGTATTGAGGGGCAAGGTCCGGCTGACGGGAAGCGGTTCCACCAATCCGGTGGCCGTGGGCGACAGGGTGGTCTGCGAATATGAAGAGCAGCCTTCGGAAACGGCTCCTGCCATCATCAAGGAAATCCTGGAGCGGCACAATCACCTGGTGCGCCGGTCCACCAATCTTTCGCGACGCTCTCACGTGATTGCGGCCAACCTGGACCGTGCGGTCATCGTAGTGACGCTCTATTTCCCGGAAATCAAACTCCCTTTCCTGGACCGGATTCTGGTCAGTTGTGAAGCCTACGGCGTCAAGCCGCTGATTGTCCTGAACAAACTGGACCTCTACGGCGCGGAGGCGGCGGATGAGGTGGAAAACTTCCGTCATATCTACGAGGGTGCCGGCTATAAGGTCATCGGGACCTCCGTCAAGACGGGAGAGGGGATTGACGAACTGCGCTCGGAATGCTCGGATGGCCTGAGTCTGCTGACAGGGGAGTCCGGCGTGGGGAAGTCGTCGCTGGTAAAGGCGCTGGACCCGTCCCTTTCGCCCAAGACCGGAGAATTGTCCGTCGTGCATCTGCAGGGCTGCCATACCACTTCCCTTTACGAGATGTATCCGCTTTCCTGCGGCGGCTTTATGATCGATACGCCCGGCCTGCGCGGCTTCGGCCTTTCCGGCGTCGAGGCGGAAGAAGCCGCCTCTTATTTCCCTGAGATGCTGCGCGTTGCGGACCGATGCCGCTTCATCCCCTGCACGCACACCCACGAACCGGGCTGCGCGGTCAAAGAAGCCCTGGACAGGGGAGAAATCAGCCCCGAACGCTACAATTCTTATCTGGGAATGCTCGAAGAGGACGGGAAGTTCCGTTAGTCGCTGTCAGCGGCAGCCCGCGCATAGAGGCGGGCCAGCAGGGCGCCGGAGATATTATGCCAGACACTGAACAGGGCCCCAGGGACGGAGGCCATCGCCAGGTTCGGAAAATGCGTGGCGGCAAGGCTGCACGCCAGTCCGGAATTCTGCATCCCCACTTCTATACTGACGGTCCTTGCCTTATCGGCAGTGAAGTGCATCATCCGGGCGGCAAGATAGCCCAACGCATATCCGGAAAGGTTGTGCAGTACGACTACGGCCATAATCAGGACACCGCAGTCCCGCAGTTTCACGGCATTCGCGGCCACGACCGAAATCACGATCAGGATGATGACGATGGTGGAGAAGGCGGGCAGCGCGGGGATGACGCCTGCCGAGAACACCGGCAGGAAGCGTTTGGCGAGCAAGCCCAGGGCAACGGGCAGAATCACCACCTGGAGGATGGAGCGGAACATCGCAAAGAAATCCACCGGAATGACCGCCCCGGCAAAAAACTTCATCAACAGGGGCGTGATGACGGGCGCGAGCAAGGTGGACAGCGTCGTCATCCCCACCGAGAGGGCGACATCGCCCTTGGCCAGGTAACTGATGACATTGGAACTGGTCCCTCCGGGGCAGCAGCCGACCAGCAGTACGCCGACCGCAAGTTCCGTCGGCAGGCGGAAAAGCCGGGCCAGGCCCCAGGCGAGCAGGGGCATCAGCACAAACTGGCAAAGCACGCCGATACTTACTTCCAGGGGCCTTGCGAAGACGGTCGCAAAGGCTTTCCATTCGAGCGTCAGTCCCATCCCGAACATCACGAGCCCCAGCAGCGGGCTGATCCAGGAAGTGCGGACAAAGCCGCAGGCGCCCGGCCAAAGGAAGGCGCACAACGCAGCCGCCAGCACCAGGACGGACATATAGCGGGTAATCAGCGTGCCGATGCGTTTCATCGGCCCACCTGCGCTTCCACCAACTCGAAGTCCAGCAGGCGCTGCTCCAGGTTGGCGTTCTTCACCTTGATCCGGACGGGATCTCCCAGGCGGAAGCATTTGCGCGTGCGGCGGCCCCGCAGGCACCAGGCCTTCTCATCGAAGTCGAAGAAGTCCGAACGGATCTCCCGCAGGGGCACCATCCCCTCGATCTTCGTGGGCTCGATTTCCACGTACATTCCCCATTCGGTGATGCCGGAGATGCGGCCGTCGAACTCCTGCCCCAACTTGTCCTGCATAAACTCCACGAGTTTGTACTTGACGCTGGTGCGTTCCGCTTCGGCGGCGACGATCTCCCGCTCCGATGCGTGCTTGCATTCCTGCTCCACGCGGTCGGCGGCAGCGCTTTTCCCG
>JAEEJZ010000014.1 GCA_016282145.1 Bacteroidales bacterium | reverse complement strand
CAGAGAAGAAGCTATAGAATGCGTTAAGGATATTGTTCTCCCGATTCATAAGCAAATATATGCCGAGTTTGACGGGGATTTCGACAAGATTTACTCGGAAGGGTACAATAGCAAGTCGTATCAGGGTAGGGTTATTGAGCCTGGGAAGGTTTATGAATTGAGTTATTTGGATTGTTCGTGCCCCAAGGTAAAATGTGGACTTAGGAGCAATCCGGAGCAATGCGAGTGTTCCAGGCAGAGCATTCTTTATATATTGTCGCAGATTGAACCGGACAGTAGGTTCGATGTCCGGATCGAGAGTACGATTCTCAGGGGGAGCGACCGTTGTACTTTCAGAATAACCAGACATGTCGGTATAAGACGTACGATTGCCTTCTGCGGACTGGACTGCGAGAAGTGTGACGCTTATATTGCCACAAAGAACGATGACCAGGCGCTCCGGGAAAAGACGGCGAAACTATGGTCAGAGTTGAACAATGCTCCCATTCTGCCGGAGCATAATACCTGTCCCAAGGTCGGTACCATCTGGCAGCACAATCCGCAGGCAAAGAATAACCTTGAATCTATCTGATGATGGCTGGCAATCCTGATCTCGTTCAATACATCGCGGACCAGTGTTCTGGCGCCGGTGAGATTGCCGTTAAGAAGATGCCAAAGACTATTTCTATATCAGTGATGTGGACGACCGGGACTACCTTGCAGGTCTGATCAAGGCTACAATCCCGTCGCTGCCAAAGCCCAAGGCGAAGAAGAATCCAATGAAGTGAGGTATGGAGATCCTTGAAAGGTGAAACACATTCCCAACATAATCTCTGCGCTCAGAATTATTGGGGCCACCTGCCTGTTGTTCTGTAATCCGGCGGCTGTAGCTTTCTGGGTTATATATGGGTTATGCGGCATCAGCGACATGCTGGATGGTTACCTGGCGCGGAAACTGCGCGTCGAGAGTAAGACCGGCGCCCCCTTGGCATTTGTTGCCGGTATTGCATCATTCGCCGCCATTCAGGAAGGACACTTTATCTGGACACGTCACAATCAACTTTCCTGAATTTTAGGAAAGTTTTCTGATATTATTTCCTAATATTTAGGAAAGTTGTCATCTTTGCAAAAATCAGACGCCGAAAGATAAAGAAACCCGTGGCAGGGAACTGGAAGGAATACGTGAAGCTGCTGCGTTAACGCATTGCGCTGATATGACAATCGTAATCCGCGATCAGGAAGAGGAGATAGATGATTCTTGTGGAATCATTCACATCGTTCCAGCTTGGAAGTGGTTCCTGGGACGATAGCTATTTTTGTCCCCCTGAACCAACGAAACCGCTTCCATCTTCTCTTGTCTTCCTTCAAACAGTCCCGAAGGGCGACGGCTCTGGCGTGCCAGCCGGAGACGCCTTCGTAGCCCTTCCAGCCGCAGCTGTAGGTCATCTCAAGTAATAAAACTTGTCGATGTCTTTCCATTCGTCGAAGCGGGCATAGATTTCAACGGAGTTCTGGTAAAACAGTAAGGTAGGAATATTGAATAGATTTGGAAATTCCGTAAATTTGCTTTGGTATATCGGAATTCATCGGAATGCTCATTATGGACAAGAAGAATATTTTCATACAAGCCATAGGTAAATTCCTGCTGGGCGTGATCATTTTAGGTCTGCTGATCTTCCTGCCGGCGGGCTCCTTTCTCTATTGGCAGGGATGGCTTCTGATGGGCATTCTCTTTGTGCCGATGTTCTGCGCCGGGCTGGTGATGATGGCAAAGAATCAGGAATTGCTCCGCAAGCGCCTCAACGCAAAGGAAGAAGAAAAAGAGCAGAAGATGGTCGTTAAACTGAGTGGGCTGCTCTTTATTGCCGCCTTCATAGTGGCAGGCTTCAACTGGAGATTTGGCTGGTGCATCCTTCCCGATTGGGCCGTGTGGATATCAGCAGTAATCTTCCTGGCTTGCTACCTGCTTTATGCCGAGGTGCTGCGAGAGAACACCTACCTGTCCCGCACCATCGAAGTGCAGGAGAATCAGAAGGTTATTGACACGGGTCTCTATGGTATCGTCAGGCATCCGATGTATTCAGCCACGACGCTACTATTCCTGGCTATGCCGCTGGTGCTGGCATCACCCATCTCGTTTGCCATTATGCTTCTGTACATTCCCCTCATCGTTACCCGTATCAAAAATGAGGAGAAAGTGCTGGAGGAAGGCCTGATGGGGTACAAAGAGTATAAAACCCGTGTGAAGTACCGGCTGATTCCATTTATCTGGTAAATTCCTATTTGAGCCATGAAGAAAAGGTTTTCCATAGTAGCACGACTTGCAAGTTTCAAGAACGCCTGGAGGGGAGTGACAGTATTTGTCCGTCAGGAGCATAATGCGTGGATACATTGCACCGTGACCGTCCTTGTCATCATTGCCGGCCTGGTTTTCCATATTTCAATACTTGAGTGGATATCCGTTATCTTCGCCATCGGGCTCGTTTTGGCGGCCGAAGCCGTCAACTCCGCCGTTGAGCGTTTATCCGATATCGTACAGCCTGAAAAGGATGATAGAATTCGCGATGTAAAGGATATTTGTGCCGGTGCAGTGCTTCTCTGTGCGATAACGGCTGCAATCATCGGCATTATTATCTTCCTTCCTAAACTGCTGATGGTTTTCTGAAAATCCTTAAATTTGCTTAGAACAATCGGAATTAGTTTTGGAAACAGAAAGAATATTATTGCGTCCGTGGCGGGAGAGTGATGCCGGCTCGCTGTTCAAATATGCCAGCGACCCTGAGGTCGGTCCTCGCGCCGGTTGGCCGCCGCATAAGAGCGTGGAGGAAAGTCTGGAGATTATCCGGACCATTTTCTCGGCAGAAGGGATGTGGGCGGTCATCTGGAAGGAGGCGGGGGAGGCCATCGGTTGCGTGGGCTATCTCCCGGCATCTTCCTCCAACCTTCAGATTGCCGATGACGAGTGCGAAGTGGGCTACTGGATAGCCCGGCCGTTCTGGGGCAGGGGCATCTGTACGGAAGCCCTGAAACTGATTATCGGCTATTGTTTTAATGAAAAGGGCTTTACTACGCTCTGGGGCAGTTACTTTCCGTCGAATCCCGCTTCCGGTCGCGTGATGGAGAAATGCGGTTTTATTGACACCGGGGTAGAAGTGCTCTGCCCCAATCTGGAAATCGGCTCCGACCTCCCGGTAAGAGTGATGAAAAAACAGTAGTATTATGTCCCGTAAAGAAACCGTCATAGTCGCCATCCTGCTTGTCATCATAGGCACAAGCATGCATTTCGTGCACCATCTGCCGTGTTTTAACCATTTTTGGGGCTATATCTTTCCGGTGAAGGAAAGTGTGATGGCGCATGCAAAAATGATTATTTATCCGATGGCACTGTTGAGCCTCTATCTGGTCAGAAGCCGCAAGGACATCCGTGAGGTCGGAGCGCCGATACTTGCCGGACTGGCGGTAATCCCCTTGATCATAGTTGCATTCTTTTCCTACTGGGTGTTTGTCCGGCACGAACTGATGGCCCTGGACATTGTCATCTATATCGCGGCTATCGTAGGCGCGATATTGCTTACCAGGCGCTGGCGGACCAGCAGTTTCGTGCGTAAGTACTGGCCGCTCTGGACAGTGCTGTTCCTGATTATAGTCATTCTGACCGGATACCTGACATACAACGCACCGGAGTGGATTGTCTTTGCAGATTTGGGGTAGCCCTGAATTAAAATTTGCATATTCCATCGATATTCGTGTAATGTCTATCGCAATACGATGGAGGAGTTCCTGAAGTATTTTTTTTTTGCTAACTTTGAGCTATGGAATACCTCTCAAAGCAAAGATATGACGAGATTACTGCGGAGTTGAAACACCTGGTCGAAGAGGTTTATCCCAAGGTGAAGGACGATCTCGCGGAGGCCAGCGCCCAGGGGGACCGAAGCGATAATGCGGGATACCGGGAGGCACGGCGGAACCAGGCGAAAACCATCAGCCGCATCCGTTTCCTGCAGAAGATCCTGGAGCATTCCCGTGTGATTGATCCCGACCTCCTCCCCAAAGACAGGGTCAGCCTTCTGAGCCGGGTCGAATTCACGAACCTCGCGACCAATACGCGGATGCAGTTCGAAATCGTCAGCCCCCACGAAATGGACCTTGAGGCCGGCAAGATTTCGCTGAAATCCCCGATCGGGGCCGCCCTGATGGGCAAGAAGGTCGGTGAAATTGCAGAGGCTCAGGTCCCCTCCGGAATCCTGCGCCTGAGAATCGAAAGCATTACGATTTCCTGAGTTCCAGCCTTCGGTTGATGCAGCGGGGGAGTTCGTGTTCGAAGTGGGTGACCATCAGCAGGGTCTTGTGAGGGCGCTGCATAAAGGCGTCGATGAGTTCCTTGACCAGGGCGCTGCGCTTCTCGTCCAGTCCGTGCAGCGGCTCGTCCAGCACCAGCAGTTCGGGGTCCTTGACAAAGGCGCGGGCGATCAGGCAGAGGCGCTGCTCCCCGTCGGAAAGATGCAGGAACGAGCGTTCCGCCAGGCCTTCTATGCCCAGGAGCCGCATCCAGAAACGGCAGGTCCTTTCCTCGGCAGGATGCGGCCTGCGCGGCAGTCCTGTGGTATCGAAAAGGCCGCTCGCCACAATCTCCAGGGCAGGGATGTTCCGCTGCCAGGCCCGGTGCAGTTCCGGGCTGACGTAGCCTATGTGCCGCTTGATTTCCCAAATGCTCTCTCCGCTGCCGCGCTGATGGGAAAAGAGGGAGATGTCGCAGGCATAGGCCTGGGGGTTATCGGCACAGACCAGCGAAAGCAGCGTCGATTTGCCGGCTCCGTTCACTCCGCCGATGGCCCAGCATTCGCCTTCCCGCACAAGCCAGTCCAGGGAATTCAGGATCGTCCGGCTGCCATAGCGTATGCTCACGGCATTGCAGCGGACAATTTCCGGCGATGCGCCTGAGGGGTAAAAGGGCTCGGCGGACAGGTCCTTGACGGGCAGCGACGCCAGGGCTTCCCGCATCGCGGCGATATCGGGCTCCGGCAGCGGACCGGGCGGCAGGGTCTGCTTTTCCCGGATAAACGGGGGCACGAGGTCCAGCCGCTGCATCAGCAGATGCACCTCCATCTGCAGTTCGGCCGCCACTTCCTCCAGCAGGCGGGCGAGTTCTTCGCGCGTGCGGGCGTCCAGTCCGGTGAAAGGGGCGTCCAGTATCAGGACGCGGGGGAGTGAGAGCAGGGCCTTCACGAGGCTGAACTTGCGCAACTCTCCGCTGGACAGCGTAATGATATAGCGGTCCAGCAGCGCATCCAAGCCAAACAGCGGTAACAACTTGTCCAGCAGGGCTTTCCGTTGTGTGCGCAGTTCCGCTTGCCTTTCGGGACCGTCCCAGGCGGCGCGGCTGTCCGCCAGCGCATCCGCCTTTCCGATCAACTGCCCCAGCGTGGGCGTATCCTCGTCGATGGCCTGGGCATTCCAGCGCAACTGGTAATAATACCCGTCGTCCAGCGTGCCGTAGGAATCCCGGAATGAAATCAGATAATGGTCCGTCGGATGCTGCATGACCGTCCGGGCCGCCTGGCGGCTCTTCCCGGATGCGTTCTCTCCATACAGCAGCGAATGGCTCATTTCTCGAAATGCTGATAATCCTTGCAGCTCTTCCAGTCGCCGCCCCATTCGAAGCCCCTCTCCTTGAAGAGCCGGCAGCAAAGGTCGTCTTCGCAAATCTTGTAGGCAAAGGCGTTGCGACGGTCCAGATACGGGCGTCCGCTAGCGGGCTCGACCACCTCCGTGCCGTCTTTCAATACCTTATAATAAGGATTATACAGCGGATTGATGTCCACCGCCATGCCTGCGCCGTGCTTGGACACCTTCGTCGTATGCGAAATAAAGCGGAAATTGAACGATGAAGAATTGTTCGCACGCATCGAAGTTTCGTCGTCCGCATCGTACAGGTCGATCAGCCGCATCCGCTCGATGGGATAGCCCGCTTCGTAGAGTTTCCGCAGAATCTCCATCACATCCAACGCGATACTGCGGTTCACCACCATTTCGCCGACGATGCTGCGTCCCTCGGCATCCACGTGCAGCACACGCAGATAGCGCAATTCGCTGCGGGGAACGGTACAATCGCTCTTATAGGACTTTCCCTGCATCGATGCGAACACATCGTCGGGAATTTCCGATACGGAAAACCAACGGTCGATGCCGGTGCTCTCGATCAACGCGGCACTCACCGTTTCACCCGGTCCCGGCAGGGGAGCCGCCGCGCGGCCGGACAGCGGCAAAATCAGCGCAGCCACCGCCAGCAGTACATTTTGTAACCATTTCATCATCAGACAAAATTAAAATTTGTTTTGAAATATTCCAATAAATGACTGCTTCGTTTTCATCGCCCGTGCCACCCTCGGCACCGTAAGAGGGAGTGCAATTAATTTACTATCTTTGCAAGAAATATAATTAATAACGATGAGCGTAAAGAAACTGAGTGCAGACGTCGCCTATATCGGCGCAGACGACCTTGAACTTGACCTTTTTGAAAGCCAATACATCGTCCCGGAAGGGATGGCCTATAACTCCTACGTAATCCTGGACAAGAAAATCGCAGTGCTCGACACGGCGGATGCCGCCGTCGGCGCGCAGTGGTTCGACAACCTTGCCCAGGCCCTGGACGGCCGCCAGCCGGATTATCTGGTGGTACACCATATGGAGCCCGACCACTCGGCGCTGATTGCGCAGATGCTGGACCGCTATCCCGCCCTGCAACTGGTCGCGAGCGCCAAGGCCATTGCGATGCTCTCCCAGTTCTTCGAAGGCATTGCGCTCGAAGGCCGCACCCTGGCGGTAAAGGAAGGGGATGTACTGGACCTGGGCAGCCACAAGTTGCGTTTCATCGCCGCTCCGATGGTGCATTGGCCGGAGGTGATGGTCTCCTTCGACGAGACGGACGGCGTGCTCTACAGCGCCGACGGATTCGGCAAATTCGGCGCCCTCTCGAAATGCGGCTTCTACGGCCGTGACGATGACGACTGGGCCTGCGAGGCACGCCGTTACTACTTCAATATCGTGGGAAAATACGGGGTACAGGTGCAGGCTTTGCTCGCCAAGGCCGCCGCGCTGGACATCAAGGCCATCCGCCCGCTCCACGGTCCGCTGCTGGAGGACAATCTGGGCGAATACCTTTCGCTCTACGACACCTGGAGCAAGTACGAGGCGGAGACCGACGGCATCTTCATCGCCTGCGCGTCGATTCACGGCGGCACCCTTGCGGCTGCCAGGGAACTGGAGCGTATCCTGCTGGAGAAAGGGGCACCGAAGGTGGTGCTGAGCGACCTTTGCCGCTCCGATTTCGCAGAAAATGTCGAAGATGCGTTCCGCTATCCGAAGCTCGTCGCGATGGCTTCTTCCTACGACGGTGGACTCTTTACGCCGATGCATCAGTTCCTGCACCGCCTGCAGATCAAGGGCTGGAGCAAAAGGAAGGTCGCAATCGTGGAGAACGGCTCCTGGGCACCGTCCGCTGGTCGCGTGATGAAGGAAATGTTCGGAGCGATGAAGGACGTAACGCTCCTGGAGCCCGTCGTGACGCTCCGCAGCCGGATGAAATCTTCGGATCTGCCGGCGCTGGAGCAACTCGCGGACGCGATCCTCAATTAAAGATAATACCGATAATCGAGGCGATTTTGCTATAGAGCCCGAGGATTTCCTCGGCGCTCTCTTTTTTATTGTGCCGCAGCCATACGCGGAGCACGGCATCCAGGATGGTGGAGAGGGTTTCCTGGAGGTAATCCATCTCGTCCTGGGTGATGACGCCTATTCCGGTGAAATAACTGCTCTTGAGGTATTTCTGCAGGCAGTCGCTCAGGATGTTGGGATTCCCTGAATTGTAGATGGCAGAGATGAGGTCTGCCTTGCTGAGCCACATATTGAGGCTGTCGGCGCGGATCTTGGCGGCGCTGTAGTTGTTGGCGCTCATCAGATAGTTCACGACATCGACGATCAACTGGTCGCAGAGGTAGGAAAGGATATCCTGCGGCGAATCGAAAATCCGGTAGAAAGTGGCGCGGCTCACCCCGGCGGCATCCGTAATTTCGTTAACGGTGATGCTGCTGAAGGATTTTTCCTTTAAGCACTGATAAAGTCCGTCGCAGATGTTTGCGACGGACTTTTCAATGCGTTTGTCCGATTTGATGCGGTACATTTACTTGATGGTTTTGAACAGTCCGGAGAGGATGTTCGTCGCGGAGGACATGGCTGAAGAATTGCTGCTTCCGGCCGATGCGGCTCCCGTCGCAATCTTGGAAAGGGCTCCGGTCACTGCGGAAGAGGCGCTGGAGGAACTCAGCGACGAAAGGTCGAGTCCGGAGAGTTGGGTCAGGCTGCTCAGCACGGAGTCGGAGTTGTTCTTGTTCACCAGGTTCTTGGAACCGGAGATGAGTCCGTTCAGGAAAGGTACCTTGTTGGTCAGCTGATCCAGTCCCTTGATGTTGGAGACCAGGGTCATCAGGTTGTTCAGGTTGGTCGGATTGGAGAGGTCCAGTTTCCCTGTGGACTTGTACTGGGTGTACAGGGAAAGGAGGGCGGAACCCGCCTTGAGGCCATTTCCGTTCGTCAGGTTGATGGCCTGAACCTGGAAGGAGAAGAGGGCAGCGGCTGCTGCGACAAGGAGGAATTTCAGTGCTTTCATACGCTTTGTGATTGTATAGGGTTAAACGTTAATTACTTTATCTTCACTGACATACCAGAGGTAACCGCGGACATCCGGGTAGCCCAGGTCCCGGTATAGCTGCATATAGCGTCGGACCTGGTCGTGGTGCTCGCGCTCCGGTACGCCGAACTTGTAATCGATAATCTCTACCCGGCCGTCCCGGATGATGACGCGGTCCGGACGGTGGATGTTGCCATCCCGGTCGCAAAGGTCGCGCTCGTCCAGCACCTGCGCGCTGTCCTCCCTGAACCAGCCTTTGCCCGAAACGCCGTTCAGGGCCGCGGAGAGGAATTGCAGGGCATCCTGCGCCTCCGCTTCGCCCAGCAGGCCTTCCCGGCAGGCGGCATCCACGGAGGCCGCCAGGTCCTCCGCGCTGCGCACATTCTCCAGGATATGGTGCATCACGATGCCCCTGAGGCGGGCATTCTCCAGGTTCTGCCCCTGCCGGAAGAAATCTTCCGCGCTGTGCCGGATGGCCAGGCGCCGGGGTGCGGCGGCATCGATATCGTCGTCCAGGTAGCAAAGGGGCAGTTCTTCCCGTCCCTTGTCTTTTTCTTTGTCTTCCGCCTTGCGCGCAGGCTCGTCTGCACCCCAGAGGCAAGCGCCCTGGGTGAAGGAGCGCAGTTCGCCCGAAATCCGCTTTTCCTGTACCTTGGGTACGATGATATGCATGGCCGTGGTGGCCCGCGTCATCGCCACGTACCAGGTGTTGATATCGTCGATCATCGAGAGCAGAAGTTCCTCTTCATAACTGTCCCGGAAGAGGGTGTCTGCGAGCGAAGCCGTAGGAACGTCGTAAATGGCCTTCTCCGCTGCGGCGAGCGGCGAGTTGGCCGGAATGCCGGGAAGTTCCCAGGAATGGCTCTGGGTGCTGATGAAGGAACTGCTCCTGGGCAGCGGCAGGATGACGAAGGGGTAGTCCAGTCCCTTGGCCTTGTGAATCGTGATGATGGTGACGGCATCGCTGCCTTCCGGTGAGGAAATCGCGGCCTTGACGCCCTCCGTCTTCCAGTCTTCGAGGAAGCCGTGCAGGGAATTCCCGTTGCGCGCCACGAAATCCCGCACCCGGTCCACGAAGGCCAGCAGGTAGGGGGTGGCGGCATTGACTTCCTCCTTTTTCTCGCAGGCGATCAGGCTCTGCACCAGGTCTCCCAGCGCGTATCCGGCGTGGAAATCGGCCGGTTGGAAATCCGCTCCCGCCTCATAGGCGCTGAGCGTATCGTCGGGATTGTCCATCAGGGCGAGCCGGGCGGCGATTTTCCGGACCAGCGGGCAGGAAGAGACTTTCAGCGAGTCGTTGGAAACGACGGGAATGCCTTCCCGGAGCAGCCGGGCCGCCACTCTGGAACCCAGGCTGTTGCTGCGGACCAGGACGGCGATGTCCCTGAGCGCGAAGCCCCGGGACTGGGCATCCTTCACGGCTTCGGCGCTGCGGTCCAGTTCGTCCCCGTCTTGCCAGGGACCGAAATCGAATTCCACGCTGCCTTTCAGCTGCGTTTTGCCCGTCTTTTGCCGTACATCCGCATAGAGGGAGGCAATCAGGCCCTGGCTGGACTTGCCGGCAACATCGGCGTAAATCGCATCCAGCCTTTGTGCGTAGGTCTTGAAGAATTCGCTGTTGAAATCGACGATGGCCCGGGCGCTGCGCCAGTTGACATCCAGCGGGGTCTCCCGGATATTCTGCAGCGACTGGGCGACCTTTTCTTTGAGGATGTCCCAGCGGGCGCTGCGCCAGCGGTAGATGCTCTGCTTCACGTCGCCTACGATCAGGTTGTAGAGCGAGCCGCCGCTGATGTTCTTGAGCAACGGAAGGAAATTCTCCCACTGTACGGTCGAGGTATCCTGGAATTCATCCAGGAGGAAGTGCTGGAAGCGGACGCCGACCTTCTCATAGATGAAGGGCGTATCCGTCTCTCCGATTATCTCGTGCAGGATCTGGTTGGTGTCGTCGATGCTGAGGACGCCCCGGTCCTTCAGCACTTCGGAGAAGGCCTTGCGCAGCGCCTCCGCCGTGCGGAAAAGGGGAGCCTGCCTGAGCAGCAGGACGGCGGTCTTGCGCTCCGGCCACGCCTCGCGGATCAGCCGCTCGACTTTCCAACAGGCCTTGCCGAGGGCTTCTCCGTCCGAGGGGCCGTATTTCTTCTGCGCGGGCTTCTTGAAGGCCAGGCAACCGTCTTCCAGGGTATTGGTCCAATAATCCTTATCGTTCGGGGCGAGGGCATCTCCGCTTTCATAGGCCCCCAGTTTGGCGATGTATTTCAGGAAGTTCGCGGGGAAATCCTGTTCAGGATACTGGCGGGTCAGTTCATCCAGTTCCCGGACGGCGGCGCGGAAAGCCGCGTCAAAGGCTTTGATGCTCTTGTCGCAGGCCTTCTGCAGGCTGAGGATATTCTGCTCCGAGAAGACCTTGTCTTCGCAGATGCCGTTCTGTTTTGCCTTCTGGGCGAACTGCTCCTTGAAGTAGGCCTGCGCGAAATCGCTGACCAGGGCGTCGATATGGAAAGTCTCGCCTTCTTTCAATTTGCCCAGGGAGTGGTCGGTCAGGGCAGCGCGTAGCGGTGAATCCTCTTCGGAAAGGGATGCCAGCACCCGCGCGACGGCTTCGTCGATCAGGCTCTGGCGGTCGAGTTCCACCTGATATTCGGAGAACTGGCCGATTTCGCGCGAGAAGGCACGCAGCACCTGCTGGAAGAAGCGGTCGATGGTGCTGACGGCGAAGGAGCCGTAATCGGAAAGGATTTCGCCGAGGGCCCGCGAGGCGCGCCGGCGCAGCGTCTCATCGTCCACGCCAGGCCATTCTTTGCGGTAGGGGGATTGCTGAGGATCCGTCGCCATGACATACAATTCGTCCAGGATGCGCCGCTTCATCTCGGCGGTCGCCTTGTTGGTAAAGGTCACGGCGAGGATATGGCGGTGGGGGAAGGTTTCGTCCCCGTTCAGCAGGAGGCTGATGTAGCGCAGGGCCAGGTTATAGGTCTTTCCGGAGCCCGCGGAGGCTTTCATGATTTCATTGACGTTCTTCATATCACTCCTCCTCCGAAGGCTTGCAGAGCCGTTTGAAATCACAATAGCCGCATTGCTCCTTGTTGCGGAGGAAATCCACCAAGGGATCCTCCATCTCGGCAAGGACTTGCTTCAGGCCTTCTTCCGCCCCGTCCATAAAGGTACCGTCGGCCTCGTAATCGAGCACCGGAGCGGCGAAGAGGCTGTTCTTGGCATACATCGCATTAAGCAGCCGCCTGCCTTTGCGCAGGGGTTCCACCAGACGGTCATAGAGATAGAACTGCAGGGCCGCCTTGTAGTGGGAAGCGTTCTTCCCGTGGAAGGCCTTGTCGGAATCGCTGAGGGTCAGGACCTCCGGATCATCCCTGCCGGTCTTGTAGTCCACGACGCGCAGCAGATTGGCGCCCGGGGCGTCCAACCTGTCGATGGTCCCTTTGAAATTATGCCCGCAGATCTTGGCGAAATAGGTTTTTTCCGCGGATTCGATGACCAGCTGCCCGCCGGCTTCCAGCCGCTCCAGATCCCTTTCCAGTACTTTCCGGATAAAGGAAACAAGGGCTTCCGCCTCGATGAGGTCGCGCCCTTCCACCTCCAGGGTCTTGAGTTCCGTGCAGATGCCGGCACGGACCTTTTCTCGCAGTTCGTCTTCCCGGGCCAGGGCGTCCCGCAGCATTTCCGCGCTGACCGCTCCCGGCTGATAAAAGTCCTTGAGTACCGCGTGCGCCACATTGCCGAAGCCTGCCGGATCCAGTCCTTCTCCCACGTCGCGGGATTCCCGGATTTTCCGGATATGCTTGTAGTAGAAACGCGCAGGGCAGGCGATATAATCCTGGAGACAGGAGGCGGAGAAAGTCATCTGCCGTATCTTTTCCAGGTCTTCTTCCGTCTTGGGCAGGCTTTCCTCCGTTTCTCCCTCTACGGAGATTTCCGCCTGAACGGCATACTCCTTCAGGTCCACGTACTTCCCGTCATAGCGGTAGCGCAGTTGCTTGACGTAGCGGCTCTCTTCGCCGGTGCTCAGGCCTTCCGTGCGAGAATCGTACACCATCCAGACCTGTTCCGCGCGGGCGATGAGCCGGAAGAAATAGTAGGCCCAGATGGCATCCTTGCTGCGATAACTGGGCAGTCCGAAGGCCAGGCGCAATTCCGGCGGGATGAAACTGGGACTGTTGCCTCGGGCGGGGAAACTGCCTTCCGAGGCGCTGAGAATGACGATATTCTTGAAGTCCAGGGCCCGCGTCTCGAGCGGTCCCATCAGCTGGAGGCCCGTCAGCGGCTCCCCTTCGAAGGGAACGGTGATCACGGCCGTCAGCTTGTCCAGCAGCCTCATCCAGGTTCGGGGCAGCACGGCCAGGTGGAAATCAGCGAGCCGGTTCAGGCACTGATAGTATTGCTGCGCGAATTCCTTTTGCAGTTCCGCTTCCGCGCCGAGCAGGGGAGCCATCGTCTCCACGGTGGCTTTCTGCCAGTCGGCAAGGGCGCGGATTTGATCCGCATCGGCCAGTTTGGCATCCCTTACTACTGCCTGGAATAGCGTGCCCAGTACGGGGAAGCCCGCGAAACTGGCGGCAGGGTAGTAGTAGCGCTGTTCAGCCAGGATGCTCCGGGCCGCATCCTTTTCCTCTTCGTTCATAATGTTGCGGACGATGCCGCAACTGAGGATATCGCTGACCTGTTTATGGTAAAAATGCCATTCATTTCCGCTGTAACGCAGATGCAGCTGCAACTCCAGCAGCGAGCGCATCAGCGAATTCCATTCGGAAGTGCTGAGCGGCGCGCCCATCGTCACGTTGATGTCGGAGACGCTGCTGGGCAGGGCGTTCAGGGCTTCGCCGAGCAGGCTTTCGTCGGGAAGCACCAGCGCAAAATCGGGTTCACTGCCCGCATAGCCGCAACGGCGGATGATCTGCGGCAGCAGCCGGGTCTGTCCGACGCCGGAAGGAACCGCACAGATGTGCAGCTGGGGCCGCTGTTTTTCCCAATCCACCGGGAAGGCGGGCGGAAAATCGGCGATATTGTCCCGCATCAGCAAGGATGCGATGTTCTCCGTATCCGTCAGCATCGGATGTCCCCAGTCCC
Source organism: Bacteroidales bacterium (assembly GCA_016282145.1). Taxonomy (GTDB): domain Bacteria; phylum Bacteroidota; class Bacteroidia; order Bacteroidales; family UBA932; genus Cryptobacteroides. Next base: position 14,129 of record JAEEJZ010000014.1, on the reverse strand, counting down.
AGCAGAATTCGGCGAGCCCTGCATCGCGCAGTTTCAGCATCACCCGCTGTTCGCAGGCGTTCAGGGCGTTCAGGCCCGTAAAGACGAAGCGGGCGCCCTGGCCGTACACCTGGGTGCAGAGCTCGGCCGCCGTGCCGCCTTCCCGGGAAAGCGCTTCCGCCACCCGGCGGTAAATCATCCCCTCGTAGGCCAGGCCTTCTGCCGCAAGCCCTTCGCGGAAAGCGGAGTACAGGGGATAGAGCAGATTCCAGAGCGAACGGAAGCTGTCCTTGACCTCGCGGCCTTTCCTGCCTTCGGTAGCAAGCACTTTTTCCGAAAAATGCCCGAGCAGCCGCGAAATCGCTTCCAACTGCTCCTTTTCTGCATATTCCGATACGGGAACGCTGATTTCGCGCAACTCGCCGATATTGGCAAAGAGCGCGCGGGCATCCACCAGATACTTGTCGATGTCGTCAAAATCGCGCAGGATAACATCGCCCCAGTAGATGAAATCGTCGAGGCTTTCTGCGCGGGGGTTCAGGGCCTTGTAGGCATCATAGAGCCGCAACAGGAGCGTAATCCGGTCCGTGGCCTTCGTGCCGCCCATGGCGGCGAAGAAATCGGACATCGTCACCATCCGCGGAAGCATCCGGACACTGCCGCTGCCCGCCGTTTCCCGCGCGAACCACTTCTTGAAGAAGAGCATCGAGCGGCGGTTGGGGAAGACGAACACGTGCCCGGAAGTATCCGGAAGGACAGCGTAGTGACGGGCTACCTGTTGGAGAAAGGGCGTCATCGGCTACAGGCTGCTGTCAAGCGTCTTGTCGGAGGGGTATTTGACTTTGTATTCCAGATTAGCTTCCTGCGTCCGGCCCGGGGCCAGGGAGAACTCCCAGGTGATGATGCCGGTGACATTGTTCAGGTATCCGGCTTCGGGAGCGTAGCGGACGTTCCTGACTTCGATGTCCTTTTCGCTGCTGACCGGAATCTGGTCCTGGACTTTCAGGCGTATGGCCTTGTTGCCGGCATTGCGGATGACGTTGGTCCAGCCGCAACTGACGGTCAGGCTGTTGCCCAGCAAGGCGGGGGTCTTCATTTCATCGGTCCGCTCGCGGGTCACCTGTACGGAGGGATCGACGCCGAGGGTAAGGCGGACGGAACCGTCCTTGTCGGCCTTGTCCAGCGTGGTCTTGCCTACGTAGGCCCCGGCAAAGGTCACCGTCGCCTGTCCGGGCAGCAGGCGGTAGCTGTCCCAGTTCGCGACCTGCGCGGTCAGGAAGACATCCGTCGAAAGGCGGGGTGCAGTGAAGTGCTCGTAGCTGGCGGGCATTTCGTAGTTCTTGAGCTCGATGTCGGTCAGGGAACCGTCACCGGCGATGTCGTACGGAAGGGCGATGTCATAACTGGTTTCCAGTCCGGCATCGGAAACCTCCACGTAACTGTCCATCCGGGGAGCGGCTTCCGCGACCATTTCTTCCATCACCATCCTGTCGCTGGCTGAACTCTTGGCGAGCATGACCTGGTTGCTGCGGACGGGATTGGTCTTGAAGCCCAGGCGCCAGGTGCTCATCGTCGGAGCGACATTCGTCTTGTCGGGCCTGCCGCTGGAAAGGTGCAGTTTGAGTTGCTTCCAGTCCAGACCGGTGCTCTGGCGGACCTGTCCCTTGGCGGTCAGGGCTACGGGCTGTCCGATCTCGGCAACGTTGACCTCATAGACCGGGGTCCAGCGGGCGGCGGCCGTGTAGTAGGAGACGGTGAAGACCGCCTTTCCGGCTGCGGGGGCGTTGAATGTGAGTTTCAGGATGCCGCAAGACTTGTCGGCGACTTTCTCGGCTTCCTTGATGCGTTCCTGCAGCGCGGCTTCCTCTGCCGAAAGTTGCTCGAAGCGGGCGTGTTCCGCATCGAGGTTCTTGTAGTAGGTTTCGGCATTCTTGCGGTAAAGGTCGAGATTGGTCGTGATTTCCGTTACCGTAGCGCCGGTGCTGCGTCCCGTAAGGTTGTTCTCGATGCCGTCAGTCAGCATCGACAGCATCTTTTCCTGGATGGCGGTCCGGTTGGCGCTTTCCTGCATTTGCTTCTGCAGCAGGGAGAGGGAATCGCGCATCGCGGCGAGTCGCTTGAGCCCTTCCGGATCCTGGAAGCGGCCGGAGCTGAATTCGGCGGCGGAAATCAGCACGCCGGAGCCGGCCTGGACTTTCAGGCTGGAGCGGTCGATGCTCGGCGAGAGCCCGCTGATTTCCAGGGTTCCGCTGCCCTTTTCCAATACGGCCGTAGCCGTGCAGCGCAGGGTGGCACCCTTATAAAAGACGGTGGCTTCCTCGACTTTCGCTACGCTGGTAAGCGTTCCGGCAAGGGCGGAGAAAAGGGGAAGGCAAAGCAATGAGCATACAATGGCGATTCTCTTCATAGTGGTCAGTTTTTATCGGTGTAAATATACTTCATTCGCATGAAAAATAAAAGTGTCTTTCAGGAAAAAACTGCAATAACGGGCACTTGTTGCTTCGCAACCCTATCCGGGTAAATGTGCCCTAACATTGCAGTTTTTTCTAAGACTGATCAAGACAACTTTTATGCCACCGGAAGTAACCGTAAACTGCCAGTATGGTGTAGAGGGTATAGAGCCCGGCATAGAAGGGAATGCCTTTATAGACGTATAGTGCAGCACTCACGGCATCTACCACGACCCAGACCCACCATTGCTCTATCCACTTGCGGGCCAGCATCAGCAGGGCGACGATGCTCAGGGCGGTGGTGAAGCTGTCGGCGATGGGCACGGTGCTGTCGGTCCAGCGGATCAGCACGAAGGCGATGAGCGCGAACACCGCGAGGAAGAGCAGGCTGAAGGGCAGTATCATCCGCAAGGGCATATGCGACACGCGCAGTTCCTCCCCGCTTTTCCCTCCCTTTTTCCAGACGATGAAGCCGTAAACCGCCGCCAGGATGTAGTAGATGTCGATGCCGAAATCGGCGTACAGGCCGGCCCGGTAATAGACGAAGAGCGAGATGCAGGGCATGATGATGCCGGTCACCCACATGGCGGGGCTCTGCCGGAATTCCTGCAGCAGGTAAATCAGGCCGAGGATGACGCCCAGGATTTCCAGGCCGTGCTGACTCAGGAAGGCGCCCATATCAGAAGAGGATGCTGATGGCGGCGAGGGCGGTAAAGCCCGCCGATGCGGTATATCCCGCTTCCATATACCGGTGGTCCAGGGTGTAGCCGCTCTCTGCGCTGACGGCGGAATAGACCCAGCCGCCGGTGGCGTGGTGGGAATCCAGCAGATTGCCCAGGAAGAGCGAAAATTTCACGCCCTTGAGCGCCTTTACCTGCGGACGCAGGGTCCAGGCCAGTTCCAGGTCGGACTGGCTGTAGCCCGGAATGCTCCTTTCCTTGCAGCCCGTGTTGTCCAGATACTGGCGGGAGACGTAGGAAGTGCGCCAGCGGGCATAGGCATCGCCCCAGTGCAGGCGGAAGCCGCCGCCGGCGACGATGGCGGGGGAGTAGGCGAGCGGGGCATCGTCGTACTGCACGTGCACCGGATCCCCGTCCCAGTTGTCCACGACCTCTTCAAATTCCTTCAGGCGGTTCAGGGAGAAGGCCCCGTCGGCTTCGAAATCCAGCCAGGATGTGGCGCGCACGCCCAGGCTGAGTTCGGCACCGGTCCGGAAAGAGCGGGCGATGTTGGTCGTCAGCGCTTCGCCGATGTCGCTCTGGGCTCCGGTCTGCACGAACTGGTCCTTGTAGTCCATATAGTATAAGGTGAGCGCGCCGCGGAAGATGCGGCCGTCGTAATTGTATCCCAATTCGTAGTCGAAGAGCCGTTCGGGCCGGGGAGGGCCGTAACTGCCGTTGTCGGTAAAGTTGTTGCGTTCGGGCTCGCGGTTCGCCATCGCAAAGGAAGCGAAGGCCGTATGGGCGCCCCGCTGCCATTCTACGCCCGCTTTGGGGTTGAAGAAGGGATAGTTGCGGGTGATGTTGTAGTCGCCGCCCAGATGGTAGTGCACGAAGCGGAACTGCAGGTCGCCGTAGAGCGAGAAGCCTGCGCCGACTTTCCAGGAGGCCTTGGCATAGACGCTTTCGTCGAGTTTCTGCGCATCGGAGAGGTAATAGCGGTAGTCGCCGCCGTCCGGCAGGATGGCCTGGCGCAGCGCGGCGTTGCCGATGTAGGTGAGGTAGCCGTAATGGGTGCCCGCAAAGCAGGAAGAGCTCAGCCCGAGGAAGAGGTCCAGTTTTTCGGAGTGGCGGTTGGCGCTGACGATCAGGCCGCCGTGATTTTGCGTAAGCCCCTTCTTGCGGATGAAGTCGCTTCTCTTGAGGAGGCTGCCGTCCTCCAGCTGGAGCGGCTCAAGCCCGAATTTGGAGAGTTTGGCGTCGTTCTGGAAGTTGCTGTAGTAGCCGCTGCCCCAGGTGTAGTGCAGGGTTGCGGAGAGCTTCCAGCGGGCTCCCAGACGGAAATCGGCGCTCAGCAGGTTGTGGTCCTGAACGAAGTTGTCCGTGGTGATCTGCGGATAGGGCGAGAAGGCCCAGATGCCTTTTTCGTTGCGGAAGCGCTGCTCGCACAGGCCGTTGTAGCGTCCCAGCCCGACCGCGTATATATCGGCATAGGAAGCGAATTCCCCGAGCGTTTCAACCCCGTTCCAGGCCTGTCCCGTGTGTTCGTAGTTGCCGATGTTGCGGTAGCGGAGCATCAGCCAGGGAGTAGCGAAGAAGGTGACGCCCGCCATCCAGCTGCCGCCGCGACCCGCCGTGCCGTGGATGTAGCCGTCGGTAGCGCTGTGGTGGAAAGTGCCTTCTACGATCCATTTCCCGCCGAGCAGTCCCGAGGAGACCGAACCGCCGATGCGGGAGCTGTTGTAACTGCCGTACGATGCGTCGATGCGGGCTTCGAAGGTTGTGGAAGGCATTTTTGAGCGCAGGGCTACGGTGCCGCCGAAGGCGCCGTCGCCATTGCTCGAAGCGCCTACGCCGCGCTGGATCTGCACGCTGCCCAGGAAGGCGGCGTAACTGTTCATGTTCGCCCAGAAGACGCACTGGTCCTCCGGAGAATTGAGCGGCACGCCGTCCAGGGTGACATTGATGCGCGAGTCGCCGGAGCCGCGGATGCGGAGGTAGGTGGTTCCGGTGCCGAGGCCGTTGTCGCTGCTGGCGACCACGCCGGGCGTGCTGCTGAAGAGGTAGGGGAGTTCACGGACGGACGAGGCGAACTGCTCGAGTTCCGTGCGGGTGATGCCGGACACTGCGAAGGGCGCATTGCGCGGGGTTCCGCTGGAGAGGATGACCGCTGCTTCCAGTTGTTCGGTTTTCAGGGAATCGGCTTCCTGCGCCTGGGCAGGGCCGTTTGCGGCGAGCCCCATCAGGCTGACAGCCGCGAAAAGCAAGACTTTTTTCATTTCCTACGCCGGTATGATCCGTATCAGGTTCAAGGGTATGTTCTCAGCCCCGCCGCAGCGGGACACCCCTAGTATGTTAGCGGCGCAAAGATAAGAATAAATCGGAGAAAATTACTACCTTTGCGCGCCATGCAAAAGTATTATCAATTCGATACGCTGGCTACCCTGTTCAGGGAGGCAACGCAAATGTGGAAAAACAGGCCCTTTGCCCAGTTCGTGGATGGAGGACAACATTATACATTTGATTCTTTTAAGGAAAAGGTCAAGGAGGTGCACGCGCTCCTGCAGCGCTACGGCATCGGTCCGGGCGACAAGGTGGCGATTCTCGCCGAGAACATGCCCCATTGGACGGTTTCCTTCTTTTCCTGTGTCGCGTATGCGGCGGTGGCCGTGCCCCTGCTGGCCGGCTGTTCCGCCCCGGAGTTGGAAAAGATCCTGGAGCATTCCGAAGCGAAGGCCCTGATCATTTCCAAATCCCAGCGCAGCAAACTTTCCGACAGCGACCGCGACCGTCTTGCGGCGGTCATCGACATGGAGGATTTCTCCGTCGTCAGTACGACCGGCGAGGCCGCCGTTCCCGGAGGGGAGGCGGTGCCCGAGCGCAATACCCTGGCGACGATCATCTATACTTCCGGTACTTCCGGACAGGCCAAGGGCGTGATGCTCAGTCACGGGAACCTGTCGCACAGCGTGCTGGAAGCCTGGCACGCCCAGAAAGCGACCTGCAACGACCGCTGGATGTCCATCCTGCCGATGGCGCACGCCTACGAGATGGCCTTCGGGATGCTGTACCCCATCTACGCGGGGGCATCGGTCTATTATATCCACGGTCTCCCGACGCCGCGCGTGCTGCTGGATGCCATGCGCTCCGTGCGCCCGGCGCTGATCTGTACCGTGCCGCTCATCATCGAGAAGATCCATAAATTGATCCGCAAGAAAGTGACGGAGAGTCCCGTACTCTCCTGGATGGACCGTCATACGCCCTGGCTGCTCTGCAAGTTGCTGGGGTCGCAGTTGAACAAGAATCTTGGTGGGAAAATCCAGTTCTTCGGCATCGGCGGCGCGAAGTTGAATCCGGATGTCGAGCGTTTCCTGCACCGTTCCGGCTTCAACTACGCCATCGGCTACGGCCTGACGGAGACCTCTCCTCTGATTACGAATGCCTGTGTGGGCAAGACGGCTGTAGGCTCCATCGGCGTACCTGCCTACGGGGTGGAAGTGAAGTTGGCGGATGTCAATCCGCAGACCGGAGAGGGTGAAATCATCGCCCGCGGCCCGAACGTGATGCTGGGCTATTACAAGGATCCCGAGCGTACCGCTTCCGTCATTACGCCTGACGGCTGGTTCCATACCGGCGACCTGGCGACGGTGGATGCGAAGGGACGCTATTATATCCGCGGCCGTCTGGGCAATGTAATCCTGGGCGCCAACGGCGAGAATATCTATCCGGAGGAAATCGAGGAGGTCATCAACAATTACCCGGCCGTGAGCGAGTCGCTGGTGGTGGAAAGGGACAAGAAGCTGGTGGCACTGGTCAAGATGGAAGATAGCGCGGAGGTCCCGCAGCCCAGTCTTGGCAGCAAGATCCGCGATTATGTCAACGAGCGGGTGCGCAAGAACAGTGCGTTGGCGCGGGTGGAGTTCGTGACGGAGGCTTTCAAGAAGACGGCGACGCAGAAGATCCGCCGCTTCCTGTATCGGGAAAACACGAAGTAAGCTGCAATAGGGCTGCCCTATCGCAGCCAGGCTAGCTTTTGCGACTACCGACAAAAGCGGCAATCTCAGTAAGGGCATTGCGGAATTCTGAAGCGGGGAAGGCCTGCAGGGCGCCGATGGCCTGGGCGATGTAGGCATCCATTTTTTTGCGGGCATAGTCCAGCCCGCCGTTTTCCATCACGAACGAGCGAATCTGCTCGAACGGAACCTTCTGCGCAAGCAGCGCTTCCGCGGGTTTCCCGCTGCGCTTGAGCGCGCCGATGAGCGGCAGCGTCACCTTGCCTTCTTCCAGGTCGATGCCGACCGGTTTGCCGATGTCGTCCGCATCGCCGTAATCGAAAATATCGTCCCGGATCTGGAAGGCCATGCCGAGGGCTTTCCCATAGGCTCCCGCTGCTTCCTCCTGCTTTTCATCGACGCCGGCGGCAATGGCGGCCGAGCGGCAGGCGGTCTCGAAGAGGGAGGCCGTCTTGCAGTAGATGATGCGCAGATAGTCGTTTTCATCGGCATCCGGCGACTGTGCCTTGGCCAGTTCCAGCAGCTGTCCCTCGCTCAGCAGCCGCAGGACGCTGGCGTAGAGGGGGATGATGCGGTCGCGCACCTTAATGTCCATAATGCAGCCGACGGCCGAGGCGAGCCAGAAATCGCCCACCATGACGGCGGGGCCGGCGCCCATCTGCGAAAAGAGGGTTGGGGCACCGCGGCGCAGGGCGCTCTGGTCGGCGACATCGTCGTGCAGCAGGGTAGCGTTGTGCAGGATTTCCGTGGCGGCGGCGACGCAGACGCAGTCCCGGGCATCGCTGACGGCGGCAGCGCGCGCAATGAGCAGCGCAAGCATCGGCCGGAGCATCTTTCCGCTGTTGCGGATCAGTTTTTCGTCGATGCTGGCAAGCAGGGGAATGTCCGTCGCCAGTTGCGTGCGGAGCGTTTTTTGGAATTCAGGCCAGAGATTGCCCAGCAAGGCGGTGTACTTCTCCATGCCTAACTTGCGGTTTTGCTTCTGAACTGCTGGAGTTGCTGCATGATTTCGTCCAGGGAAGGGTTGTTCCCGGAGTTGCCGCGGGCTTCCGGAGAGAAGGCGGTGCCGACGGGTGCGCCGGTCATTTCGTCCTCCGGTGCGCCCAGGATGTCATCGACCTCGTTGTAGGCTTCGTTGAGCAGGTTCAGCAGTTTCTGGAGCTGTTCCTTCTCCGGTCCTTCCGGCATCAGGACGATCTCCCGGTCGCCGGGCAGGGCGGAGTCCAGTGCATTCAGTTCGTTCTCGATAGAGACGACGCCTTCCTGCAATTCGCTGAATAGCTCGCGGACCTTTTTCAGTTCCTCGAGCCAGTCGTTCACCCTCTTGATTTCTTTAGAATACGGCTTCATGCGCAAAAACGGCGAAAGATAGCAAAAATTTTGACGATTGCCTAATAATCATCGAGGTTGCGACGGTGCAGGATGTCCATGTGGACGTAGTTGTTGCGCCGCTGCGGAGCCGTCCCCTTGATGACGCAGCGGGCGAATTCCGTGAGGGCCTTGAAGGACTGTTGCGGGATGTGACGGGTTACGAGGTATTCCAGATGGCCTTTCTTGAGGCTCTCCAGGTTCTTTTCGAGGTCGTCGAATCCGACGACGATGCGCTCGCTGTCCGGATTCTTGCTGAGGTATTCGTCAATCAGCCAGACGCGGGAATTGGTCATGGCGACGTGCTTGACCTGCGGATGCTGCGCAAAGAACTGCTCCAGGGTCCGGAGGGTTTCTTCCGGCCGGTCCGGGTGGATGAAGAGGGTATGCAGTACGCAGTCCGGGAAATTCTCTTCGATATAATCTACGAAGCCGTGGCGGCGGGGGGCGTTGGGGTCGGCCTTGTGCCGGCTGTCGCGGATCAGGCGGATGAGGGCGATTTCGCGCACCTGACAGCGGGTCGTCAGCAGGAAGGCTCCCAGCGCGCCGCTCTTATACGGATCTACACCATAATACAGGGTATAGTCGAGGTCGTCGATTTTGTTGTCCACGAAAGCGTAGGGGATTGCATTGTCACTCAGCGTCGCGGCGAATTCACTGACCTCGTCCTTGAAGACGGCGTTCAGGATGACCCCGGAAGGGTGCAGGGCCGGAATTTCCCGGCTGGCGCGGACAAAGGATTCGGCGTCCGTCTGGTCGTAGTAGCGGATATCGAGTCTGACCGCTCCGAAGAGTATGGATTTCGCTCCTTCGATGAAGCCCTTTTCGATTTCCTCCCAGTACTCACCCTTTTTGTGTTCAGGGATCAGGCAGACGAAGAGGTATTCTTTCCGGTTGGCCAGGGAAGAGGCGTTGGGGTTGGCGCTGTAGCCCAGTTGCTCGATGGCTTTCCTGACTTTCTCCTGCGTTTTTTGAGACACGCGCCCGCGCCCGTAGACCACCCGGTCCACGGTTCCGCGCGATACGCCGGCCAGGCGGGCGACGTCAAATATCGTAGCTGCATTGTGAATCACGTCCAAAGTTACAAAAAATGTTGACAGTTGCGAAAATTTGTCTAACTTTGCAGTTGCGTGCACGTGCACTTTTTAAAATCTCAATGATAATGAAAAAGAAAATCACAATTATCGGGGCCGGTATGATGGGCTCTGCTTTGGCCTTTCCCGCGGCTGAAAACGGGAATGATGTGCATATTGTTGGTACTTGCCTGGATGATGAAATCATCGATAGCTATATCGCTACCAACAAGCATGAGAAATTCTGCCGTCCTTTCCCTGAGAATGTGAAGTTCCATTATTTCAAGGATTGGAAAGAGGTAGTGAAGGGCTCTGATTTCGTGATCGGCGGCGTTTCTTCCTTCGGCGTCGACTGGTTCCTGGATGAGATCCTGATGCAGCTGGATCCGGCGATGCCGGTCCTCTCCGTGACCAAGGGCCTGCGGGCGACGGAAGACGGAACGCTGCTCTCATATCCCGGCTACTGGGAGAGCGAACTTGCCAAGCGCGGCATCCAGCGGACGATCTGCGCCATCGGCGGTCCCTGCACCTCTTATGAACTGGTGTTCATGGATCCTTCCGAGGTGGGATTCTGCGGCAAGGACAGCGCGGCCCTGCGTATGATGAAAGAGGCCATGCAGCGTCCTTACTACCACGTTTCCCTGACCAACGACGTCATCGGCCTTGAAAGCGCCGTCGCGCTCAAGAACGCCTATGCGATGGCTGTCACCCTGGCCGTGGGCCTGAACACCCGCTGGCACGGGGAGAACGAGCCCCAGCACTATAATTCCCAGGCCGGTACCTTTACCCAGGCTGTCCGCGAGACCCACGCGCTGATGCAACTCCAGGGCGGCAGTTTCGAGAGCGAGTGCATCGGACTGGGCGACCTCTACGTGACCATTTTCAGCGGCCGTACCCGCCGCTGCGGTGTCCTGATGGGACAGGGACTCAATTATGACCAGGTGACCGAGGCTCTGGCCGGCATTACGCTGGAGAGTCTGGTCATTACCCGCGTCATGGGCCAGGCCATCCGCCGCAAAGCGGAACTCGGACTGGTGGACCTCAAGGATTTTCCGCTGCTGATGCATATCGTGGATATCCTGGACAAGGGCAAGGCCGATGCCGACCTTCCTTGGGAGGCCTTTACCTACGAGCATCTGAAGTAGGAAGCCGGGCTTTCGGCTAGAATGCGTAATTCATCGTAATGAAAAGCCCGTAGTCGCCATCGTCGCGACGGAAGGGCATCGCCCATTCCACAGACAGGATATAACTGCCGTTGAGGGTGAGTTTGAATCCCAGACCTGCGTCGCCGTGCATCCTGCACGCTTCCCGGCGCAGGTCTTCGATTTCGCGCGTCGTGTGCGCGGTGAAGGCTTCCAGACGGGTAGGCTTGGTAATCCAGCCCAGGTCGCAGAAGGGATTGAGCCCGAGATCGATGTCGAAGCGCTTGAAGGCGCGGAAACTGAAGATCCTGCTCCGTAATTCGAAGTTGGTCCAGGCGTAACCTTCGCCCAGCAGGCGGTTACCCAGTACGCCGCGAAGGGTGTTGGCCCCGCCCAGTCCCTCGGTCATCGGCTGCTTGAACCGGAGGGTATTGAATTCCTGCAGCATATAGAAAGGAAGGCTGCCCCACAGGGTCTGCTGCCAGGCCAGCTGGTAGGCAAAGATCAGGCGTCCTTCCTTGATAAGCGTAAGATACTGCCGCCAGCGGGCGGCCATTTGGACGTAGGACCAGGGCCCGCCGGTGATATCGGGGCCGCCGACCAGCATCAGCTCCGCCCAGATACCTTTGTTCGGGCAGGGCTCGTAGTCGCGGGTATCGAATTCGAATCCGGCGCGCAGGTCCAGATGATGGCCGCCGCCGGCTTCCTGTGGGGAAATCAGGCCGGCGTTCAGATACTCGGTGTAAAGGGTGCGCTCCGGATCATAGCCCTCCATACTGATGGCCCCGGCCTTGTAGTAACGCCAGGAAATGCCTGCCGCCCATTTCAGGGGGCCGTAAATCTTCCCGGCGACATTGCCCATTACGCGCACCATCTGCCGGTTGTAACAGTACCTTGCGATGCCGTCTTTGCGGTCCAGTTCGCGGACATAGGGGGTGACGCTGCCGTTCATGCCGTAGAAATTGCACATCGGGTCGCGGTCCCAGGTGACGGCGCCGACGATGCGGACGTCCGGCAGCAGGTCCTTCGAGTCGTAATCGGCGTGAACGACCAGTTTCCCCTTCGTGAACCACGAGACCTCGTAATGCAGTTTCTGCCGGTAATCCGGGTAGAGACCTCCTTTCCCGTAGTCGAGGAGATCGCCGCAGATGCCGGTGTTGAAACCCAGGTCCGAATTGTAACTGACGATGGGGAAGGGAATGGTAAAGAAGCCCTTGCGGTCCAGAGGGGCGGTTTTATCCTTCTCTTTTTCCTTGGCCCCGGCAATCAGGCAGAGACAGAGCAGCAGGCCTGCAGCCGCTATCCTTTTCATTTCAGCAGGTTTCCGAGGGTTCCCCGGACGAGCGCGCTGGTGGCACGGGTCGTCGCGCTTTTCAGCGCCTTTTGTCCGGCGCTGGTCTTGCTCTTGCTTTTCTTGCCGCCGTTGGTCATACCGCTGACCGCATTGCTGGCGAGCGAGGTCAGGAAAGCCGTTCCGGCCGTGACGGCGACTTTCTTGAAGAGTGCGCCAAAGCCGCCGGTCTTTGCCTTTCTCGCTTCGATTTCCTTCTGCTGTTCCTCCTGTTCGGCGGCCGCCTTTTCGGCATCTTCAAGCAGGGCTTCGAACGCGCTGTGCCGGTCGATCATCGTATCGTAGCGTCCGGCGATGGGGGAGCGGCGGATGATTTCGCCGCGCTCCGCTTCGGTCAGTGCGCCGATCTGGCTCAGCGGGAAGAGGATCTTGGCCTGTTCTACCATCGCCGGCGTGCCCTTTTCATCGAGGAAGGAGACCAGTGCTTCTCCGGTCCCGAGGGTGGTGATGACATCGGCCGTCTTGAAATCGGGATTGGGACGGAAAGTCTCCGCTGCGCTGCGTACGGCTTTCTGGTCCTTGGGCGTGTAGGCCCGCAGGGCGTGCTGTACGCGGTTGCCCAACTGCCCGAGGATGGCATCGGGAATATCCGTAGGATTCTGCGTAACGAAGTAGATGCCCACGCCCTTGCTCCGGATCAGACGCACGACCTGCTCGATCTTGGCGGTCAGTGCAGGGGAGGTGTCCTCGAAGAGGGTATGCGCTTCGTCGAAGAAGAAGACCATCTTGGGCAGTTCCATGTCCCCGACTTCCGGCAGGGTGGAATACAGTTCGCTGAGCAGCCAGAGCAGGAAACTCGAATAGAGTTTGGGGTTCATCATCAGTTTGTCCGCCGCAAGGACGCTCATGACGCCCTTGCCGCCCTGGACGCGCAGCAGGTCGAAGATGTCGAAGGCCGGTTCGGCGAAGAATTTGTCCGCACCCTGGCTTTCGAGGGAAAGGATGGCCCGCTGGATGGCGCCGACGGAGGCGGAACTGATGTTGCCGTAGGTAGTCTGCAGCTCCGCTGCGTGCCCGCTGACGTAGTTGAGCATCGCCCGCAGGTCTTTGATGTCGATGAGCAGGAGGCCCCGCTCGTCGGCGACGCGGAAGACGATGTCCAGTACGCCGGACTGCGTCTCGTTCAGCCCCATCAGGCGCGAGAGCAGCTGCGGTCCCATATTGGAAATGGTCGTGCGCATAGGGTGCCCCTGTTCGCCGAAGACGTCGTAGAAAATGACGGGGCAGGGGGCGAAGACCGGCTCGGGGATGCCGAAACCGTCCTTGACCTTCTCAATGTAGGAAGACATACGGCCTTCCTTGGCGATGCCGCTCAGGTCGCCCTTCATGTCCGCCATGAAACAGGGTACGCCCGCCTGGCAGAAAGTCTCCGCAAGGACCTGGAGCGTAACGGTCTTGCCCGTTCCCGTAGCACCCGCCACAAGGCCGTGGCGATTGGCCATTTTTCCGCAGATACTGAGTGCTTTACCCGCTGCGTTGGCCACATATAACTGATGGTCGTTCGTGTACATTTCGTATCGGATTGCTGGATCTTCAAATGCAAAAATACGAAATCTTTGGGATGTTTATAATTTTGTTAAAAACTTTCCCTCGTTCCGCTGTTTTTCGCAACGCAATATATCTAACTTTGCTCTCCGGCCGCGGTATGCTGTCGGCCCTTCAGTGCTAACTAATAATCTATGATATGGACGTAAGGAAAACCAACGGATCCTTTGAAGAATACGACAAGGCAAAACTTGCCCGGGGCATTCACGAGGCCTATAAATCGGCCGGTGAATACTGCGACGACGCGATCGTCGTCAGTATCATCAACAACCTCTACATCTACGAGCAGATTACTAGCCGGGAAATCCGCCGCCAGGTGGAAGAGGCCCTGATGGGCATCAACAAGAAGGTTGCCCGTGCCTACATCGACAAGTTCGACGCCAATCTCGACCTGCGCAAGAAGCGCGACTTCATCAAGGGCTACATCAAGGCCTCCAACGCCGCGACGGGCTCCAAGTTCGACGCCAACGCCAATGTCACGCGCAAGAACATCGTGACCCTGGGCAACGAACTCTACAAGGAGAACAACATCAAGCAGAATCGCTACAT
>JAEEJZ010000013.1 GCA_016282145.1 Bacteroidales bacterium | reverse complement strand
GGATAGGAGAATCGAACTCCCATTTCCAGCTGGGAAGGCTGGCATAAGAGCCATTATACGAACCCCGCATAAGCGCGGAAGTCGCGATTCTCTTCCGCTTCGTGGGTGAGGATGGATTCGAACCACCGTAGGCATCGCCAGCAGATTTACAGTCTGCCCCATTTGACCGCTCTGGTACTCACCCGGATATCGCTGTTGCTGAGCCGATAGAGGGAGTCGAACCCACGACCTCGAGATTACAAATCACGCGCTCTGGCCGGCTGAGCTATATCGGCAAAACTTTCGTATGTCAAAGACCCTTTCCGCAAAGGGACTGCAAAGATAGGGATATTTTTCAAATTCCAAAACATATTTGGTAAAAAATTACTATCTTCGGCAGCTCAAAGTGAATTGCAGAACCATGTCAGACATGCGTAAACCCCTTCTCAGTGATTCTCCGGCCATGCGCTGGACGGCACTGTCCCTCCTGGCGCTGGCGAACCTGGCCGCCTACATCTTCATGGACATCCTTTCTCCCCTGCAGGAACTGCTGCAGACGCATCGGGGCTGGGATCCTGTGGCCTATGGCCACTATGCAGGTTCCGAAACCTTCCTCAACGTCTTCGTCTTCTTCCTGATCTTCGCGGGCATCATCCTCGACAAGATGGGCGTGCGCTTCACGGCGATCCTCTCGGGTGCCGTGATGGTGGCGGGAGCCCTGATCAAATACTTCGCGGTCAGCGAAGGCTTTGCCGGCAGTGCCGCGCAGGCCTGGTTCGACGCGAACCTCAACCTCCCCGAAGCCTGGTGGAACGTTACACCTTTTTATAAAGGGATGCCCGGCTCGGCGAAACTGGCCTCCATCGGCTTCATGATTTTCGGCTGCGGCTGCGAAATGGCGGGCATCACGGTGTCCCGCGGTATCGTCAAGTGGTTCCAGGGGAAGGAAATGGCCCTCGCGATGGGCGTCGAGATGGCCGTCGCGCGCATCGGCGTCGCGGTCGTGATGCTCGGTTCGCCGGTCATTGCGGCGATCGTTCCCGTCAGCGTGTCCCGCCCGGTGGCCCTGGGCGTCGTGTTCCTCTGCATCGGCCTGATACTCTTCATCGTCTATGGCTTCCTGGACAAGCGGCTCGACGCGCAGGGTGTGGAAGAGGAAAAGGACGACCCGTTCAAGGTCAGCGACATCGGCAAGATCCTTTCGCTCAAGATGTTCTGGATCGTAGCGCTGCTTTGCGTGCTCTACTACAGCGCGATCTTCCCCTTCCAGAAATATGCGATCAACATGCTCCAGTGCAACCTGGGCTATACCGCGGAGCAGGCCGGACGCGTGTTCTTCGTGTTCCCGCTCGGCGCTGCGGCCATCACGCCCTTCCTGGGCAATTTCCTCGACCGCAAGGGCAAGGGGGCGACGATGCTGATCCTCGGCGCGCTGCTGATGATCCTCTGCCACCTGACCTTCGCGCTGGTCGTTCCGGCGACGCAGTCCGTGCTCGTGACCTTCCTCGCCATCATCCTGCTGGGCATTTCCTTCTCGCTGGTACCGGCGGCGCTCTGGCCCAGCGTCCCGAAGCTCATCGACGCCAAGCTGCTCGGCTCGGCCTATGCGCTGATCTTCTGGATCCAGAACATCGGCCTCTATGCCTTCCCGATGATTATCGGCAGCGTGCTCAGCGCGTCGAACCCCGGCGTGACCGATCCGCTCAAATACGACTATACGGTGCCGATGCTGGTGTTCGCATCGCTCGGCATCATCGCCCTCATCCTCGGCTTCGTCCTGAAGATAGAAGACCGTCGGAAGGGCTTCGGTCTTGAGATGCCGAATATCAAGTAAGAATGTACAAGTACCTCGACAAGATCAATTCGCCGGAAGATTTCCGGTCCTTCACCCTTAGCGAACTCCGCGCCCTGTGTGCGGAGGTCCGCGACTATATGGTGAAGTGCTGCGCCGAGAATCCGGGCCACCTGGCCTCCAGCCTCGGTGCGGTGGAACTCATTGTCGGGTACCATTATGTCTTCAATACGCCGGAGGACCAGCTGGTCTTTGACGTGGGGCATCAGGCCTACGCGCACAAGATCCTGACCGGCCGCCGCGAGGCTTTCGCCAAACTGCGTGCGGAGGACGGCCCCAGCGGCTTCCCGCAACGCTCCGAAAGCCCTTATGACGCCTTTGGCGCGGGGCACTCCTCGACCTCGGTCTCGGCGGCGCTCGGGCTGGCGGAGGCGGCACGTCTCCAGGGACAGGGGCACAAGGTGGCGGCCCTGATCGGCGATGGTGCCCTGACCGGCGGCCTGGCCCTGGAAGGACTGAACAATACCGGCGAAAGCAATGCCGATGTACTGATTCTCCTGAACGACAACAACCAGAGCATCGATGCGCCCCGCGGCGCCCTGCACCGCTATCTGCTGCGGGTCACCACCAGCCGGGGCTACAACCGCATCAAGAACGACATCTGGGAAGCCCTCGGCGAAGGCCGGGTACGGCGCACCCTGCAACGGAGCGTCCGCGCCACCAAATCCTGGTTCGTAAAACGCAGCGGCGGAGACTTCTTCGAGTCCCTGGGCCTGCGTTACTTCGGTCCCGTGAACGGGAACGACATCGCCCAGGTCGTGCGGGTGCTGAGGCAGCTCAAGCCGATGAAGGGTCCGCGCCTGCTGCACTGCATCACGGTCAAGGGCAAGGGCTATGCGCCCGCCGAGGCGGATCCGGTGGTCTGGCACGCGCCCGGGAAATTCGACCCCGCCACCGGGGAACGCAAACTCACCGCTTACCCGGCGGACCGTTATCAGGACGTGTTCGGCGAGGTGCTCTGCGAACTCTGTGACGCGGACCGGCGCGTCGTCGGCATTACGCCGGCGATGGCCAGCGGCTGCGGTATGACGGAACTCGCCAAGCGCCATCCGGATCGCTTCTACGACGTGGGTATCGAAGAAGAACATGCGGTCACCTTCTCCGCGGGACTCGCCGCGGGCGGATTGCGGCCGTTCTGCAATATTTATTCAGCCTTTTCCCAGCGGGCCTACGACCAGATCATTCACGACGTAGCCTTGCAGGACCTGCCGGTCGTGCTCTGCTTCGACCGCGCCGGCCTGGTGGGGGAGGACGGAGCCACGCACCACGGCGTTTTCGACCTGGCGGCCTACCGCAGCATCCCCAATGCCGTCGTCAGCGCCCCGCGCGACGAACTCCAGCTCAAGGGCCTGATGCACGCGGCCCTGCGCTATCCCGGCGGCCCTTATATAATAAGGTATCCGCGCGGGACGGGAGAAGGGGTGGCCTGGAAAGAGGTCCCTGCGCCTGAAATCCCCGTCGGCAGCGCAGAACTGCTGCTGGAGGGCAGTTCCGTCATGGTCCTCGGCATCGGCCCTGCGGTGAACCGCGCCGTGGAGGCGGCCGCCGGCTTCGACGGAAAGGTGGGCGTCTGCGACCTGCGCTTCCTCAAGCCGCTGGACACGGCGGTGCTGGACGATATCCTCGTCCGCTACAAGACGATCGTGACGGTCGAGGACGGCTGCCTTGCGGGCGGACTGTACGGTGCCGTCTGCGAATATGCCCAGGCAAAGGGCGCGGATGTACGCATCAAAGGCGTCGGCATTCCCGACCGCTTCATCCCCCACGCCCGCCAGGCCAGCCAGCGCGCCGCCTGCGGCCTCTCCACCGAAAAGTTAATAGATTTGTTACGGATATTGGTCAGTTAAATAATAATTTATAAAGGATAATTCGTTAACAATGGAATACAGCGAACAGGAACAAATCAGAAGGGAATCCCTTGCGAAACTCCGCGAACTGGGCATCGAGCCCTATCCCGCCGCGGAATATCCCGTCAACGCGGACGCCGCGACCATAGCCGCAGGATACAAGCCCGAAGAAGGCAACTTCTCCGACGTCTGCCTGGCCGGGCGCATCATGAGCCGCCGTATCATGGGTGCGGCCTCCTTCGGAGAGATCCAGGACCAGTCCGGCCGCATCCAGATCTACGTCAAGCGTGACGAAATCTGCCCCGGAGAAGACAAGACGATGTACAACAGCGTCTGGAAAAAACTCCTGGACATCGGCGACATCATCGGCATCAAGGGCTTCGCCTTCATCACCCAGACCGGGCAGCTCTCCATTCACGTGCGGGAACTGACGGTCCTGAGCAAGTCCCTGCGGGTGCTTCCCATCGTCAAGGAACTCGACGGGCAGGTCTTCGACGCCTTCACCGATCCGGAACTGCGCTACCGTCAGCGCTACGTGGACCTGATCGTCAATCCCCAGGTCAAGGACACCTTTGTCAAGCGTGCGAAGATCGTCGCGACGATGCGTCAGTACTTCAACGAAGCCGGCTGCCTGGAGGTGGAGACCCCGATCCTGCAGAGCATTCCCGGCGGCGCCACCGCCCGCCCCTTCATCACGCATCACAATGCCCTGGACATTCCCCTTTACCTGCGGATTGCCAATGAGTTATACCTGAAACGCCTCATCGTCGGCGGCTATAACGGCGTCTACGAATTCGCCAAGGACTTCCGCAACGAGGGAATGGACAAGACCCATAATCCGGAGTTCACCTGCATGGAGATCTACGTCGCGTACAAGGACTACAACTGGATGATGGATTTCGTCGAAAAGATGCTCGCCAAGGTCTCCACCGCGGTCAACGGCACGACGGTCGTCAATATCGGCGGCAACGAGGTCGATTTCGGCGGAACCTACCGTCGTCTGCCCATCCTCGAAGCCATCCGCGAATACGCGGGCGTCGATGTGAAGGGAATGGACGAAGCCGCGCTGCGCGACACCTGCAAGCGGCTGAACGTGGAAGTAGAGCCGTCGATGGGCAAAGGCAAACTGATCGACGCCATTTTCGGGGCCTACTGCGAGGACAAGCTCATCCAGCCGACCTTCATCATCGACTATCCCGTCGAGATGTCCCCGCTGACCAAACGCCATCGCGAAGATCCGACCCTGACCGAACGCTTCGAACTTTTCGTCTGCGGCAAGGAACTGGCCAATGCCTACAGCGAACTCAACGATCCCATCGACCAGCTGGAGCGTTTCCAGGAGCAGGCCGCCCTCAAGAGCAAGGGCGACGACGAGGCGATGTTCATCGATTACGACTTCGTCCGCGCGCTCGAATACGGCATGCCGCCGACTTCGGGCCTCGGTATGGGTATTGACCGTCTGACGATGTTTATGACCGGCCAGACCGCCATCCAGGACGTCCTCTTCTTCCCGCAGATGCGGCCGGAAAAGCCCGTCCGCAAGGAAGCCGCGCAATGACGCCGGAGCGGATCACTTCTTTTCAGAATCCGAAACTGAAGCGCCTGCTGGCGTTGCAGGAGAAGTCCTCCCTGCGGCGCGAGACGGGGCTTTTCGTCGTGGAGGGCCTGCGGGAGGTGGAGCGATGCATCGACTCGGGCTTCATCGTAGATACCCTGTTCATCTGCCCCGAACTCGTTCCCGCCGGGGACGACGCCAGTCTGAGAGGCATTGCCCCTGAAGGACGTAACACCCGCGGTTCGGTAGCGGGGGGACCATCCCGTAGGGATGGTGGGGTGAGCCCGGAGGGCGAACTCCTGAAGGGGCAGTGCCGTCAGCCAGGAGTCCCCGGCGGGAAGGTCGTCGAACTGAGCCGGGCGGTGTACGAGAAGGTGGCTTACCGGGGCGGGACCGAAGGGGTCATCGCCGAGGTGAAGGCCAGGAACCTGACACTGGAGGACCTGCAACTGCCGGAGAACCCCCTTGTCGTCGTGATGGAAAGCGTCGAGAAACCTGGTAACCTCGGGGCCGTGCTCCGCAGCGCGGACGCCGCCGGAGCCGATGCGGTCCTGGTCTGCGAGCCCCTGACCGATCTCTACAATCCGAACCTGATCCGCGCCAGCCTGGGCGCCGTTTTCCACTGCCCGGTCTGCTGCTGTACCACGGAGGCGGCCATCGCCTTCCTCAAGGCCCGCGGCATCCGCATCCTGACGGCCCAACTCCAGGACAGCGCCCCCTATTATGGCACGGATATGAAGCGGGGAACGGCCCTGGTAATGGGCAGCGAGGCGCAGGGCCTGGGCACGGCCTGGCGCGCGGCGGCGGACGCCCACGTGCTCATTCCGATGCAGGGCATTGTAGATTCGCTCAACGTCTCCGTGAGCGCCGCGATCCTTTTGTTCGAAGCGGTCCGCCAGCGTGCGGAATAATTTTTTGTTTCGCGGAATTTTGGGTATATTGCAAGCTGAATTTAAAACCATACTGCTATGTCTCTGAACAAAGTCATGCTTATCGGTAACGTTGGAAAGGATCCTGAAGTACGTTACCTCGAGGGAAACAACGCGAACGGACAGCAGGCCAAGGTGGCCCGCTTCCCGCTGGCGACATCCGAACGCTTCCGCGACCGCAGCGGAGAAACGCGCGAAAACACCGAATGGCACAATATCGCCTGCTGGCGCAATAACGCCGATGTGGTCGAGCGCTTCGTCAAGAAGGGCACCCAACTCTATATCGAAGGACGCATCCGCACCCGTCAGTGGACGGACCAGACCGGAAACAAGCGCTACCAGACCGAAATCGAGGCCGACACCATTCAGTTGCTCGGCCGTCGTGACGAGGTCCCCGGCCAGCAGCAGGGCGGCTACCAGGGCGGCTATCAGGGCGCTCCTGCCCCTGCTCCCCGTCCCGCCGCGGCGCCCGCTCCCGCCCCTGCCCCCGCGCAGGAGGCTCCTATTGATCTGATGGGCGACAACGGCTCCGACGACCTCCCGTTCTAGTCTCATTTTTTAGGGCTTTGATGCTTGCATCCTGTCGGAATTTTGCTTAATTTTGCAGATTGTGGCAGGAGAGTGCAAATGGCTGTCCCGGGAAGCCGTGGACAGCGCGAAGGTAGACCGTCTGGCTACCGAGGTGGGAATCGACAGGGTTCTCGCCGAATTGCTCGTACGCCGTGGCGTAGAGACCTTTGAGCAGGCACGCTCCTTCTTCCGTCCCAGCCTGGACGACCTGCACGACCCCTTCCTGATGAAGGATATGGACAAGGCCGTGGAGCGTCTGCACCAGGCCATCACCTCCGGAGAAAAGATCCTGGTCTATGGAGACTACGACGTGGACGGCACCACGGCGGTCTCCCTGGTCCTGGGCTTCATCCGCCGCTTCACCCCCAATGTGGATTTCTACATCCCCGACCGCTATGACGAGGGCTACGGCGTTTCCTACAAGGGCATCGACTGGGCGGCCGAAGGCGGGTTTAGCCTGATGATCACCCTCGACTGCGGCATCAAGGCCATCGACAAGGTGGAGTACGCGCGCAGCAAGGGCATCGACGTCATCATCTGCGACCATCACCTGCCCGAGGAATCCATTCCCGCCGCCGTCGCCGTCCTCGACCCCAAGCGGGAGGACTGCCACTATCCCTTCGACGACCTCTGCGGCTGCGGCGTGGGCTTCAAGCTCGTGCAGGGCTACAGCCAGCGCTTCGGCATCCCCTTCGAGGAACTGATCCCGCTGCTCGACCTGCTGGTCGTGAGCATCAGCGCCGACCTGGTGATGATGGTGGGGGAGAACCGCGTGCTTTCGCATTTCGGCCTGAAGCAGCTCAACGAGAACCCGCGCGAAGGGCTCCGGGCGCTGATCGCGCTCTCGAACCTCGAGCAGGGGCACGTCAGCATCGACGATATCGTTTTCAAGATCGGTCCACGCATCAATGCTGCGGGACGGATGGAAACCGGGCGGCTGGCGGTGGATCTGCTCAATGCCGCGGACGAACGTACGGCGATGGCGGTGGGCCGGCAGATTAACGAGAACAACAACGAACGCAAGAATATCGACCGGGAAATCACCCAGGAAGCGCTGGAAATGGTGGAGAACGGCAGTTGCCTGGCCTCGGAGAACGTGACCATCGTTTACAATCCCAAGTGGAACAAGGGGGTCGTGGGCATCGTGGCCTCGCGCCTGGTGGAGGCTTACTACAAGCCGGCCGTCGTGCTGACCAAGTCCAACGGCTTCGTCACCGGCTCGGCCCGCAGCGTACAGGGCTTCGACCTGTATCAGTCCATCGACAGTTGCGCGGATCTGCTGGAGAACTTCGGCGGGCACGTCTATGCGGCGGGTCTGACCCTGAAGGAGGAGAACCTCTCCGAGTTCTGCACGCGCATGGACAAGTTCGTGGGAGAACACCTGACCGAAGAGATGCAGATTCCCGTGGTGGACGTGGACGCCGTGCTGGACTTCGCCCGCATTACGCCCAAGTTCTTCCGCATCCTCAAGCAGTTCCAGCCCTTCGGCCCCGGCAACGGCAATCCCGTCTTCGTGACGGAGAACGTCTATGACTCCGGCGCGGGACGCAAGGTGGGCGCAGGCGGCCTGCACCTGAAACTGGACCTCATCCAGGAATCCCAGCCCTACCGCCAGATTCCGGCCATCGCCTTCAATATGGCGGGCTATTACGACTACATCCGCGAAGGCAATCCCTTCGACGTCTGCTATTCCATCGTCGAAAACTACTATCGCGGCAATGCCACCATCCAGCTCCGCGTCCGCGACATCCACGAACGCGAGGGCGACATCATTTGATTCAGGAATAATAACAAAACCAAACAGATATGTTCTTTACTTTACTTCAGGCCGACATCGTAGCGCAACCCGTTGCGCAGGAAATGTCGTTTTCACTGATTGAAATGGCCAAGAAAGGTGGCTGGCTGATGCTGGTGCTGCTCCTGCTGTCCATCCTCGCCCTCTACATCTTCGGTAAGAAATGGTGGATGATCCGCCAGGCGCAGAAGGTGGACAAGAACTTCATGTTCGACATCCGCGACTACATCCAGGACGGCAAGATCGATTCCGCCAAGACCCTGTGCTCCAAATACGACAATCCTGTGGCACGGATGGTGGAAGCCGGCGTCTGCCGCGTGGGCAAGCCCCTGGGCGACATCCGCACGGCCGTGGAGAATGTCGGCAACGTGGAGGTGGCGCGGCTTGAGAAAGGCCTGCCCTTCCTGGCGACCATCGCCGGCGGTGCGCCGATGATCGGATTCCTCGGCACCGTGATGGGTATGGTTCAGGCCTTCTTCAATATGTCGATGGCCGGCAACAACATTGACATCACCCTGCTCTCCAGCGGTATCTATACGGCCATGATTACGACGGTCGGCGGTCTGATCGTCGGTATCCTCGCCTTCTTCGGATACAACATCCTTACCTCGAAGATTTCCGACCTCGTGGCGAATATGGAAAGCGCCACCATCGAATTCATGGACCTTCTCGAGCAAAAGCGGTAATGGCACTCAAAAGAACACTGCGGGCAGACCCGAACATCTCGATGTCCTCGATGACGGACATCGTGTTCCTCCTGCTCATCTTCTTCCTGGTGACCTCCACGCTGGTGAACCCCAACGCGCTGAAGCTCCTGCTCCCCAAGAGCACGGGGCAGGTGTCGTCCAAGGCCACGGTGAGCGTCTCCATCAAGGACTGGGGCGAGGAGCATTATACCTACCACATCAACGGGGATGAACAGCCCGTCGCTTTCGCCGAGGTGGAAGACGGCCTGGTGGAACTCCTCCAGAACGAGGAGGATCCCACCTTCTCCATCTACTCCGACGAGAGTGTCCCCATCAAGGAAATCGTGCAGGTGATGAACATCGCCAAGCGCAACCACTACAAAGTGATCCTGGCCACACAACCCGAATAAGATGGACAATTTTCTCAGGGAAAGGAAACGCAACGAGAGCCGCAGCACCCTGCTGGGGGCGGGACTCGCGGCGGTGGCACACGTGCTGCTGCTCCTGACGCTGAGTGCGGGCGGGCTCCACTACATCTATCCGCCCCCGCCGGAATCCACCTTCCTGATGGACTTCACCGACGAGATTGACGAAATGCCCGAGCCGCCGCGCATCCGGGCAAGGAAGATCGAGCCGCGGGCCGAGGAGGTGGACAAGACCAAGCCGGTGGAACTGGTGAAGCGCAGCAACATCAATGACGCCACTTCCGGCGATGCTTCCAATCCCGCGCCCACGGGCAACGACTACGGCGATGTAGAGACGCCCGCGCAGCCCGAAGAGACCGTGGAGACCATCGATCCCCGTTCCCTCTTCCCGGGCCGCTCCAAAAAGGACAAGAGCGCAGGGGAGCAGACGGCGGGGGAAGCCGACGGCGGCCGCCGCAGCGACGGCAATCCTGACGGAAACGCCCCAATCGGAAAAATGGAAGGCGTGCCCAATGCCCATCTGGAGGGGCGGACTGCAACCAGCCTTCCGAAACCTGATTATCACGGGCAGGAAACCGGCATTGTAGTCGTGACGATTCAGGTTAATCAGTATGGCGAGGTGGTAAATGCGCATGCTGGAGGTCCTGGTACTACGACATCCAGTCCGACACTCTGGGCGATTGCCCGAAGCACGGCGATGAAGAGTAAATTCAAAATGAAAGCTGATGCCCCTGTTTTGCAGGAAGGCACCATTACATACATATTCAGTCTCAAGTGATGGAAGGGTATTCGAAAGACGGACGCAAGCTGCGTCCGAGGCGGTCCGCAGGGCCGCGCACTACAGAAGAACACAGCGCGCCGCGGGGCGAACGCAAGAGCTTCGGCGAGCGCAAGACATATGGCGAGCATAAGCCCGCCGGAGAACGCAAGCCTTTCGGCGAGCGCAAGAGTTTCGGTGAAAACAAGGCTTTCGGCGAGCGCAAGCCCTTCGGCCGTCCGGCCGGAAGGCCCTTCGGCAAAAGCGCAGGCCGCCCCGGCGCCAAACCCTTCGGCAAAGCGCGCAGAAGGGATGCCGAAGAGGGCATCAACCGCATGATCACGCGTCGCCGCGAGGAAGGCGAGAGCCAGGTTTCCCGCACCGAGACCTTCACTCCCAAGGATGAGATCCGCCTCAACCGCTACATCGCCAATTCCGGCGTATGCTCGCGTCGCGAGGCCGACACCCTCATCCAGGCGGGCGTGGTGACGGTGAACGGGGAAGTGGTGACCGAACTCGGCACCAAGGTAAACCCGCTCACGGACGAGGTCCGCTTCAACGGTGAGCGCCTCAAGGGAGAAGAAAAGGTCTATATCGTGATGAACAAACCCTCGGGTTATGTCACCACGGCGGGCGACCCGCACGCGGACCGAACCGTGATGGACCTCCTGAAGGGCTGCACGGCACGGGTCTATCCCGTCGGCCGTCTGGATAAGGCCACGACCGGCGTGCTGATGTTCACCAACGACGGGGAGATGGCGGAACGCCTGACCCACCCCTCGTACGACAAGAAGAAAATCTACCAGGTAGGTCTGGACCGGCCGCTGAGCCAGGAAGACCACGACGCCATCCTTTCCGGCATCGCCCTGACGGACGGTCCCATCAGCGCGGATGAACTCGAGTTTATCGACGAGGGCGACCATCGCAAACTCGGCATCGAGATCCACTCGGGCAAGAACCGTATCGTCCGCCGGATCTTCGAATCGCTCGGCTACACCGTCAAGACCCTGGACCGCGTCTACTTCGCCGGCCTGACGAAGCGCGGGCTCAAGAAGGGCGAATGGCGCTATCTGAGCGAGGGCGAGGTCAACATCCTTAAAATGGGGGCCTACAGTTGATGCACCGATCCGGCTTCGTCAATATCATCGGAAACCCGAATGTCGGGAAGTCCACGCTGATGAACGCGATGGTGGGGGAAAAACTCTCCATCGTCACGGCCAAGGCGCAGACCACGCGGCACAGAATCATGGGCATCGTGAATGGCGAAGACGGCAAGGGCGAGTGGCAGATCGTCTTTTCCGACACGCCGGGCATCCTGAAGCCTTCCTACCGCCTGCAGCAGAATATGATGAATTTCGTGCAGGGGGCCATCGGCGACGCCGACCTGATTCTCTATGTGACGGATACGGTCGAAGACCCGGAGAAGAACGCGGAGTGGGTGCAGAAATTGCGCGACATCGCCTGTCCGGTCATTGTCATCCTCAACAAAATCGACCTCAGCGCACAGGAAAAGGTGATGGAGCTGATGAAGGAGTGGCAGGAGCGGCTTCCCGCCGCCCAGGTCTTCCCCGCATCGGCGCTGGAGAAGTTCAACCTCGAAAGCATCCTCGCCGCGGTGGTGGAAAAACTGCCCGAGTGCCCGCCCTGGTTCGACAAGGACGCCTTTACGGACCGGAACCTGCGCTTTTTCGCCTCGGAAATCCTGCGCGAAAAGATTTTGCTCAATTACAAGGAAGAAATCCCCTACTGCTGCGAAGTAGGCATCGAGTCCTTCAAGGAGGGCGCGGAGCGCTACGACATCGACGCGGTGATCTACGTGATGCGCGAATCGCAGAAGGGCATCCTCATCGGCCGCCGGGGCGAAGCGCTCAAGCGTACCGGGACGCAGGCCCGCATCGAGATGGAAGATTTCTTCCAGAAGAAAGTGTTCCTGCGCACTTATGTGAAAGTGGACCCCGACTGGCGTGAGAGCCGGCGGGAACTGCGTAAATTCGGATACGAAGATTAGGTATGGAAGAGTACGACGATATCCTTCAGGAAGAACCCATAGAGGAAGGGGCTGCGCAAAGCGGCAAATTCGACCGTCTGCTGGGCAGTGACTCCCGGAAGTACAAACTTTCCGGGATGTTCAAGGACTGGTTCCTGGACTACTCGTCGTATGTCATCCTCTACCGTGCCGTTCCGCACATCGTGGACGGCCTGAAGCCCGTACAGCGGCGCGTGCTGCACGCGATGTCCCGCATGGACGACGGCGCCTACACCAAGGTCGCCAACATCGTGGGACAGGCGATGCAGTACCATCCCCACGGCGACGCTTCCATCCTCGGGGCGCTCGTGCAGTTGGGGCAGAAGGGCTATACCATCGACTGCCAGGGAAACTGGGGAAATATCCTGACCGGCGACTCCAACGCGGCGCCCCGATACATCGAGGCGCGTCTGAGCAAATTCGCCAAGGAAGTGCTTTTCGATCCCGAAATCACGAACTGGATGAATTCCTACGACGGCCGCAACAAGGAACCCGTCGAGCTGCCCGTGCGCTTCCCGCTACTGCTGGCGCAGGGAACCGAAGGCATCGCCGTCGGTATGGCTTCGAAGATCCTTCCGCACAACTTCAACGAACTGATCGACGCTTCGGTCGCGGTGCTGGAGAACAAGCCCTACGAACTCTATCCCGATTTCCCGACCGGCGGTTACGCCGACTGCTCGAAATATATGGAAGGCCGCCGCGGCGGAACTGTGAAACTGCGTGCGAAGATCGAAAAGATCGACAAGAGCACCATTTCCATCACGGAACTGCCCTACGGCAAGACCACGCACATGATCATCGATTCCATCCTGAAAGCCCGCGACAAGGGCAAGATCAAGATCAAGAAAATCGATGACATGACCACCGACGCGGTGGAAATCCTGATTCACCTGCCCGGCGACGTATCGCCCGACAAGACCATCGACGCGCTCTACGCCTTCACGGACTGCGAGTGCAATGTCGCGCCCAACGCCTGCGTGATCGTGGACAGCAAGCCGCAGTTCCTCAGCGTCAACGACATCCTCGAATACTCCACCCTCCATACCCGTGAACTGCTCCGGCAACAGCTGGAACTCAAACTCAGCAAACTCGAGAACGAGTGGCATTACAGTTCGCTGGAAAAGATTTTCTTCGAGAACCGCATCTACAAGGTGCTCGAATACGACCATCCGGACTGGGAATCCCAGTTGCAGGAGGTGTTGGAGCGGATGCTGGAATTCCAGGACAGCCTGCGCCGCGAAATCGTGATGGAGGACATCGAGCGCCTGGTGGAGAAGCCCGTGCGCAAGATTTCCAAGTTCGACGCCAAGGCCCTGGACGAGCGCATCCGTGCCCTGGACGAACAGATGGATGCCGTGATGGAGAACCTGGCGAACCTGACCCGCTTCACCATCGACTGGTTCAAGGCCCTGAAGAAGAAATACGGCAAGGATTACCCGCGCCGGACCACCCTGACGGGCTTCGAGAGCATCGCCGCCACGCGCGTCGTGAACAACAATGCCAAGCTGCAGGCGAACCTCGCCGAGGGCTTCGTGGGCATCGGCCTCAAGCGCGACGACGGCGGGGAATACATCTGCGACTGCTCCGACCTTTCGGAAATCATCGTCATCGGCCGCGATGGCCATTACCGCATCGCGAAGGTCAGCGACAAGGCCTTCTACGGCAAGGACCTGCTCTATGTGGGCGTGTTCAACCGCGGCGATGCGCGGACGGTGTACAATGCCATCTACCGCGACGGCAAGAGTTCCCTCTACTATGCCAAGCGCTTTGCGCTGACGAGCGTCACCCGCGACCGCGATTACGACCTGACCGCCGGAACGCCCGACTCGCAGGTGATGTGGCTGAGCGTGAACCATAACGGCGAAGCCGAGACGGTGCGCGTCCAGCTGCGCCCGCGTCCGAAACTCAAGAAGACCCTCTTCGACTTCGATTTCTCCACGCTCGCCATCAAGGGCAAGGGCGTGCGGGGCAACCTGGTGACCAAGAATGTCGTCAGCAAGATCACCCTCCGCTCCCAGGGCGTGTCGACCATCTCCGGCAAGGATATCTGGTACGATGCCGATATCCAGAAACTCAACGAGGACGGCCGCGGACAGTATCTGGGCCAGTTCGGTCCCGACGACAAGGTCCTGGCCATCTTCAAGAACGGTAGCTTCTACACCACCTCCTTCGATCTGGTGAACAAATATCAGGGCGACGTGCTCCGCATCGAGAAATTCGATCCGGCCAAGACCTTCACCGCCCTCTATTGGGATGCCGCCGCCAAGGCCTTCTATGTGAAACGCTTCTCCTTCGTCGTCAGCGACAATACGCCGGTCTGCTTCATCGCCGAAGGCGCGAAGTCCTTCCTCGCGGGCCTGAGCGACGACCTGCATCCGCGCTACGAGGTGGTCTGGAAACTCTCCGACAAGCCCGCCGACATCGTCCTGGCCGAGGAATGGATCGCCAAGAAGGGCGTCGGGGCCAAGGGCAAGAAGTGCGTGGACCGGGGCGAGGTGAAACTCGTCCGCTTCATCGAGCCGCTGGTGCTGCCGGAGGATGAGGAGCCCGAAGTGCCGGAAGCACCGGAGCCCGAAGAGGCTCCTGAAACGCCGGAAACGGCTCCCGTCGCAGACGAGGGTGTCGATATCCTTTCCGATATCGGCGATACGCTCCCCGAAGGCATCTCCGACCTTCCCGACGCGGACAGCCTCGAGGAAGACGGCCAACTGACCCTGTTCTAGCCCTTTCCCTTCGCGGCTGCGGCAATGTATTGTCCTTAAAAGGACGAGAAGACGTGGGAGAAATTCAAGTTGTCTCCGGCGTAAGTGTACCAGTACCAGAAAAAGAAGGACTGAAGGAGACCGGCCTTGAAAAGTGCATTGTTCGCGTCTTTACAACTTGAATTGACTCCCGTGGACATAATGACATAGGCACCGGTGAAATTGCCGAAGTAATCCCCGGCCGGATCGCCGTTCTCGAAGGTGGGGTCCGCCGGAATCCAGCCGTAGGCGGGGATATAGAATTCAGCCCGGACGTGATAGGCGCTTTCCCGGGGAGAAATCATAACAATGTGCCTGGCTGGGATTCCCTTTGCCCTTAGCAGGGAAATGAAGACAGAGCAGAAGTTGCCGCAATCTCCCTTTTTGGTCTTCATCAGTTCTGCAATCGTGTGCAAACCGGTACTCATATTTCCGTATCTGATGTTCCGCGCCGTCCACTCGTAGCAGTGTCTCGCATAATCGATCAACTGGCCGGATGTCTCTGACCAGAGTTGGCCCGCCACGGAAACGATTTCGGAATGCTCCGGGTTCACAAGGTCACCGTATTCCTTCCCCAGGTATTTTTTGCAGACCTCCGAGGTCTGGTCATATTCGGGGATATCGGTGATTCTGTCCAGTGCAGCCGTGACTTCATACGCCTTTATATGGAAGGACTCCGAGGCCGCGTATTGTCCGGAGGCGGGAATGGAACTACTATTCAGGTCGGTAATCATATACTGGTTTCCGTTGGCGCAGGATTCAATTTTTCCCGCCCCCGTTTCCAGCGATGAAATTTCTTGATAGGCATTGGTTTGCGGAACGGGAAGAATCGTGTAGATTCTCCTAAAGACCGTTCCGTTGTAGTCCACTTTGATGGCATTGGTGATGGTCCCTTCCGCCGCCGTCTTTTTTGTGAAAATATCAGGCCGCTGGATAATCTTCAGTACCTGCTTCCTGCTGCCGGAAGAAAAGGTAAGGAGCCCCGTCCTGTTATCGGGACTGCTATTAGATTCTGTAGAAAGGGTGATTTTGCGGGTACCTGCCTTTCCTGAGGAGGGGGATGCGGAAAGCCACCCGGCATCTGAAGTAATTTCCCAGTTTGCCGGAGCAGACAGGGTGACGGTGGTTTTCCCGCCGGTCCCGTTCAGGATGGCGGCGTCCGAGGAAAGCGCTTCCACCAGGGCGGGCGGGACGACCTTCACCTTGCAGGTGGCTTCTTTCTCTCCGGCCCTGGCGGTGATATCCGCTTCTCCTTCGTTAACCCCGGTCACTTTCCCGTTTGCCACCGTGGCGACAAAGGGATCTGACGAATTCCACAGGACGGTTTTGTCAGTGGCGTCGTCGGGGGATATGGTGGCGGACAGCGTCTCGGACTTTCCCAATACCAGTTCGA
The DNA here is from genome assembly GCA_016282145.1 of Bacteroidales bacterium. Lineage (GTDB taxonomy): Bacteria > Bacteroidota > Bacteroidia > Bacteroidales > UBA932 > Cryptobacteroides. The sequence continues at coordinate 4,774 of JAEEJZ010000013.1, read as the reverse complement.
ATTCCGTTTTGTCCAGGAGGATGGAGGTGACGGGAATCTTTGTCGATGGGGAATCCTGTTCCTGTCCGGGTTCCGCCATCTTCCCGCACGCTATCGCCGTCAGGCATACGGCGGACGCCAATAAAGTTCTATAAGTAAACATAATGCAAATGTAATATTTATTTTGCCATTAACGCGTCCTTCGGGGCTTTGACGGCGGGATGATGTTGCACGCCGGGTACCTCGTCGGTCCGCGGGTGTACTTCGGTGTGCTTTTTTACCGTTAATACTTGATGCCGGTGAGGAAGAGGGCGTGGCCGGGAACGGACTCGCCGGCGGCGCAGCGGTTTCCGCTCGCCAGCAGTTCTTTCATCGAATCCGCACTCCGCTTGCCGCGGCCGACCTCGATGAGCGTCCCTACAATCGCGCGGACCATATTGCGCAAAAAGCGGTCGCCGCGGATGCGGAAATAGTAATAGTCGCCCGGCCCCACGCCGTCCATGCCAGCGGGATAGCCGCCCAGGCGCACGTGGTCCGGCTCGTAAGGATACCAGCAGGCCTCGCTGAGCGTGCAGACGGTGGTCTTGACATCGGAGCCGGTCTTGGCGAAACAGGCGAAGTCGTGCGTGCCGAGCAGGGCCTGCGCGGCACGGTTCATCGCTTCGAAATCCAGCACGGGATAGCCGCAGAGATAACTCCGGCCGGCGATGAACGGGTCTTTGACGCGATGTAAAAAATAGGTATATTCGCGTTCTGTAGCGTCAAAGCGCGCGTGGAAATCGTCCGCCGCTTGCGCGACACTGTGAACCTTGATGGCCGGAGGCAAAATGGCATTTAATTTGCAGCAAAATTGTACGGTATCAAGAGGGCTCGGAGCGTCGAAATGTGCCGCGTAGGCAAAGGCGTTCACCCCGGTATCGGTTCTACCGGCCCCGGTGACGGCTGTCTGCGTATGGAGCAGCGTCGTCAGGGCGTCTTCCAGGCACTGCTGGACGCTCGGGTCGCCGTTCTGCCGCTGCCAGCCGCAAAAGGGTGCGCCGTCGTAACTGAGGAGAATCTTGTACCGCATACGGATGCAAATTTAGAATATTTATATGGAAAATGTAAACATCAAAGAACTCAACGAGCGTATCCAGAAGGAAAGCGCCTTCACCGATATGCTCGCCCTGGAGATGGGCAAGGTCATCGTGGGGCAGAAGCACCTCGTGGAGAACCTGATGATCGCGCTGCTATCGAACGGGCACATCCTGCTCGAAGGTATGCCCGGTCTGGCCAAGACCCTGGCCATCAGCACGCTCTCGAAGGCGGTGAACGCCAAGTTCAGCCGGATCCAGTTTACTCCGGACCTGCTGCCCGCCGATGTTACCGGTACGCTGATCTATTCGCAGAAGAAGGAAGCCTTCGAGGTACACAAGGGCCCCGTCTTCGCGAACTTCGTGCTGGCCGATGAAATCAACCGTGCGCCGGCCAAGGTCCAGAGCGCCCTGCTCGAAGCGATGCAGGAGCGCCAGGTGACCCTCGGCGATGCCACCTACCCGCTGCCCGAGCCTTTCCTCGTGATGGCGACGCAGAACCCGGTGGAGCAGGAGGGAACCTATCCGCTGCCCGAGGCGCAGGTGGACCGTTTCATGCTCAAGGTGAAGGTGGATTACCCCGCCAAGGAGGAGGAGCGCCTGATCGTGCGGATGAACAACGCCGGGGAGTTCCCGAAACCCAACCCCGTGGTACAGCCCGAGGACATCGTGCGTGCCCGTTCGCTCGTGCGCGAAGTGTATATGGATGAAAAGATCGAGCGCTATATCGTGGATATCGTGTTCGCCACCCGGACCCCCGCCGATTACGGCCTGCAGGACATCGCGTCCCTGATTGCCTACGGCGCCTCCCCGCGTGCGAGCATCAGCCTGTCGCTGGCCGCCAAGGCCTATGCCTTCATCAAGCGCCGCGGCTACGTGATTCCCGAGGATGTGCGGGCGGTCTGCCCCGAGGTGCTGCGTCACCGCATCGGCCTGACCTACGAGGCGGAGGCCGAGAATGTCACCAGCGAAGAGCTTATCGAGAAGGTCATCAATGCCGTCGTCGTTCCGTAGTACCAGCGACCTGCTGCGCAGGGTCCGCAAGGTCGAAATCAAGACCAAGGCGCTCTCCCGCCAGATTTTCGCGGGGGAGTACCATTCTGCGTTCAAGGGACGCGGAATGGCCTTCAGCGAAGTACGGGAGTACCGCTGGGGGGATGACGTGCGCAACATGGACTGGAACGTGACGGCGCGGCTGCGCTCCCCGTACGTCAAGGTATTCGAGGAGGAGCGCGAACTGACGGTGGTGCTGCTCGTGGACGTGAGCCGTTCCGGACTCTTCGGTACGGATACCCGCACGAAGCGGGATCTCGTGGCGGAGATTGCCGCGGTGCTCTCCTTCAGCGCCAGCCTCAACAACGACAAGGTGGGCGCGCTGTTCTTCAGCGACCGCGTGGAGAAGTTCATCCCGCCCGGAAAGGGCCGCAGCCACCTGCTGCACATCATCCGGGAACTGATTGAACTGCAGCCCACGTCGGACGGCACCGACATCGGCGCGGCCCTGCGCTTCCTGAGCGGCGCCATCAAGAAAAAGTGCACCGCTTTCCTGCTTTCGGATATGCTGGACGCCGATGCGCAGGGAAATCCCCGCTACGAGGATGCCCTGAAAGTGGCGGCTTCGCGGCACGACCTGTCGGTCATCGAAGTCTATGACCCGCTGGAGCGCCATCTGCCCGCCGCCGGCCTGATCAAGGTGAAAGACGCCGAAACGGGCCGCAGCGCCTGGGTCAATACCGATGCCCGCCGTACGCGGGAAGCCTATGCCGCCTGGTTCCGGGGGCTGGGCGAACGCGAGCGCCAGTTGTTCAACCGCTACCGGGTCGATCATGTTTCCATCGCCACCGGTGATGATTATGTCAAGGGCCTGATGGCCCTGTTCCACGGAAGATGAAAATGCTGATGCTATTGCTTTCCGCCCTGCTCGGGCTGGTTCCTGCCGGAGAAGCCTTCCTCAGGCCGCTCCAGCCGCGGGATTCCGTGCTCGTGGCGGACCAACTCTCCTACGGGTTCCGTCTGGACAGCGTGCGCGCCGGTACCTTTGTCGGCCTGCCCGACTTCACCGCAGCCTCGAACGACACCCTCACGCTCGTGCGCGGCTGGCAGTTGGATACCACCTGGCTGAAAGGGCATAAGAAAGCGAAGGATCTCTTCAGCCTGGAGGGCAGCATCGTGATCGCCCCCTTCGAGGAAGGGACCTATGTACTGCCGGACATCCCCGTCCTGCGCAAGAAAGGGGCTTCGGTGGATACCCTGATTTTCAAGGGATTGGAATTGGAGGTCAAGACCATTCCCATCGATACGGCGACCTTCCGGCCGCACGACCTCAAGGGACAGGTCCGTTATCCCCTGACCTTCGGTGAGGTGGCCCCCTGGGTGGCCGCTGCGCTGGCGCTGGCGGCCCTGCTGGCCCTGGGCATCTGGTACGCCCGCCGTCAGGCCCTGCGCCGGGACGGTGCTTCCGCCCGCAGGGATCCCGCCTACATCGTCGCCCTGCGGGAACTCGAGAAATACCGGGGCGACAAGTACTGGGCGCCCGAAAAGCAGAAAGCCTTCTATTCCGGCATCACCGATGCCCTGAAAACCTATATGGAAGACCGCTTCGGGGTGGATGCCCCGGAGATGACCACCGCGGAACTCTTTGCGGCCATCAAGGGGGAGAAAGATATCACCCCGGAGATGTACCAGTCGCTCAAAGACCTCTTCGAGACCGCGGATTTTGTGAAATTTGCCAAGCATGCGGCGGATGAGAAGGAGAATGCCGCCGCCGTTCCGCTGGCCGTCCGTTTCGTCGTGGACACCCACGAGAGCGAGGCCGCTGAAGAACAGGCACAAACGACGGGGGAGGCGCAGTAATGTTTTTCGAGTATCCCCGCCTCCTGTGGCTGCTGGCCCTCCCTTTGCTGCTGATCGCGCACTACCTGTACCTGGAGTTGCGTCAGCGCCCTCCCCGGATGCGCGTATCGTCCGCTGCGCCCTGGCTTTCCGGCGGCCGCTCGCCCCTTGCCCTGCTCGTCCACCTGCCCTTCGTGCTGCGTACGGCGGCGCTGTGCCTGATCATCATCGCCATCGCCCGTCCGCGTTCCTCCTCGGAAGTGGAGAAAATCGATACCGAAGGCATTGACATCGTGCTGGCGATGGACGTTTCCACCAGTATGCTGGCGCGGGACTTCAAGCCGGACCGCATCAGCGCGGCCAAGGACATCGCCATCGAATTCATCAGCCAGCGGCCCTCGGACCGTATGGGCATCGTGGTCTTTGCCGGCGAAAGTTACACCCAGTGCCCGCTGACGACGGACCGCGCGACGCTGATCAACCTGATGAAGGAGGTGCAGACCGACCTTATCGAGGACGGGACCGCCATCGGCAACGGGCTATCGACGGCGGTGGCGCGGATGATGGATTCCGATGCCAAGAGCCGCGTGGTGATCCTGCTGACCGACGGCGTGAACAACCGCGGTGAAATCAGCCCGGATACCGCGGCGGAGATTGCCGCCACCTACGGCGTGCGCGTCTATACGATCGGCGTGGGCGCCAACGGGACGGCTCCGTACCCGGTCCAGACCCCCTGGGGCGTGGAACTCCAGGATATGAAGGTCGAAATCGACGAGGCGCTGCTGCGCAGCATCGCCGACGCGACCGGCGGCCGCTATTTCCGTGCGACGGACAACACCAAACTTTCCGAAATCTATACCGAAATCAACAAGATGGAGAAGGCGCGCACG
>JAEEJZ010000012.1 GCA_016282145.1 Bacteroidales bacterium | reverse complement strand
ATAGATTCGACCGTCCATTCCCCTTGGAGTGAAGACTGGGAAATCTTGCCGCAGGCCGTTGCCATACACAAAGCAAGGAAAACGAGGAATCTATGCATAACTATTGTGGTTTTCTTTCATCGGCAAAGCTACAATAATTTTACAATTAGTGTAGTATTTTTGTATGATAGTGGTGAGGGAACTTCCCTTCAACTTCAGGTACGTGATTTTGTCAAAAATGCCCTGGTTTTGAGGAAAAGCACGTACCTATGGCACGTGGTTTTGTTAAAAATGGGGGTATTTTGAGGAAAAGTGCGGCCTTTGAGGGCGGAGATCCTTCTTCCTCCGGGATTCCGCTGCGCAGGCTTTGAGGCTCGAAGAGCCGAAGGCGCTGTCAAGCGCCGTGCCGGAACGATAGTAAAATTTCGAAGAAATTGAACAGTGGAGGCACCGACCGAAGTGAAACGAAGGTCGCATGCCCCTGGGGGCAGCTGCGTAGCAGCGGGGGGAGAATATCTTCCGAAGCGAAAACGCTGGCGTGAAGCCAGCGTTGAGCGGAGGAAGAGGGATTCGAACCCCCGGTACGTTGCCGTACAACAGTTTTCAAGACTGCCGCCATCGACCACTCGGCCATTCCTCCGGATCTTTGTCCCGTCCCCAAGCGGGACGAGCGTGCAAATTTATGAAATTTTCGATAAAATCGCTAAATTTGCCTGACATGGCCGGAACGCCAGCCACAATGATAATAACGAAAACGGATACAATATGAAAAAGAACAAAAAGCTGAACGGTGCTTACGAGTGGAAATACTCCTCCGTAGGCGGAATGGTGCGCGTGGATATCCGCAACGGTGCGGACATCGCCCATCTGGGAGAACTCGACCAGAAACTCTGGACGGTGCTGAGTTGCCCGGTGAACGGGCTGGAATTCGATAAGGACACCCTTCAGATGCTCGATACCGATGCCGACGGCAAACTTCGCGTGAATGAAATCGTCGCAGGAGCCCAGTGGCTGACCTCCGTGATCAAGAATCCCGACCTGTTGCTTGAATCCCGCGACGTGATTCCCTTCTCGGAATTCAACACGGAAAATCCCGACGGCGAGCGCCTGCTCGGTTCCGCCCGCCAGATCCTTTCGAACCTCGGCCTGGAGAAGGAGGAAATCAGCATCGCGGACACCTCCGACAATGTCGCCATCTTCGCCAAAACGCAGTTCAACGGCGACGGCATCATCACCGAAGCCAGCGCCGACGACGAAGCGCTCAAGGAGACGGTCAAGCTCTGCATCGACGCCATCGGCGCCAAGACCGACCGCAGCGGTGCGCCCGGAACGGATGCTGAGGGCATCGAAGCCTTCTACGCGGCCCTTGCGGATTTCGACGCCTGGACGGCCGAAAGCGAAGCCGCCAAAGCGGAAATTTTCCCTTACGGCGATGCTACCGCCGATGCGCTTGCCGCCTGCGAAGCGCTTCGGGACAAAATCGAGGATTTCTTCACCCGCTGCAAGCTGCTGGCCTTCGATCCTACGGTCGCCGCTTCGGTCACTACCGCCGTCGAGAAGATCGACGAAATCGGCAGCTGCCCGCTGGCTCTGCCCGCCAAGGAAGGCATCCTTCCCTTCGATGCGGTGAACCCCGCCTACGAAGCGGAATTCGCAAAACTGCGCAGCCTCGTGCTCGACCCTGCCTTCCCGAAGGCAAAAGGCATCAGCGAAGCGGACTGGAAGGCGGTTTGCGCCAAATTCGGCCCCTACATCGCCTGGATGGCGGCAAAGAAAGGCGCTGCCGTCGAAGCACTCGGCATCGAAAAGGTGCGCGCCCTGCTGAAGGCGGACCAGAAGGCCGCCCTGCTTGAACTTATCGAAAAGGACAACGCCCTCAAGGCCGAAGCCGAATCCATCGAGGAAGTGAACAAACTCACCCACCTCTATCGGAACTTCTATAAACTCCTTTGCAACTACCTGGTGCTGAAGGATTTCTATGCAAGGGATCCGGAGAACCGCGCCGTCTTTGAGGCGGGAGACCTCTACATCGACCAGCGCTGCTGCTCGCTCTGCGTGAAAGTCGCCGATATGGCCGGACACGCGGATATGGCGGGCCTCAGCGGGATGTTCCTGCTCTACCTGAAATGCAGTTCCAAGATCCGTCCGGAGAGTTTCGACATCGTCGCGGTGATGACCGACGGCGGCATCAAGAACCTCCGCCCCGGTACCAACGCGGTGTTCTATGACCGCCAGGGCCTCGACTGGGACGCCGTCGTCACGAAGGTGGTGGACAACCCCATCAGTATCAAACAGGCGTTCTGGAGCCCCTACCGCAAGGCCGTCAACGCCATCACCGACCGCATCAACAAGAACGCGGCTGAAAAGGAAAGCAAGGTCAATGCCGATATGACGGCCAAGGCGGAAGGAAACACGCTTCCCGAGCCGCCCAAGCCCTCTTTCGACATCGCCAAGTTCGCCGGTATCTTCGCGGCCATCGGTATGGCGGTCGCTTACCTGACGACGGCGCTCGCGGCCATCGTCAAGCCCTGGTACAACGTGCTGATCGTCCTCGGGATCCTCGTCATCTGCATCTCCGGACCGTCGATGTTCCTTGCCTGGCAGAAACTCCGCAAGCGCAACCTCGGACCGGTGCTCAACGCCAACGGCTGGGCCATCAACTCCGTGATTCTCGTCAACATCATCTTCGGTGCCACGCTCACCAGCGTCGCCAAATACCCGAAGGTACGCACCAAGGATCCGTACGCCAAGAAAAAGACCCCGCTCTGGCTCTGCATCTTCGATATCCTCCTGCTGGCGGCGCTCATCGCCTGCGCCTGGTGGTTCTTCTGTAAGTAATGCGGCAGGTCAATATCGGACTCTTTAACGAGAGTTTCCCGCCCCTGATGGACGGGGTGGCCGTCTGCGTGCAGAACTCCGCCTACTGGATGCAGAAGAAAGTAGGGAAAGTGGAGGTGGTGACGCCGCACGTCTCCGGTGCGGATTACAGCGCTTACGAATACCGGGTAAAGACTTTCCCTTCCGTCCCCGTGCCCGGGCGCAAGCCCTTCGTCACCGGGATTCCGGAACTTTCCCCTTCCTTCCTGGCGCACGCAGCCCATACGAATTTCAAGATCGTGCACGCCCATTCCCCCTTCTTGTCGGGAAAGGCGGCCCTGCACATCGCCCGTTATCAGGGCATTCCCTGCGTGGCGACCTTCCATTCCAAGTTCAAGGACGATTTCGCCCCCGTCATGCCGGGTTTTGCCGTGGATGTCGCTATCGGGATGGTCGTGAAATTCTTTAATGCGGCCGACCAGGTCTGGATTCCGCAGGAGAGTGTCCTCGAGACGCTCCGTGAATACGGCTATCAAGGCGGGGTAGTGGTCATGGAAAACGGCTGCGACCTGGTCCGCGACTATCCTGAAAGTTTCTTCACCCGGGCAAGGGTGCGGCTGGATATCGCCCCGGAAGAATTCGTGATGCTCTATGTAGGGCAGCATATCTGGCAGAAAAATACCCGCCTGATCATCGATGCCCTGGAGAAAGTCGCCGACCTTCCCTTCCGGATGTTCTTCGTAGGCGAAGGCTATGCCGCCGAAGAAATGAAGCGTCTGGTGAAGGAGAAGGGCCTGGAAGACAAGGTCACTTTCACGGGGGTGATCACGGACCGGGAGCGTCTGGTGGACTATTATGCCGCCGCCGACCTTTTCCTGTTCCCGTCCCTCTACGACACCTCCGGGCTTGTGGTCCGGGAGGCGGCCGCCCTTGGGACCCCCTCCGTCATGGCGCGGATTGCTACGGCGGCATCCGTCATCCGGGACGGGGAAAACGGTTTCCTCACGGAAAACGACCCGGAATCCTTCGCACAGCTGCTGCGCAGCCTGCTGAGCGATCCCGAACGCGTCAAACGCGTGGGAGAGCGGGCGCGGGTAACCCTCGTCCGGCCCTGGGAGGACTATGCCGAAGAAGCGCTGGACCGCTACAACTCCCTGCTGCGGAGCCGCAGTCTTCCGCTGATTGAAAAATCGAAGGATTGAGCAGGATAATTTTTGAATATTCAAAATTTTACATACCTTTGCAGTCCTTTTGTTTAACCAATTAAATTTTTTGCTGAAATGGCTGAATATCTGATGCCAGAGAAAAAGCAGGAGATTTTCGCGAAGTACGGGAAGTCTAATACTGACACCGGCTCTCCAGAGAGTCAAGTTGCTTTATTTTCCTACCGTATCGCTCACCTTACCGAGCACGTGAAGAAGAACAAGAAAGACGTGGTGACGCGCCGTTCCCTTCTCCGTCTTGTCGGTAAGAGACGTCAGATTCTGGATTACCTCCAGGAAATCGACATCGAGAGGTACAGGAAGATTGTCAAGGAGCTCGGTCTCCGTCGATAAGTCACATAGGAAAACCACGGGGGATGGTCAGGATGGCCATCCCTTTTTTTGAAAAAAGGAAGGGCCTGGCCCTTCAAGATGATAAAAAGACGTAAAGACGTAAAAGAAAACAGTAATGAACGTAATCAAAAAGACCATCAATCTGGCGGACGGCCGCGTGATTGAGATCGAGACCGGCAAGCTCGCCAAGCAGGCGGACGGTGCCGCTGTCGTGAAGATGGGCGGGACGATGATTCTCGCCACCATTTGTGCCGCAAAAGACGTAAAAGAAGGCACGGATTTCATGCCCCTCACTGTTGACTATCGTGAGAAGTATTTCGCCGCCGGACGTTTCCCCGGCGGATTCATGAAGAGAGAAAGCAAACCCTCCGACTACGAGGTGCTCGTCGCCCGCCTGGTGGACCGTCCCATCCGTCCGCTCTGGCCCGCTGACTTCCATAACGAGGTATTCGTTTACCTCAACCTGATTTCCGCGGACAAGGACACCCAGCCCGATGCGCTGGCCGGCCTGGCCGCTTCCTGCGCCCTCGCCACCTCCGACCTGCCCTTCGGCGGTCCCGTTTCCGAGGTGCGCGTCGCCCGTGTGAAAGGTAAATTCGTCATCAATCCCAGTTTCTCCCAGATGGCCGACAGCGACCTCGAACTGATGGTCGCCGCTACCGAGGAGAACATTATGATGGTGGAAGGCGAAATGAACGAGGTTTCCGAGCACGACATGCTCGAGGCCATCAAGTTCGCCCACGAAGAGATCAAGAAGCACTGCCGCGTCCAGAAGGAGCTCATGCACGAGCTCGGAACGGATGTGAAGAAACGCGAATATCCCGGTGACGAGCAGGACGAAGAACTGCGCAAGGCGGTTCACGATTTCTGCTATCCCAAGTGCTACGCCCACGCCAAGAGCGCCCTGCCCAAGCACGAGCGCGAAGACGGCTTCGTAGCCATCAAGGAAGAATTCCTGGCGACGATTCCCGAAGAGGAACTTGAGGTCAAGGCCCCGCTCGTGGAGCGCTACTACCACGACACCGAGAAAGAGGCCATGCGCAACATGATCCTCGACGAAGGCATCCGTCTGGACGGCCGTGCCTGCAACCAGGTGCGTCCCATCTGGTGCGAGGTCGATTATCTGCCCTGCGCACACGGCAGCGCCATCTTCACCCGCGGCGAGACCCAGTCCCTGGCGACCGTCACCCTCGGCACCAAGATGGTTATGAAGGAGATTGACTCCGTGCTCGTCCAGGGCGACCAGCAGTTCGTCCTGCATTACAACTTCCCGCCGTTCGCAACGGGCGAGGCGAAGCCCCAGCGGGCTCCCGGCCGCCGCGAAATCGGCCACGGCAACCTGGCGATGCGTGCCCTCAAGCCCGTCATCCCCATGGCTCCCGAGAATCCTTACGCCGTGCGCGTCGTTTCCGATATCCTCGAATCCAACGGTTCTTCTTCGATGGCCTCCGTCTGCGGCGGCTGCCTGGCCCTTATGGACGCCGGCGTGAAGATCAAGAAGCCTGTGGCCGGCGTGGCGATGGGCCTCATCACCGACGAGGAGCGCCCGAACGAGCGTTACGCCATCCTGACCGACATCCTCGGTGACGAGGATCATCTCGGCGATATGGACTTCAAGGTGACCGGTACCGCCGACGGTATTACCGCCACCCAGATGGATATCAAGGTGGACGGCCTGAGCTATGAGGTGCTCGAAAAAGCCCTCGAGCAGGCACGTCAGGGCCGTATGCACATCATGGGCGAAATGCTCAAGACCATCAGCGAGCCCCGCGAGGACTACAAGCCCTTCGTGCCCCGTATCGTCCAGATCCGCGTGGCCGCCGAATTCATCGGCGCCATCATCGGCAAGGGCGGCGAGACCATCCAGAAGATCCAGAAGGAAACCGGCGCCGTCATCAACATCGACGAAGAGCCGATTCCCGGCACCAACCTCACCGAAGGCGTGGTGGATATCGCTTCCGCCGATAAGGACGCGATGCAGAAAGCCCTCGACTGGATCAAGGGTATCTGCGCCGTTCCGGAGCCCGGTACCGTCTATCACGGCAAGGTCGTGAGCATCCTCGAGTTCGGTGCGTTCATCGAGATCCTGCCCGGCAAGGAAGGCCTGCTGCACGTCAGCGAGATTGCCTGGACCAAGACCGACAAGGTGGAGGACGTGCTGAAGGTTGGCGACGAAGTGGATGTCAAACTCCTCGAAATCGATGCAAAGACCGGCAAGATGCGTCTTTCCATGCGTGCCCTCCAGGAGAAACCCGAGGGCTATGTGGAGCCGGAGCGCAGGCCGAGGCCCGATCGCGGACCGAGGCGTGACGACGCCCGCAAGGGCGGCGAGCGCGGGGCCGACAGGGGCCCGCGCCGCGACGGGCGTGACGGCCGTGGACCTCGCCATGAAGGCCCCCGCGGACCTCGTCGTGAAGAGCGTCCCCGCCAGGAAGAACCTCAGGCCGAGGCTCCTTCCGCTCCCGAACCTGACATCTTCTAATCATTGAATGTAAAAAAGGCCTGTACTGTAAGAATGCATTTACCCGGATAGGGTTGCGCAAGCAACAAGCATTCGTCAGTACAGGCCTTTTTGATTTATTTAACTATGAAAAGATATTTGCTAACCACAATGTTTCTGCTTGTGGCCGCCCTGACGGCCTTTGCCCAGGAAGAGAAACCCAAGCAGAAAATCACTTTCAAGCCCTACGGTTTCATCCGCAACTACTACGCTTTCGACACCCGTGAGAGCATCGCCCTCACCGAGGACTTCTTCTTCTATGTCCCCAAGGACATTGCCCTGAACGACGAAGGGGATGACATCAACTACAACCCCAACTTCAAGTTTGCGGCCCTGACTTCGCGTCTGGGACTGGATATCGCAGGCCTGTCGGCCGGGAACTGGAACTTCTCCGCCCGCTTCGAGATGGACTTCTACGCCGGCCTTTCCGCGACCAGCAAGGATCCGCTGACCAAGGGTTCCCTGAGCGGAACGGCCCAGTTCCGTCTGCGCCAGGCCTTCGTGAGCGCCGGCAACGGCACTTTCCTCTTCAAGGCGGGCCAGACCTGGCACCCGATGGCGGCGGATATGCCCCACGTGATGTCGCTGAACACCGGCGCCCCCTTCGGCCCCTTCTCCCGTTCCCCGCTCGTCAGCGCGGAATGGAACATCTTCAAGACCGGCCTGACCCTGACCGCGGCGACGCTCTGGCAGATGCAGTACACCTCGACGGGCCCTTACGGCGCTTCCGCCAACTACATCCGCAACGGCGGATATGAGGTCTATGCAGGCCTGAGTTTCAAGAAGGGCGGCTTCCTGGGCCGCGCCGGCGTGGACCTGCTCCACATCACCCCGCGCGTGATCGACGACAATGAGCACCGGGTAGCCGAGGGTATCACCACCTGGAGCCCCTTCGTCTATCTGCAGTTCACCAAGGGGGCCTTCCAGATCAAGGCCAAGACCATCTTCGCCCAGGGCGGCGAGCATATGAACCTGAACGGCGGTTACGGTGTCTGCGGCGTCAGCGAAGACGGCCGGAGCCTCCTCTACACGCCTACGCGCAACTCCTCCACCTGGGCCTCCGTGCAGTATGCCCCCGGGAAATGGCAGTTCTACGTCTTCGGCGGCTATGCCAAGAACTTCGGTTCGATGCAGCCCATCCGCAGCGAAAATGAACTCTATTTCTCCAAGAACAGTTTCTCCAACCTCAACTCGATGTGGCGCGTGACGCCCGGTATCGTCTACAACATCGCCAAGCGCCTGGCCATCGGCCTGGAGTATGAGCACACCTGCGTGCAGTACGGTAAGATGAAAGACGATGAAGGTAAATCCCTGTTCAACCCCGAGAAGGGCCTTTACGACCAGGGCATCCACGACGTGACGAACAGCCGCGTGCTCGGCTTAATCAAGTTCACCTTCTAAGGAGAAGTTGACGTAAGAATGCTTCAAGAACGGCGTGACGAAGTGCTTTTCCCACTGGTCACGCTGTTTTTCTGTCCCTTTGGCCGCATAGACGGCCCTTGACATTTCCAGGGCCTTTTTCAGAGACATCTTGCGATATTCCTTTTTTGCCGCGTGGATATAGCCCTTCGGATTCGGGTAATAAAAATATAAGGGGAGATTGAGGATACAGGCCTTGGGACATTCCAGCATCACTTCTCCCCACCAGGCCACGTCTTCGTACATAATGTCCGGGGTAAAGTGGATGCCGGTCACACGGGCACTGCGCAGCATCACGCGCCAGGGCTGGCAATGCTTGACCGCCCAACGGATGGGGATGTCCTTAGGTTTCGAATATTCCGACGCCCAGTCCAGCAATTCGTCCACCGACTTGTACTCGATCTGTCCGATCTCATAGTGTGGGAAGCGGATGTTGCGCTTGTCCGGAAGGCCGAAGAAATGCCGGATTTCCCCTAAGGCATGATAGGTCCTGTCATAGGTCCAGGCCACGGTATCGGCTCCGGTCAGGAGGGCGAAATGCACCCCGATTTCCAACAGTTGCGGATGGATGAAATCGTCGCTGTCCATAAAAAAACAGTACTCTCCGGAAATGTGGTCCAGCGCAAAATTCCTGGCCCTGGCCGCTCCACCGTTCGGGCAGTGGAACACTTTGAAGCGACTGTCCCTTGCCGCGTAGTCATCGAGAATCTCTCCGCTGTGGTCGGGACTGCCGTCATCGACGCAAAGGGCTTCCCAATGGGAGTAGGTCTGCGCCAGCAGGCTGTCCAGGCAGCGCCGAAGGAACTTCTCCGTCTTATATACAGGAAGGATGACAGAAACCAGATATGTCTTTTCCACGCTCATACAGTTTCTCGGAAGCGGTCCGGAATGCGGACCACCAGTTTCAGTTCAAACATCGCGGGTTTGTTCCAGGCATAAGGCGGGCGGATACGGTTCTGGCAGCATCGGGCAAAGGCCGTCCAGCGCTCCCAGTCGAGCGCTTTCGCACGGCTCACCAGCGTAATGGTGCCGATGCGCTTGCGCAGATGCCGTCCCCAGCCCTCGGCGAGCAGCCCCGCGTGCGCCATACGCGCCTTGATGCGTTCCAGGTCCACGCAGCCGAAATGAAAGAGGTACAGCCCTTCGCAGATATGGAAATTCTTCCCGCGGACGCGGTGGAATCCGCTGCCCCAGTCGCAGGGCAGCAGCAGTACGCTGGCTTTCGAGTAGCGGGTCGATAGTTTCGCATAGCGGCGCTGCGCGAGCATCGGCAGTTCCGGCTTCAGCGCGGCCTCCTCGCGCAGGTTCTGTCCTACGTCGATGCCGAGGCCGGAAAGGCTGGCGCGGGAACTGTCCATAGCGGAAATGAACGCCGGCAGGCTCTGTCCGAGCGCCGGATCGGGAATGAGGAATTCATCCACATCCGTGCCGATGACTGCTTCGTAGCCCTGCGCGAACAGCTCGCGGGCACGCTCCGACAGGAAATCGATGCGGCGGCGGTCACCTTCGTGCACCGGCAGCGACAGATGCTCGATCTTGCCGGTGTGACAGCCCTCGCAGCAGGGGGGAACGGACTGGTCCAGCCCGTCGAACCAGATGTACAGGTGCTCGCGGCCCAATTGCGAACCGTACCAGGCGACCCACTTCTCCAGGAAGAAGTCGTCGTCCCGTAACATCGTCAGTGCCGCAATTCGTTTCATCGTTACAAATTTATAAAAAAAGAAGGTAACTCCGCGTTACCTTCTTTTTTTAAGTCGGGATGATCCGACTCGAACGGACGACCCCCACGTCCCGAACGTGGTGCGCTAGCCAACTGCGCTACATCCCGCAGCTTTTCTTACAGTTTGTTGATGAAAACCTGGATGCCGCTCTTCAGATTGGACGCCTTGTTCTTGTGAATGACGCCGATCTTGGCCAGCTTGTCTATCATCGCGAAAACCTTCGGAGCATTCTCCTCAGCGGTTTTCTTGTCCTTGGTGTTGCGGATGTCGCGAATCGCGTTCCGCGTAGTCTTTGCATAATACCTGTTATGCAACCTCTGCCGCTCGCCCTGGCGATTGGCTTTTTCTGCCGAAGCGTTGTTTGCCATTGCTTTTATTTTTTTAATATCTGGTAGTGGGTAGGAGAATCGAACTCCTATTGCAAGAATGAAAATCTTGAGTACTAGCCGTTATACGAACCCACCGACTCCCCAAAATAGCACAGGGCAAAATTGGGACTGCAAAGGTAGAAAGAAAAAATTAGTTCTCCAAAAGTTATTCACTCTTTTTCCACTCCCAAGAGTAAAGCAGGGCTTCCACCTGCCTCAGATACTGTCTTTTGTCAAATTTCGGAGAATAGACAAAGGCTTCCGCGACGATTACGCGGCTTCCGTCGGGGGAGTAGAAGGAATGTGAGACGAAGGGACCGCCCATATAGTCGTTCTCGACCTCCCAGTAGCCCCGCGTCTGCACGAATTTGCGTCCGCGGTAACTCAGGTACTCGATGCTGACGGGGAAGCCCTCCGAGGTAATCATCCAGGTATTGTCGTACATCCCGGGCACATTGGAACGGGCCATCTCGGCGCGGTGGCGCAGGATTTCCTCCTTGTCGAAGTCGCGGCTGTCGCCACGGGCTTCGTAACTGTAGATCAGCACATCCTGCAGGGTGTACTGCTTGTCGTCGGCCACCCAGGCGAAATCATCGGTCAGTTTGCGCAACTTGTAGCCGGAAGGGAAGTGCGGCGAACCGCCGAAGACGGGTGCGATGCTTGCGGCGATGCCCTTCTCCTCATAGAGCAGGGTATTGCGGATGACGCGGTCGCGTTCCGCCTGTTCGATGGCGCTGAGGATATTCGCCCCCGCAGTTTCGAGCAGCCCGAGCGCCCTTTCGCTGTCCGGGGCATTGAGCTGCACCACGCACTGCGGCTGCGCCCACACGTCCTTGCGGTAATAGACGCAGGTGGAATCTACCCCCGGGGCGATATTGAAGAGCACGATGTTGCGGTGCACCTTGAAAATGTCCCCGAAGGCGCCCGGGGCGATGTTCACCAGGCTGTAAAGGGGCTCCGATATGGCCAGGTACGGACATTCGGAAGCCAGGAGACCGCGGGTAGCGGCGCCGAGTTCATCGTCCCACTGCGCCTTCTCCATCACGACCAGCACCTCTCCCGCCTTTCCGCTGACACTGGGGAGCAAGGGCGCACCGCCCTTACAGGCTGCGAGCAGGCACAGGGCCGCGAGGAGGGGAATAAAGTGTTTCATATTGTGAATCAGTTGATTAATCGTCCGATATCATTGCCGAAGGCCAGCATCATCAGCAAAATCAGCAAGCCCATTCCGATCAATTGCGCCACGGCGAGGAAGCGGTCCGAGGGCTTGCGGCCCGTCAGCAGTTCATACAGCGTAAAGACGATGTGTCCGCCGTCCAGTCCGGGAATCGGCAGCAGGTTCATAACGCCCAGCATAATGGACAGGATGGCAAGCAGGTACATGAACTGATACCAGTCCCAGCGGTCCGGGAACACCTGTCCGATGGCGATGAAACTGCCCACCGACTTGTAGGCTCCCGTCGAGGGCGTAGCCACCAGCCTCATATCCTGCAGATAGCCGTGGATTGTCTCCCCGGTCAGGGAAATGCCTGCGCCGATGGCTTCGAAAAAGCCGAACTCCTGCCTGCGCACATCCGGTGGCAGCATATAGATGCCGAGCCGGCCCGCGCTGTCCACCTGGACGGGGAAGGCGAGCGTATCGGCTCCGCGCAGCAGCGTCACTTCCGTGCTGCTCCCGCGAAGCGTTTCGAGCACCGGCCGCGCATCCTGCAAAAAGGCTACGTCGCTCTCTCCGATGCGGATGATCCGGTCTCCGCGCCCGAAGCCTGCGGCGGCATTGGGACTGCGCGCATCGACGGAATCCACCACAAAGGGAATCGCGAGCGAAAACAGTTCTCCATCCTGCAGCATCCGTCCCGTCAGCGCGTGGTCGATGTAGAGACTGACCGTGTCCGCCCCGCGCTGCACCTGCACGTTCTGTACGGCGCGGCGGATGAGTTCCGCCTGGAGCATCCCGAAACTCCGGGGCTCGTACCCATCCATCGAAATGATATGGTCGCCGGGCTGGAAGCCCAACTCGATCGCAAGCGGACTGGGATAGATCTGCGCGTTTTCGTTGGGGATGTACGCGCGTCCCCAGATGCCCATGATCATACAATAGATGACCACGGCGCCGATGAAATTGAAGAGCACGCCGCCCGCCATCACCAGCAGTCTCTGCCAGGCGGGATGCGTACGGAATTCCCAACTCTGCGGCTCTCCCTTCAGGGAATCGAGGTCCATCGACTCGTCGATCATCCCGGCGATCTTGCAATAGCCGCCGAGCGGGAGCCAGCCGATGCCGTACTCCGTCTCCGCCGTTGCCGCGCGCGGGAAAAGCCTGGTGAACCAGCGGCTCTTGCTGCTGAACAGCTTCCTGCCGCCGACATCGAAAAAGAGGAAAAACTTCTCGACGCGGATGCCGAAAAGTTTGGCGAAGGTGAAATGCCCCAGCTCGTGCAGTAGGATCAGTACCGACAGCGCGAGTATCACCTGCAATATCTTAATCAGAACGGTCATGAATCAGCGAATGCGTTGGGCGGCGAGTTCGCGCGCCTGTGCATCGGTCGCGAAAATCTCGTCCAGGGACGGTTCCGCTGCAAAATCCACACCAGAGAAAACCCCTTCGCAGAGGCGGGGAATGTCATAAAAGCCGATGCGGCCCTCGAGGAAGGCTTTCACGGCGATTTCGTTGGCGGCGTTCAGCGCGCAGGGGATGTTCCCGCCCCGGCGGATGGCCTCGTAGGCGAGCGCCAGGCAGGGGAAACGCTCCGTATCCGGCTGCTCGAAGTGCAGGGAGCCCAGCGCGGCCAGGTCCAGTTTCTTGCCGCCCGTCTCCAGCCGGTCCGGGAAGCCGAGGGCAAAGCCGATGGGCTGCCGCATATCCGGGCAACTGAGTTGCGCGAGCAGGGCGCCGTCGCAGAACTCCACCATCGAATGGATGATGGAATCGGGATGCACCACGACCTGGATCCGCTCCGGCGGGAGGCCGAAAAGCCACTTCGCCTCGATTACCTCGAAGCCTTTGTTCATCAGGGTCGATGAATCGATGGTCACCTTGGCGCCCATATCCCATTTCGGATGCTTGAGCGCCTGCGCAGCGGTAGCCGCGGCGATCTTTTCCCGGGGCCAGGTACGGAAAGGGCCGCCGGAGGCCGTCAGGTGGATCTTTTCCACCTTATTGCCGGCGGCCGCCATCAGGCACTGGAAAATGGCCGAATGCTCCGAATCCACCGGCAGGATCGGCGCATCGTGCGCGGAGGCGCATTTCGTGACGAGCGCTCCGGCCGCCACCAGCGTCTCCTTGTTCGCCAGCGCGACGATTTTCCCCGCTTCCAGCGCGGCGAGCGTAGGCCGCAGCCCGCTGAATCCCACCATCGCCCCGATGACGATATCCACTTCCTTCGCGGCGACCAGCGCGCAGAGGCTCTCGGTGCCCGCAAAGACCTTGCAGGGCGTATCCGCGAGCGCCTGCGACAGGGCTTCGTAGCGGCTTTCGTCGCAGATGACGACATTGTTGGCATCGAACTCCCGCGCCTGCTGGGCGAGCAGCCCTACCTGGGTGTTCGCGGAAAGGAGCGCCACTTCAAAGCGCTCCGGATGCCTGCGGATGATATCCAGCGCCTGGGTGCCGATGGAACCGGTCGAGCCCAGGATGGCGATACTTCTCTTCCCTTCGTTCATTCTTCTGTGCTTTCAGGAGAGGGTGGGGTCAGCGTCAGCAGACTGTCTCCGGTAAAGCCTTCTTCGCCCCCGAGCGCCCGTTTGAGATTTTCCGTGTAGAGTTCCCAGCGCGTAATCACATTCTCCAGGGAGTCGATCTTGATGGCGTTGCGCAGGGCATCGCGCCGTGCGCTCTGATTCGGGTTCCAGAACGAGAAAAGGCACCAGGACAGGGCAAAGGTCACCCCGGCCACGATGATGTTTTGTATAATGGACTTTTTCATTTACCTTTGCGTTTTGATGAACCGCATCGTGGGCATAGATTACGGAAGCGCCAGGGTGGGCGTCGCGGTCAGCGACCCGCTGGGCATCTTCGCATCGCCGCTGGAAACGGTACCGTCTGCAAAGATAATAGAATATCTCCAAAATTTCGCTTCCCGCGAACAGGTGGAGCGTTTCGTGGTGGGATTTCCCCTGAATCTGGACGGTGCACCCGCACAGGCGGCCCCGGACGTGGACCGGTTCCTCAAACAGTTGGACAAGCATTTCCCGGAGATTCCGGTGAGCCTGGAGGACGAGCGCTTCACCTCCGTCCTGGCGCATCGGGCGATGATTGACGGCGGGATGAAAAAGAGCGAGCGCCGCAACAAGGCCTCCGTCGACCGCATCAGCGCCGCCATCATTCTCCAGGGCTATTTGGATAAAAAGAACAGAAAATGATACAAGCGATTTACCTTTACGGCTCCGAGGTCCTGCGCAAGACCGCAGAACCCATGCCCTTGGATGCCAGGGACGAGATAGCCGCGCTCGTCGCGGACCTCAAGGATACGCTCAAGGCCTCCGAGGGCTGCGGGCTGGCCGCCCCGCAGATCGGCGTGAGCCGCCGGGTGCTCATCGTGGACGGCTCCGAGGTGGCGGACCAGTATCCCTACCTCAAGGATTTCCGCCGGACGCTGATCAACCCGGAACTGCTCTGGGAAAGCGACAACCGCATCGAATTCGCCGAAGGCTGCCTCAGCATCCCCGGCGTTTACTGCGATGTCCGCCGTCCCGCCGCCATCCGCGTAGCCTATTACAATGAAGAGCTGGAGCGCGTGGAGGAAGATTTCGAGGGCTTTGCCTGCCGGATGATCCAGCACGAGATGAGCCACCTGGACGGCGAACTCTTCACGGACCTCGCCGCTCCCATCCGCCGCAAGATGATTGCGGGCAAACTCAAAGGCATCGCCAAAGGCGCGGTCACGCCCCGCTACAACGCCAAGATCAAGTAAGCGGCTGGTTCTTCCGGACGTATTCGCTGGGCGTACATCCCATAAAGCGATGGAAGGCGGCCGCGAAATAGGACGGCGTCGTAAACCCCGTCATATAGCCGATTTCCGCGACCGAATGCTTTTTCTCCAACAACAGGCGACAGGCCTCGTTGAAGCGGACGGTCTTGATGAACTCGTGCGCGGACACGCCGAAAAGGGCCTTGCAGCGCAGGTGCAGGTTGCTGCGGCTCATATTCATCTCTGAGGCGAGCGTCTCCACCGTGAATTCCGAATTGTCCAGGTTTTTCTTCACCACCTGCATCGCCTTGCGCATAAAGTCCTCGTCGCCCTTGTAGAAAATCTTGGCGACACTGGACTCGCTGGCCTCCGACTGGCGGGCGCCGATACGCACGAACTCCAGGGAAAACTCGTTCAGCAGCTCGTTGCGCACCCGCTCCATCTCCGACTGGTATTCCGCCTTTTTCTTGGCGAGCCAGTGCATGACGAGGAATAGGGCCAGGCTCATCAGCAGCAGGGTGAAAATGACCTTGACCTCCGGCCGTTCATACCAGAAGGGCGGGATGGTAAAATGCAGTTCTACGGACTGCGGGCTATGGATGCCGGCGCTGTTGCGGTAGTTCAGCAAGAAGGTGTAATCACCATAGGAGAGGCCGTGATACGCCGCCATACGGTCCATTCCCGCCTCGTGCCAACTGTCTTTCTTGCCTTCTCCCTCCAGCCGGTAGAAAAAGTGCCCGTCCCGTCCTGATACATAGTCCGGGGCCGAGAACAGGATGCTGATGTCGCGCTCCTTTGGCTTCAGCCGGATGCTGTTTCCTTCCAAATGCCTCAGCTGTCCGTTTACCTCGACACCGGAAATGACCGGCAATACCTCCTTGTAGGAAGTGACGACACTCTCCGGCTGGAAACGCACCAGCCAGGAAAGACCGCCGAAGTACATCACTCCGCTGCGTGTGCGGCAGTGGGCATATTCGGTAAAACGGTTTCCGGGGAGTCCGTCCGCGGTCGTAAAAATCCACTTGTCTCCCGTTGAAGGGTCGAAGCGGCACAGGCCCTTGTTCGTACTGATCCAGAGACGGCCATCCCCGTCCTCTTCGACGCCGTGAACCACGTTGTCCGGCAGTCCGTCCTGTACTGTATGTACACTGACCTGTCCCTCATTGTAGCAGTAAAGGCCGTCGTTGGAACTGATCCAGAGGCGCCCGGAAGCATCCTCCAGGAAGGTTTCCACATAGCGTATGTCGCCCATCTCTTCCGGAAGGGGGAGTTCGCTGCCGCTCTCTGCATCTATGGCACAGACCCCGATTTTTTGCCCGATCCATAAAATGCCGTCGGCCGACAGTTTAAGAGCGGATACATTGGAACGTATGCCGGGGACAGGGATAGCAACGGCTGTGCCCGTCCGTTCGTCATATTTCATCAGGCCGTCCGGCGTCCCTACGAACAAGGTGCCCTCAGGACTTCCTTCGATGGCATAAGAACCGTTTTGGATAGGGGAGTTCAGGACTTGCAGGCGCTTGCTGCCCGGCCTTAGCACGGAAAGCCCGCCTTTATCGGCCCCCACGAACAGACAGCCTGAATAAGGGCTGATGTAGATGCTCTTGATGTCCGGCTGGTCGGAAAAACCTTCGCCCAGTTTTCCGATATGCTCAAAGCGGCCGTCAGTTCGCAGGTGATTGAGTCCGCCGGAATTGGTCCCGATCCAGAGCGAGCCGTCCGGCCCCTCCACGATATCGCTGATGATCTGCCCGTTCAGATAATTCTCTCCCGGATGCGAAATGGTAGCGGCGAAAACGGACGGGCGGGTCGTACAATAACAGACACCGCCGTAATAGGTTCCCAGCCACATCGTGCCCTGTTTGTCCCGGAAAATCTCAAAGACACTGTCGTGGGTGATGCCGCCATTGTCATAGTAATTGTGGTGGTAGGTGTCCAGTTTGCCCTCCCTGAGGATGCCAAGCCCGTTTTTGGTCCCAATCCATAAAGTGCCGTCCTCGTCCTTGCACAGACTTCGCACATAGCCCAGCCCATAATGATGCAGGTTGTCCCCGGAAGGGGAGATTCCCCAGAGCCCGCTTCCCTCGGTTCCGGCCCAAAGCAAGCCTTCCTCGTCCAGAAGCAAGCATCTTACGGGCGCCGTGCCGATGGAGGCGGGCAACTCCTTCACTTCCTGCGTCCGGGAGACCAGGGTCGTAATCCTCCCGTCCAGGCTCCCTATATAAATAGTGGTATCGTCGGGCGAATAGAGCATATTCACCGGATAATCCTTCAAGGCCAGGGGCAGGTTCTCCCGGGAAAAGATCCCCGTCCGCTTGTCGAAAATCCACAATCGGGACTCCACTGCGACAAGGAAACTGTCGGAGGAAAGCGGTATTATGTCTTTAATGGCCGCGTCCGGACTGGGGTAGTTGCGGAACGTTTCCGTAGCCCCGTCGAAGGAGCTCAGGCCGGAGAGCTGTGAGATCCACAGGATCCCGTCCCCGTCACAGTAAATCTGATAGACGTGGTCCGGATAGCGGAACTCCGTGTAGCGGCTGCCGTCATAGCGGGTAACCCCGTCCAGACCCCCGAACCACATGTTCCCCTGCTTATCCTGACAGATGGCGCGTACATTGATGCCGGTGGACTCCGCCGGCAGGGAGTGGAAATACAGCGATGCTGAAGCAATCAGCGACAGAAGATTTAACAAAAATAGCATTTGCACAAAATTAATACAATTTTTAACATTTTCGACATAGTTTGTAATTTCCGCCTTCTACATTTGCGTTGATGAAAAGCGCTAACCACATTCTTCTTGCCTTGTTGTTGCTGACGGGATTATTCCTGTCTCTGTCGGCGTTTTCCCAGGCGCAGGGTGTGAAAATCATCACGGGTACCGTGGTGGACGAGGCCGGTCTTCCGGTTCCCGGCGCGGTCGTGATGGTGTCCGGCACCACGCGTGGCACATCCGCCGACATTGACGGCAAATACTCCATCTCCGTTTCCGCGAAGGAGACGCTGGAGT
>JAEEJZ010000011.1 GCA_016282145.1 Bacteroidales bacterium | reverse complement strand
AGGACGAACAATACGTTTATTTTGTCCTTGCCTACGGAGAGGAAATCAAAATTGCCAAAGGCGGCTTACATTGGGTGTATGTTTAAGAAACCTAACGTGGAAGCGCCCGGGGCCGAAGCTAAGGTATCAGTGGCTGTCGTGAGCTGTTTTGGCCCCCTGCATAAAAACCATTATATTCGCGTGTTAATAACCCCCTTGATGATGAAACGCTTTGTTTTAATGTTCGCTGCCCTTGGCCTGCTATTTTCCTGCACACCGGAAAACAATCCCGGTGAACTTACCACCACCGGAGAGGCTCTTGAAGTAACTGATTATTCCGCTATTCTCACCGGCTATGCCAATCTTCCGCTTGAGATGGGCGGTGCCGAAGTGGGGGTTATGTATGACAAGAATCGGTCTTTTGAAAGTGCGAAGAAGGCAGTGGCAACAGGACTTGACGGAAATAATAAGTTTACGGTTCCCGTCAATGGTCTGGAACAGGGTACCACGTATTATTTCAAGTCTTATGTTCAGAACGGGATGGCAGTAAAGTACGGTGCCGTAAAGTCCTTTACGACCCAAAAGTCAACGATTCCTGCCGGAGCAGTTGACCTTGGCATCGTTATGACCCGGGAGGACGGGACCACTTACAAGCTTTATTGGGCAACATCCAATCTCTGCAAGGATGGTCTTTGTTCCAATCCGGAGGATTATGGTGATTACTACGCCTGGGGTGAAACCGAGCCAAAATTGAATTATAGTTGGTCAACTTACAAGTGGTGTAAGGGAAATAGTTCAACAATGACCAAGTATTGCAATGAATCCAACTACGGATACAACGGCTTCACGGATAATAAGACCGTTCTCGCCCCGGAGGACGATGCGGCGGCAGTCGCTTTGGGCGGCAGTTGGCGTATGCCGACAAAGGCCGAGCAGGACGAGTTGAGAAGCCAATGCACCTGGACTTGGACAACAAACTATAACGGTACAGGCGTAAGGGGCAGATTGGTTACCGGTCCCAACGGTAACAGTATATTCCTTCCTGCTGCCGGCTACCGGGCTGGTACGAGTCTCTACTATGCGGGCTCCTACGGCTACTACTGGTCCTCGTCCCTCAGTACGGACTCCCCGTACTACGCGTACTTCGTGTACTTCAATTCAGGCAGTGTGTATTGGGACCTCGACCTCCGCTGCGACGGGCAATCTGTCCGTCCCGTCTCAGAATAATAGGACGGCCAGGGCTTTGCCCAGCCGTCAGGCTGTTTGCGCATGCGAACAGCAATAACGAAAAAAGGTGGCTCGGAAGTGAGTCACCTTTTTTGTGCCCGGGGCCGGGCTCGAACCGGCACGTCTTTTAAGGACACAGGATTTTGAGTCCAGCGCGTCTACCAATTCCGCCACTCGGGCCTGCGAGGGAGCAAAGGTATCAATTTTCTCCAACTTATCAAATTTTTGCCTAACTTCACGCCAAATTAACGCGAGGTATGTGCTTCAAAAAGAAAATCAAACTGTATTTCAGTGATTCTCCCGGCGCCCTCAAGCGGCGCCTGCGTTCCTATAAGCAGGTTTTCGTGGTCTATGACGAAAACCTGGCGCCCTGGCTGCCCAAACTGAACCTCGAGGGGAAGCGGGCTTTTTCCATCGTCGCGACGGAAGAGAACAAGAATATCAAAACCGCCTACGAAGTCTGTAAATGGCTGCTCGAGCAGGGAGCGGACCGCGATGCGGTCGTCGTTGCGGTAGGCGGTGGCGTGACCACCGACATCGCCGGTTTTGCCGCAGGGATCTACAAACGCGGCATCCGCTATGCCAATGTGCCGACGAGCCTGGTCGGGCAGGTGGATGCGGGCATCGGCGGAAAGACGGGCGTCAATGTCAGCTCGTTCAAGAATATGATCGGCCTGATCAAGCAGCCGGAATTTACCTGGATCTGCCCCGCCCTGCTGGAAACCCTTCCGGAGAAAGATTTCCTCTCCGGCAGCGCGGAACTGCTCAAGACCTTCATCCTGGAGGACAGAACCGCTTACGAAGAAGCCGTCGACCTGCTTTCGGCAAGTAACCGCAAGCCGGACGCTTACGGGAAACTCATCGAGGAGGCCGCCCGCATCAAGGCCCGCGTCGTGGGCAAGGACGAAAAGGAGAACGGACTGAGGCGGGTGCTGAACCTCGGCCATACCTACGGGCACGCCATCGAGTGGTATCAGCACGTGCATGGAGAGGAAGCCCCGCTCACGCACGGCGAAGCAGTGGCCGTCGGCATTATCAAGGCGGCCGGACTTTCCGAAAAGCGCGGTTACGCGGCAGCCGGTCTGGAAGCCAAACTGCGCGATGATTTCCACCGCTGCGGCCTGCCGGTCGACTGCCCCTGCCCCGAGGAGGCCCTGGAAGAGGCCGTCTCCAAGGACAAGAAGGCGGAAGGCGGGAAAATCAATTTCGTATTCATCGAGAAAATCGGCAAAGTCCGCATCGCCAAATTATGATTTGCACCAGCTTGCAGCACAAGTCCCTGGAAGAGATTTTCGGCATCCTCCAGGACCCGTACGTGGAAATGGCGGAGATCCGCCTGGACCTCTGCGACCTTTCTGACAACGACATCGAAGAACTGTTCAGTTCGGCCGACAAGCCCCTGATCGCTACCTGCCGCAGCACGGAAAAGGAGGCGGACGAAGCGCTCCGCCGCCTGGAAATCGCGGTGCAGTCCGGTGCGCGCTATGCCGACCTGGAGGTTGAGGCGCCGGTACGCATCAGCCAGCGCCTGCGCAAGATCTGCCGGGAATACGGCGTGGGGCTCATCCGTTCCTGGCACGACTTCGACGGTACGCCGGATGCCGCCACCCTCGAGATGTATTTCGAGCGTTGCCTGCGCTACGGCGCCGATATCGTCAAAATCGTCACGACCTGCCGGAGCGATGCCGATGCCGAACGCATCCTCGCCCTGTACCGGCATCCCGACCGCCGCGGCCGCCTGATTGCCTTCGGTATGGGGGAAGCGGGGCGCGACAGCCGCATCGAATGCCTCCGGAAAGGGGCTCCGTTCAGTTATGCGGCACTCAGTGCCGAGGAAGCGACGGCTCCGGGACAGTGGCGCGTGGACCAGATGCACAAGGCCGTTTACGGCGATGCACGCACTTTCTTCCGCAATTCGCTGGAAATGCCTGCGTCGAAGAGTTTTGCGCAGCGGGCCATCCTGGCGGCCGCCCTTGCCGACGGGACTTCCCACCTGCGGGGCTATACCCCCTGCGAAGATTCCGAAGCGGCGATCGCGGTGGCCAAGGCCCTGGGCGCCAAGGTCCGTCGCGGCCGGACGCTGACCATCACCGGCATCGGCGCCGGGAAAGGCTGCCTGGACCTGAAGCAGGTGCAGGTAGGCAATTCCGGGCTACTGGCCCGCCTCTGCATTCCGCTGTTCTCTGCCTTGAACGGCGGGGATGTGCTGCTGGACGGCGGAGAGCAACTGCGCTCCCGTCCGCTCGAGAGCGCATCGGACATCATGGCCTCCTTCGGCGTGATGCTGCATCCTGTAAACCCGCGCGGCGACAAGCAGATCCATCTGCCGCTGCGCCTGCAGGGTGCGCTGATGCCCGGGAATGCCGATATCCCCGGACGCGGCGGTTCGCAGCTCATCTCCGGGCTGCTGATGGCGCTACCGCTGCTGGACAAAACTTCCAAGGTTTTTGTCACCGACCCGCGCAGTATCCCCTATATGTTCATCACCAGCGACGTGCTGGCTTCCTTCGGCATCAAGATCGGCAGCGAGATGGAGGGAGATGAGGCGCTGCTTGAAGACGGCGACTGGTCCGCGTGCAGCGGCATTACCTTCCGTATTCCCGGAAACCGTTGCTATAAGGCGGCGGAACTGGATATCGAGGGCGACTGGAGCGCGGCGGCGGCCTTCCTCGTGGCGGGTGCCGTTTTCGGCAGTGCGCAGGTGCAGGGCCTTTCTTCCCGCTCCCTGCAGGCGGATCTGGCCATCTGCGACATCCTCCTGGATGCGGGCGCCAGTGTCGCTTCCAGCGAGGACGGCGACGACATCTGCGTCTGCAAAGGCCCGCTGGAAGGCTTCGAGGCGGATTTGAACCACGCCCCGGATCTTTTCCCCGTGGTGGCGGTGCTTGCCGCCTTCTGCGAAGGGGAAACCCGTCTGAAGGGGGTACGGCGACTGCTCGGCAAGGAATGCAACCGCGCGGACGCCATCTCGGAAATGCTCTCGCAAATGGGCGTTCCGGTAAGCGTGGAGGGCGATGAGATGACCATCCGCGGCGAGAATTACTGCTCCCGCATCCTGAACGGACGGCTGCTCAAAGGTGGGAATTTCAGTTCGAATCACGACCACCGGATGGTGATGGCCCTGAAGATCGCGTCGCTCGGTGCGGCGGAACGTATCGTCATCGACGATACCGCCTGCGTCGCCAAGTCCTTCCCGGACTTTATGGAGATGTTCGATTAGCTTCGATAAACCGCAGCTCCGCTTCCAGCATTTCGAGTTTGTGCATCGGGCACCCGGCTTCCCGGGCCTGCCGCAGGGCTTCCGTATAGATGGCACCGATTTCCATCGGCCTGCCGAAGTCGTGATCGAGCTTCATGCTGGGGGCATAGGGCTTCATCGACAGCGTCATTTCCAGCATTTTGTCCGCAAAACTTTCGTCGATGCGCTCCACGCCCAGTGCGCGGGCGGCGGCGATGACCTCCAGCATCTGCTCCCGGATCAGGGCGGCGGTGGCCGGATGGGCGAGCAGTGCGTCCGTCGAAGTGTTCAGCGCGACCGTCATCCCGTTGAAGGGCATATTCCAGACCTGCTTTTTCCAGCGCGCTTCGAGGTATTCGGCGCTGACGGCCCGGATGCCCGCATCGACGAAATCGCGCACCACCGCTTCGGCGCGCTCCTGCGCTCCTTCCGTATAGGCGGCGATGCTGATGTGCCCGAGGTCCTGGTGGTCGATGATGCCGGGCCGGGTCTTGGCGCTGCAGATGAAGGCCAGTCCCGCCGCCAGCCGCAGTTCCGGGAACATCGCCTGTACCTGCGCTTCCACGCCGATGCCGTTTTCAATCAGCACCACGAGCGTATCGCTCTTCAGCAGCGGCGGCAGCAGTTCCCGCAGCAAAGGGTTGTTGACGGATTTCAGTGCGACGATGACGACATCGCTGCGGGGCATATCGGAAGTGCTGGCGTAGGCATTGGGGGCATCGAGCCGGAAGTTTCCCCGCCAGGAATTTACCTGCAGTCCGTGCTCGCGGACGTATGCATAGTCCTTGTGGAAAAGGAAGTGGACCTCCTTTCCCGCCCGGGCGAGGCTGGCGCCGTAATAGCCGCCCACACCCCCTGTTCCGATGACCGAATAGACCATAAGGATTTAGTCTGCCGACGGAATGGGAGAACTCAGGTTCTTCATCCCCGGCTTGAGGTAAAGTTCCTGCTCCACCTTGCCGCCCATCAGACGGACCCAGGTGCAGAAGCCTTCGTCACCGGCAGTGAATTCGAAGACGCGGGCACCGCTGGGCTTGAGTTCGTTATAGACCGTATCGCAGCCGCCGTAACGGCCGTAGATTAAGAAAAATCCCTGCCACATCAGGACATAGTCGTTGTTGTGGTCGTGGCCGGTCACGATGCCCTGGACGTCGCCCATCTCGCGCATGGCCAGGAACAGGCCGGAATTGAATTTGGGGACCGCCGGTTCTTCTCCGACATTCCCTACGATAAAGCGCCTGTTCTTCCCGTCGTCGTGCAGCGCGTCCCGATACTCCGGGACGGGAATATGGAAGAACGAGAGGGCGGGTACCGGTTTCCCGGCATTGCGCTCCGTAAAGTAGGCGCTGGCCTTGCGGTACCAGGCAATCTGGTCCGCGTGGATGTAGCCCCAGCTCTTGATGCCTGCGGGATAATCGCGGTTACCGCTGTCAAAAAGGTAAAAGATGCGCTCCAGTCCTTCCGGACCGGAGAGCGTGAGGATGTTGTCTTCGGCCAGGTTGACGCAGCCGGGAAGGGAACGGATCAGCTTGTGCATCTCTTCCCGGGTCAGGTCGAAGTCGCTGTCGTGGTTGCCGAGCGCTACGGCAAAGGGGATTTTCCTGTCTATGATGGGCTGCAGAAGGGTCCGGGCAGAGGCTTCCGCCGGCTTTCCGAAGACGATATCGCCCGTATGGATGACGAAGTCCGGTTTTTCCTCGTCCAGCATCTCGATGACATTGTTCAGCGCCCGTTCACTGCGCGGGTCGCCCAGGATGTAATGCGTATCCGTCAACTGGAGGATCTTGAATTTCCCGTCCTGCCGGTAATGCAGTTCGCCGGCCACCCGCGGCCGGTCCGCTCCGCAAGCGTCACTGTTGAAAGCAGCAGGAAGGGTAAGTAATGCCAAAAGAACAAAAAATCGCTTCATTATGTAAATCGCTTTGTTGAGACAAATGTAACACTTTTCTCTGAAAAACATTTCGTATCTTTGTCGTCTTACGATGCAAAGCGCGAAAAATGACATTCCTGTCGGAACAGCGGCGGGAAGCGACTACAAGGAAGGTTTCGTCACGCAGGTCGAGCAGGATTTCGTCCCCAAGGGCCTGAGTGAGGAGATCATCCGTACCATTTCCGCGCGCAAGGGAGAGCCCCAGTGGCTGCTGGACTTCCGCCTGGACGCCTTCCGCAGATGGCAGAAGATGACGCCCCCCACCTGGGGCCATCTCGAGTTGCCGGAGATTGATTTCCAGGAGATTATCTATTACGCCGCGCCCAAGCGGGACGAAGACCGTCCTACGGAGATCGATCCCGCGCTGATGGAGACCTTCGACAAACTCGGGATTCCGCTGCACGAGCGCGAAGTGCTCGCGGGGGTCAAACCCAAGAGCAACGTGGCGGTGGATGCGGTCTTCGATTCCGTGTCCGTGGCGACGACCTTCCGCAAGACGCTCTCCGAGAAGGGGATTATCTTCTGCTCCTTTTCCGAAGCCGTGCGCGAGCATCCCGACCTGGTGCGCCGCTACCTTGCGAGCGTCGTTCCCGCCGGGGACAATTTCTACGCGGCGCTCAATTCCGCCGTCTTTTCCGACGGTTCCTTCTGCTACATCCCCAAGGGGGTGAAGTGTCCGATGGACCTGTCCAGTTATTTCCGCATCAACGCCAGCGGCACCGGGCAGTTCGAGCGTACGCTCATCATCGCGGACGAAGCTTCCAGCCTCAGTTATATGGAAGGCTGCACCGCGCCGATGCGGGATGAACACCAGTTGCACGCAGCGGTCGTGGAGATCATCGTCGAGAAGGACGCCGATGTGCGCTATTCGACGGTACAGAACTGGTATCCCGGCGATGCGCAGGGCCGCGGAGGCATCCTGAACCTCGTCACCAAGCGCGGCATCTGCCGCGGCGAGGGCAGCCACCTCAGCTGGACGCAGGTGGAAACCGGTTCGGCCATCACCTGGAAATACCCTTCCACCATCCTCAAAGGGGACAATTCGTCTTCCGAATTCTATTCGGTGGCCATGACTGGCCACTACCAGCAGGCCGATACCGGCACGAAGATGATCCATTTGGGCCGCAATACCCGCAGCCGCATCATCAGCAAGGGCATCTCTTCCGGTCACAGCCAGAACAGTTACCGGGGGCTGGTGCATATCGGGGCGGGGGCCGAAGGGGCCAGGAACTATTCGCAGTGCGACAGCCTGCTCATCGGTTCCGACTGCGGTGCGCATACTTTCCCGGTCATCCGGAGCGCCAATCCCGCGGCGACGGTGGAGCACGAGGCGACGACCTCGAAAATCAGCGAACAGCAACTTTTCTACTGTAATCAGCGCGGGATTCCGCCGGAGGATGCGGTGGCGCTTATCGTGGGCGGTTATGCCCGCGAAGTGCTGCAGCGGCTGCCGATGGAATTCGCCGTGGAGGCACAAAAACTACTTTCCCTGTCCTTGGAGGGGGCAATCGGATGACAGCCTGGGTATTGGATCTCAGCGCCTCGGTCTTGGGGCTGACCTGCGTGTTCCTGGCGGGACGCGCTTCCAAATACAATTTTTGGGTGGGATACCTTTATACGGTGGCCCTCTTCCTGCTGTTCTGGAACCGGAACCTGTACGCGAATCTGCTGCTGCAGCCGATATCGCTGGGCATCAATATCCTGGGGCATTATCGCTGGACGCATCCCCGGGAAGGGGAGCGCAGTGCGGAGGATGCATCGGCGCTCAAAGTCAGTATGCTGAACTGGTGGGAGCGTGCGCTCTGCGTGGTTTCGGTGCTTGTGCTGGCCTTTCTCTGGGGGCTGGCCCTGGACCGTCTGTTCCCCGCTGATCCCCATCCTTACCTCGATGCGGTGGTCACGATGCTGATCCTGACGGCGCAGTTGCTGTCGGCACTCAAGAAATGGGACTGCTGGATGGCGTGGCTGATGGTCAATATCACACAGATTGCGCTGCACAGCAGTGTCGGCAATCCATTTATGACCATCGTCAGCGGCCTGTACCTGATCAACGGCTGCTGGTCCCTGTATTCCTGGATGAAACGTTATAAGAACAATGGATAATTTGCTTGAAATACGAAACCTGCACGCTTCGGTGGGCGATAAGGAGATCCTGAAGGGGATAGACCTGGTCATCCGCCGCGGAGAGGTGCATGCCGTGATGGGACCGAACGGGGCCGGGAAATCGACGCTCAGCGCCGTGCTTACGGGCCGTCCGGACCTCGTGGTGACGCAGGGCAGCATCCTGTATGACGGACGCGACCTGCTTGCCATGCAACCCGAAGAGCGTGCCTGGGCGGGCATCTTTCTTTCTTTCCAGTACCCCGTGGAGATTCCCGGGGTATCCATCACCGCATTCATGAAGGCGGCGGTAAACGCCAGGCGGCGTGCTTCCGGGCTGGAGGAACTCAAGCCGGCGGAATTTTTGCGTCTGCTCAAGGAGAAGATGGCCTTTGTGGGGATGAAGCCGGATTTTGCCTCCCGTGCCGTGAACGAAGGCTTCTCCGGCGGGGAGAAGAAACGCAATGAGATTTTCCAGATGGCGATGCTGGATCCGCAGTTCGCCATCCTCGACGAAACGGACAGCGGTCTGGATGTGGACGCGCTGAAGATTGTGGCCTCCGGGGTGAACGCCCTTCGTTCGCCGGAAAAATCGGCCATCGTGATTACGCATTACAAGCGTCTGCTGGACTATATCGTGCCCGATGTAGTGCACGTGCTCAAGGACGGCCGCATCGTCAAGACGGGAGACCGCTCCCTGGTGGAGCAGATTGACCGGCAGGGATACGAAGGACTGGATGGATAGATTGTTTGTCATAGGCAGGGATGAAGTTCCGGCGCGCTTTGAGGTGCTGCCGGGCGAAGCGCTGCGCCTGACTTTCGTGAAGTTGCCGGGGCTTTCCGTCCCGGTGGAGACGGAGGTGCTGCTGGCGCAGTGCGGCTGTGAGGCAGACGTCGCCGGCCTGTATCTCTGTGAGGGGGATGACCGCTTCTCGCTGAAGCTGAACCTTCGGCACGAGGCGGGGGAGTGCCGTTCCCGGCAATTGTTCAAGGGGATGGCTTCCGGCAATGCCCGCGCCCTTTTCGACGGCCGGGTGTATGTGGCCCACGGCGCGCAGAAGACCGTTGCCCTCCAGGAGAACCACAGCCTGCTGCTCGATGCCGCGGCGAGCGTGGAGAGCCGTCCGCAGCTGGAGATCTATGCCGATGACGTGGAGTGTTCGCACGGTGCTACCGTCGGATCGCTTGACGCACAGCAGCAGTTTTATATGCAGAGCCGCGGGATTCCCCGCGAGGAGGCGCTCCGCCTGCAGAAGATATCGTTTTTGTCCCCGGTGCTGGAAAGGCTGCCGGAGTCTTTGGTGAACGAAGTAGTTTCCCGTTTATGAAAATCTGCCCCGGCCCGAAGATCAACATCGGCCTTCAGGTGAAGGCGAAGCGTCCGGACGGGTATCACGAGCTGGAAACCCTGTTCGTGCCCTGCGACGCTTTTTCCGATGTGCTGGAGCTGGAGGAGGCGCCTGCCCTGCAAGTGGAGATTCCCGGGGCGGACTGGCCGGTGGAGGAGGATCTGACCGTGCGTGCCTGGCAGTTGTTGCACGACGAGTTCGGGATTCCGCCGGTACGCATTTATCTGGAGAAGCATATTCCCGTCGGAGCGGGGCTGGGCGGCGGTTCTTCCGATGCCGCGGCCGCGCTGAAGCTGCTCAACGGCTTGTTTTCGCTGGGGCTTTCGGATGCCGCACTGGCCCGGCGGGCGGCCCTGCTGGGTTCTGACTGTGCGTTCTTTATCTATGGTACGCCGATGTTAGGAACCGGCCGCGGCGAGGTGCTGGAGCCTTTTCCCATCGACTTGTCGGGCTATCGCATCGTCGTGGAGATGCCCCAGGGAGAGCGGGTGAGCACGCGGGAGGCGTATGCGGGCATCGTGCCTACGGTCCCGAAGCTTCTGCTCCGCGAGGCGCTCTTGTCGCCGGTCGCTGCCTGGAAGGATTGCGTGTATAATGATTTTGAGGCGACGGTATTCCCCGCGCATCCGCGCATTGCGGCGCTCAAGGCCGAGATGTATGCGCGCGGAGCCGTGTATGCGGCGATGTCCGGTTCCGGTGCCGCGGTGTTTGGATTATTTGATATAAAGGGAGAAAATATTCAGCAAGCAACGGGCGCTTGTCGCTTCGCGACCCTATCCGGGTAAATGCGCCCTAACGCTTGCTGAATATTTTCCTGGATATATCAAAAAAATGTAGAAGGCTGAAGCGAAACATATTCATATCGGTGCTGGTTTTTCTGTGCTGTCTTTCAGCAGCGGCGCAGACGACCAAGGTGCGCGGTATCGTCAAGGATGCGCAGACGGGGGAGCCGATTGCCTTTGCGGCGGTGTTTTTCAAGGATACGACCATCGGCCTGACCTCCGATAACGAGGGTAAGTATAATCTGGAGACCCGGGACAAGGCGGCGACCATCCTCTGCTGCCAGCTGCTGGGCTACGAGAGTCAGGAAGTGACTGTCCGTCAGGGCGGCTTTACCGAGGTGAACTTCAATCTGGTTCCCTCGGACAACCGCATCAGGGGCATCGTCGTGAAGGCGGACAACCGCAAGATCAAGCGTCTGCTCGCGGGTATCGAGGCCAACCGGGCGCGGAACAATCCGGAGATGCGCCCGCGCTATTCCTGCGATGTCTATAACAAGATGGAGTTGGACCTGACGCACGCGAAGGAAAGGCTCAAGAGCAAGCGCTTCCTGCGGGAGTTCGGCTTCGTGTTCGATTATATGGATACCTCGTCGGTCTCCGGCGTGCCCTACCTTCCCGTTATGATTTCCGAGACGGTGACGCGGCGCAGCCATTCCAGTAATCCCGATGTGGACGGGGAGACCGTCCTGGCGAACCGGATTTCAGGCATCAACCCGGATGCGAACCTGCTTACGCAGTTCACCGGCAGCATGCACCTGAAAATCAACTTCTATAATCCCTTTATCAATTCCTTCGACGTGGAGTTCCCTTCGCCGATCCAGGCGGGAGGTCTCCTGTTTTACAATTATTTTATCATCGATACCCTGCAGGTGGATGCCCGCAAGACCTACAAGATCCGCTATCATCCCAAGGGCGGCATTTCGTCGCCGGCCTTTGACGGAGAGATGCTTGTGGATGCGGAGGACTTTGCGCTGCGTTCCATCCACGCCAAGATGATGCGGGGCGGGAACGTGAACTGGCTGCGGGATATCGTCATCGATGCGGAATACACCCGTCTGGAGGACTCCACCTGGTTTTATAAGAAGGATAAATTGTACGCCGATTTCTCCGTCGCGCTCGGGGACTCTTCCAAGATGATGTCCTTCCTCGGGGTGCGGCAACTGGAATATTCGAATCCCGACTTTACGACGGAAGTGGTCTATAAGGGCACGGACGGGCCGGTGAAGGTGGACAGCGAGGCGAACCACAAGGATGAGGAATACTGGGATACCGTCCGTCCTTATGAACTGACGGACAAGGAGAAAGACATCTACAAGATGGTGGAGCAGGTGAAGGATGTCCCGCTCTACAAGGACCTGTATTCCATCATCTATACGATTATCAACGGCTATTGGGAGAAGGGGCCCATCGGTATCGGCCCCTATGCCAAAATCATCAGTTTTAATAATCTGGAAGGGGTCCACTTGCAGATGGGGGTACGTACGAGCAAGGATTTCAGCAAGATGCACCGCCTGGGCGGGTGGGTCGGTTACGGTTTCCGGGACCGCGAGGTGAAGGGCGGAATCAGTTATGAATTGCTGCTGAGCAAGGAGCCTACCCGCAAATTCACCTTCGAGGCCAAGTATGACCTTTTGCAGCTGGGCCGCGGAGCGAGCACCTACACGGACCAGAATATCCTGTCGTCGATTTTCGGGAAGGGCAATGCGCAACGGCTTCTGCCGGTGATGCATTTCTCCGGGAAATACGAGCACGAGTTCAATCCTTCCTGGAATTTTGAAGCGGGACTGGATGTGAAGCGATTTTATGCCAACGCCTATGTGCCGCTGTGGCACCAGGACCAGCGCTGGCAGTCCTCCATCGCCACCAATGAGGCCCACCTGATGCTGCGTTATTCCAAGGATGAGACCGTGAACCGCGGGCATTTCATCAAGACCTACGTGCATACCAAATATCCGGTGGTGACGCTGTGCCTGACCGGAGGTATTCCAGGCATCCGGAAGGACGATGTGGGCTTCTTCCGCCCGGAACTTTCCCTGGACTGGAAATTCCGCATCCCGCCCATCGGCATGTCGAAGATCCATATCAATACCGGCATCATCATCGGACAGGTGCCCTACCCGCTGCTGCACCTGCACGAGGGGAACGGGACCTTTATCCTGGACAAGAGTGCGTTTTCCTGTATGGATTTCTTTGAATTCGCCTCCGATACCTGGGCCACCCTGTTCTGGAACCACAATTTCAACGGCTTCTTCCTCGGGAAGATTCCCTGGGTGAAGAAACTCAATCTGCGCGAGGAGTTTACCTTCAAGATGGCCTGGGGTTCCCTGCGGGACGAGAACAACGGCCGCACGGGCTATGCGCCCTTCTCCTTCCCCGAGGGGATGGGAACGATGGGCAATATGCCTTATATGGAAATCGGCGCGGGCATCAGCAATATCTTCCGCCTCCTCCGGGTGGACTGCTTCTGGCGGCTCACCCATCGCGAAAAGGAAGTCGACGGGGAGATGGTCAAGGCCCGCAACCTCTTCGTCGTCAACGTCGGCCTGGAATTCCGTTTCTAGACTTTATTTGCTCCACCGGTGGCAGAGCTGACCTTCGGTATCGTAGGTCTTGACCTCGATTCCGTCGGCTGTGACCATCACGTCCATCCGTTCCATGTTGCTGTTGACCAGGACCGGATAGTTTTTGCCGTCCTGCCCCGCCTCTACGCACATCCACTTGTGATGGTGGGCGCTCAGCATCAGGTCCACTCCGGCCTTCTCGAGAAGGGGAGCCCAGTGCTCGGTAATCCAGCGCTGGCTGTACCAACTGGCCTTTGTCGCGAGGGTAGGTATGTGGACGATGCAGATTTTGACGGGAGCGGAGACGAAGGACGGGTCCTGCAGCGCCGTTTCCAGCCAGCGGGTCTCCCGCTCGCGGTAACGGTCGAAATCGGCCATTCCGGCATACTCGTGACTGCTGTCGGGTTTATCCTCGCCGGCATCCAGCACGATGAACGCGGCCGGTCCCTGCCGGAAACTGTACCAGAACTCCCCGGTCGGGGTGGGGAAGAGGGAGTGAACCCCGTAGGCCGCCCTTCCGCGGCTTTCGTGGTTGCCCCTGGCAAAGAACAGAGGGAGTTTGGCCGCCTGGGCTGCGATGGGCTGGATGCTGTATTTGGCGACGGTATCGAGGCTCTGCGCGTAGGAGACGATATCGCCGTTGAGCAGGATGAAGTCGGTCTTTGCCGGGTCAATCGGAGCGGCGAGTGCCGTAAAGCGCTTGTTCTTGAAATGGATGTCATTGAAGACGGAGAAGCGGCAGGTGTCGGCGGCTGCATTCAGCGTCTTTACCGAATAACTTATCTTTTTCGAGGAAATCAGGCGCCGCGGACCGTAAACAATGCGGTAGGGATTGGAATCGTCTTCCACCGTCTGGCCGACGAGGCGGTAGCGATAAGTCGTCCCGGGGGCAAGGGACTCGACCCTTACACAGTGGAAGCGGCCGAAGAACCTGCGTCCGTAGGAGGTTTCATAGATGCGCTCGCGGGCCATTGCCTCGAAGGGCGTCCCGTCGTCCGGAGCGATTTCCACGTAATCCAAGGAGGGTTTCTCGCTTACCCAGAGTACCGTAAAGCCGTGTTCGTCCACATTGTGTACCCAGGGGCCATAGAGCAGGTTGGAGGCAAAAAGTTGTCCTGCAGGCAGGGAGAAGGCCAGCAGCAGGAGAAGGAGCTGCTTGCGCACGCCGGGACAGCCCTCGCATTGGCTGCAGCCCTCGCAGTGCGGTTTCCGCCTGGAGGAAAGGAGCTTGAACAGGGCAAAGCACGCAGCCACAAGGACCAGAAGCAAAATGACGATACTCAGGAAATTCATAACACAAGGAGGGCTAGATGATACACGAGCCAGGCGGCCAGCCAGGCGATGAAGCATTGGAAAAAGATCATGAACAGTGCCCAGCGGGGGCCGAGTTCACGCCGCACTGCGGCAATGGCGGCGACGCAGGGCGTATAGAGCAGGCAGAAAACCAGCAGGGGAATGGCGCTCAGGGTGGTGAGCGATGCCGTAACGCCGAGCAGTTCCATCGT
Source organism: Bacteroidales bacterium (assembly GCA_016282145.1). Classification (GTDB taxonomy): domain Bacteria; phylum Bacteroidota; class Bacteroidia; order Bacteroidales; family UBA932; genus Cryptobacteroides. The sequence continues at coordinate 18,814 of JAEEJZ010000011.1, read as the reverse complement.
CGAAACTACGCTTTCCTTGGCCAGGAATCCGGTGATCAGAGCCGTCACCACGCGCCAGTTACCCAGTGCAATCGGGGAGAACAGGGGCGCGATCCATCCGGCGATGCCGGCAAGCATGCTCTGTTCCGCATCCGAAACCATATTGAGCCGCCAGTCGAAGGTCTGCAGGCACCAGATGACCAGGGTCGCCAGGAAAATCACGGTAAAGGCGCGCTTGATAAAATCGACGGTCTTGTCGGAAAGCAGGTGCAGGACATTGCGCAACTGCGGGAGTCGGTAGTTGGGCAGTTCCAGCACGAAGGGGGCCGCGCCGCCTTTGCGGTGGCGCAGGGCCCGGCCGATGAGGGCCACGACGATGCCGGTGACGATGGCGAAGAGGTAGAGGCAGGCCAGAACCAGTCCGCCGTGTCCGGGGAAGAAGGCGCTGCTCAAAAAGGCGTAGATGGGCAGTTTCGCCGAGCAGCTCATGAACGGCGTCAGCAGGATCGTACGCCGGCGGTCATAGGCGGAAGGCAGGGTGCGGGCGGCCATCACTCCGGGCACCGAACAGCCCAGCCCGATCAGCAGGGGTACGATGCTCCGGCCGGAAAGGCCGATCTTGCGCAGGAAACTGTCGGTGAAATAGGCTACGCGCGCCATATATCCGCTGTCTTCCAGCATCGACAGGAAGAAGAACAGGAGGATGATGATGGGAACGAAACTCACGACTGAGCCGACGCCGCCGAAAATCGCATCCACGACCAGCGACTGTACCGCCGGACTGACCTCCATGCGCTCCATGCCCGCGCCGATCAGGGCGCCGAGCGCGGAAATCCCCTGTTCAAGCAGGTCTTGCAGCGGTGCGCCGAGCACGTCGATGGTCAGCCAGAGGATGAGCGACATGATGGCTGCGAAAATGGGAAAAGCGGTCCATTTCCCGGTGAGGACGCGGTCGATGCTGCGGCTGCGCAGGTACTCCCGGCTTTCGCGCGGCTTGACGACGGTCTGCGCGCAGAGTTTCCGGATGAAAGCGTAGCGCATATCGGCGATGGCGGCGGCCCTGTCCAGTCCGCGCTCCTGCTCCATCGCGGCGATGAGCCGGTCGATATTCTCCTTGTCTGCGGCCTGCAGTTTGAGCGCACTCTCCACCCAGGGGTCGCCTTCCACGAGTTTGGTGGCGGCGAAGCGGACGGGCAGCCCCGCGTCGGCCGCGTAATCTTCAATCAGGTGCATCACGCTGTGCAGGCAGCGGTGCACGGCGCCGCCGTGGTCGTTCTTGTCGCAGAAATCCTGGCGCGCCGGTCCTTCCTGGTAGCGGGCTACGTGCAGTGCGTGCTCCACCAGTTCCTCGATGCCCTCGTTGTTCGCTGCCGAAATGCCGACGACCGGAATGCCGAGGATGCGTTCCATCTCGTTGATGCGGATGGCGCCGCCGTTGCCCCTCAGTTCATCCATCATATTGAGCGCCAGTACAATCGGTACGTTCAATTCCATCAGTTGCAGCGTCAGGTAGAGGTGCCTTTCCAGGTTGCCCGCATCTACGATATTGATCAGGCCCCGCGTGTCCGGAGCCAGGATGAATTCCCGGGAGACGAGTTCTTCCGCCGTGTGGGGGGAAAGGGAATAGATGCCGGGAAGGTCCGTGAGGGTGGTGTCCGGGTGTCCCTTGATAATCCCTTCCTTGCGGTCCACCGTTACGCCCGGGAAATTGCCCACGTGCTGATTGGAGCCTGTCAGGGTATTGAAGAGCGTGGTCTTGCCGCAGTTTTGCTGGCCGGCGAGGGCGATATTCAGTGCGGTGCCTTTCGGCAGGGGATTCGCGTGGTCGCGGGAATGGTATTTTCCGCCTTCTCCCAGGCCCGGGTGGGCATTGTGGTCGTGGAGGTAGGCGTTGAAGCGGACATCGTCCCCGACCGTAGCGCTATCCCCGGCCTGGCCGGAGAGTTCTTCCTCCCTGGCTTTTTTGACCTTGATGGCCGCCGCATCCTCCTTCCGCAGACTGAGCGCATAGCCGCTGACCTGGAGCTGGATCGGATCGCCGGAAGGTGCCCGGTCCACCACTTTTACGATTGCGCCCGGAATCAAACCCATGCCGAGGAGGTGCAGGCGCACCGCCCCCTCTCCGCCGACCGTTTCTATAACGGCGCTTTCCCCTTTCCTGAGTTTATCTAATGACAGCATACGTATCCATCCGCAAAGTTAATCCTTCTTCGCTTTTTTCCCTATCATTTTCGGGGAAATTTTGTAATTTCGCAGACGTGAAAGATTTGTCCGTCATATGTGTAAACTACAATTCCGCGGAAATTACCGCGGCGTGTCTGGACAGTGTCTTCGCGCATACGTCCGGGCTGGATTTTGAACTGATCCTCGCGGACAACGCTTCCGTCGATGCCTCGCGTGGACGCTTCAGCGGCGATCCGCGTATCACTTACCTTTACAGTGAGGAAAACCTGGGTTTCGGCCGGGCGAACAACCTGGCGCTCGCCAGCGCTTCGGGCCGGAACATCCTCTTCCTCAATACGGATACCCTACTGAGGGATAACGCCTTGAAATCCCTTTCCGACTATCTGGATGCCCATCCGGCAGTAGGAGCCGTCGGCCCCAACCTCGTGGATGCCGATGGCCGGCCGGGGCAGTCTTTCATGCGTTTCTATCCCTCGCTCTGGGCGGAGTTCGATACCTTCTGGGATGGGCTGCCTTCCCGGCTCCGCTATGGGAAAAGGCGTTTCTTCAATTCCGGCAGCCAGCCGCTGGAGGTGGCCGTCATTTCCGGTGCGGCGCTCTGCGTCCGCCGGAGCGTCCTGGAAGCCGTCGGCGCCTTCGATCCGGATTTCTTCATGTATTTCGAGGATACCGAACTCTGCCACCGGATCTGGGCGGCCGGTTGGAAGCTCGTGAATCTTCCTTCCGTCCGTATCGTCCATCTGGGGGGCGCGAGCAGCGGAAACCTCGCCACCCATGCGATGAAGACCTGCTCCTGGAAAATCTATCTTTCCAAGACGCGTCCGCCGCGCTGTGCCTCTTTCCTGCTCCTGTGTAGAAAGTGCACGGTGCTCAGCAGAATCGCGCTTCACAGTTTCCGTCCGCGCTTGCGCAGGAAATGGAAATCATATTGGAGGGAACTGCAATGAACCTGCGACTTTCCATCGTCATTCCCGCCTACAATGCGGCGCCCTATATCCGTACTTGCCTTGCCTCGCTGCCTCCCGTGGCGGAAACGGAGGTGATCGTGGTCATTGACGGATCAGCGGACGGGACGGCGGAAATCTGCAGGGAAGAATTCCCGCAGGTCCGCGTCTTCGAGCGGGAACACGCCGGGCAGGGGGCGGCCCGGAATTTCGGCCTGACGCAGGCGGAAGGGGAGTATGTCTGGTTCGTCGATGCGGATGACCTGTTGCCCGAGGGGGCGGCGGAGCGTATGCTTACCCTGACGGACGTCCCTTCCAAGCCTGATATCGTCGCCCTTTGCGGGGCGAACCTGATAGACGGGAAGCCGCTGCGCCGTTTCAGTTGGAAGAACTGCCTGCCCTGCCCGGGAAAAGATTTTCTCTTGAAGCGGAAACTGCAGCGGGGAACCCCCTTCAGCGTGTACAGGAGGGAATTCCTGCTCGCTCAGGGCTTGAAGTTCCCCGAAGGGATCTATCACGAAGATGCGGTCTTTACCCCCTGTGCCTGGTATGCGGCACAGCGGGTGGAGTTTACCGACGAAATCCTGTATTGGGTCCGCCTAACGCCGGATTCCACCACCCGGACCGGCAATCCGCGACGGGCCTTCGATTCCGTCCGGGCCCAGAAGCTGCTGGATGCCTTTTGCGCGACGGTGGAGCCGCGCTACCGGGAGGCCTTTCACAGCCTGATTGCCTCGGATCTGAACCATGCCCTGAAAAACTGCTACGACTTCGGCGCGGAGTTCGCGGCGGATTTCAACCGCTGCGTTTACGAAAACAGGGCCCTGTTCGTCCATCTGAAGAAGGCACCCGAGTGGAAATATAAACTGGAGTTTCTGGCCTTTTCCCTGTTCCCGCGCCATACGGTACAAGTCTATAAGTTCCTGGAAAGTTTCAATCCTTCCCGCTGGCGCACCTCCAGAGGCGTTTGAGCGCCAAAGCCAGTTTCATCGCCGGCCCGGCAGGGATCTTTGAGGCGGCCTCGGCGGCACCCGGGACATCCGCCATCCTGTAGCGGATTTTGTAGAGGGTGTTGACATTGCGCCAGAACAGTTCTGCGCCGGAAATGATTCCCTGTCCGAAAAGGAAGCGGTCGGTAATGATGGTTTCGTTGAGCCCTTTGGCCGATGCGACCATCGCCGCCGTCCGGTTTGCATCGTGAAAGCGGAAATAGTTCATTTCCCGGGGACAATATTCCACCTTCCCCTGGAGGGCCAGCCCGATCCAGAACATATAGTCTCCGTATCCGCCCAACCGGTCCCAGCCGTTCTGCACCTGCAGGGCCGCCTCTCTGCGGAAAACCGCGGAACTGGCATTGACCACCATGTTTTTCCTGTGCATCCTGGTCCGGACGAATTCCCGCCCGTCCAGGCAGAATGCCGTTTCTCCGACCAGGTTCGGGTGCAGGCCGGAGCTCTGTCCCTGCGCATCGGTTTTCAGGGAAGCGCAGAACCACAGCACGGTCTGCGGACAGGCCTCGAAAGCCTGCATCGCCGTTTCCAGGAAATCTGGGGTGCAGCTGTCGTCGCTTTCCGCAATCCATACAAATTCCCCGGAGGCGAGGGCCAGCCCCTTCTTCCACTGCGGGAAGGGGGAGCCGCCGTTCTCGCTGTTGGCGACGATGGTCTTGACGCGCGGATGGTCCCGGTAGGCTTCCATCAGTTTCAGGCTGTCGTCGGTCGAAGCATCGTCCAGCAGGATGATTTCGTAGTCCCCGTAGCGCTGTGCGAGGATGGAGTTCATCCTTTCGGGCAGGAATGCCGCGTAGTTATAGTTGGGAACGATGACGCTGACCATAATACTGCAAAGTTGCGAAATTTTATGGAAATCCATAACTTTGGGCTTGTGAAATCTAAACTTGCCGTTTACACCGCCATCACCGGAGCTTATGATGAGATTCCCGTGCATAGAGTAGTCTGCCCCGATGCAGATTATTATTGCTATGTAGGGAAGGGCGAAAAACGGGAAGAAAACTCGGGCCCGTGGAAGATGGTGGAATTGGACGCTCCCGTGTCCGCTCCCCTCGAAAGGGCGCGCTATGCCAAGACCCATCCGGAAGAGCTGCTCCCCGGCTACGAATACACCCTGTGGATCGATGCGAACATCGATGTCGTCCAGGAGGAATTCTTTTCCGTCGTGCGACAGAAGATGGACGGGAACGTTCCGATTTCCGGGATTTGGCATCCGACGACGGACTGTGCCTACGAAGAAGCCGTCCGGGTGGTGCAGGGCGGCCGGGAGAAGGCTTTCAGGGCGCTCCGCATCCTCCGCTTCCTGCGTCGCAACGGTCTGCCCAGGCATTTTGGGCTCTTCGAGACGGGAGTGCTGCTACGCCACAGCGGAACTGATGCCGCGGTGCGCCGGCTCGACGATATCTGGTGGTCCTTGATTTCCCGTTTCTCCCGCCGGGACCAGTTGTCCTTTTCCTATGGCATGCGGGAGGCCGGACTGGCCTGGGACACTTTGCTCCCTGCGCCTGCCAATGTCCGGAATCATCCTTTCTTTTCCTACCGGAACCACAGCCGTGCCCTCCCGGAAAGGGGCTTCCTTTACCGTAAGACCCACGGCCTTCTGGTGGCCCTGACCCGTTGGTATGCCGAACGCTGAGAAATCTGCCAATATCCGGATCGCGAAGAATACCGTCTTCATCTACATCCGCATCATCGTCACCATCCTGGTGGGGTTGCTGACCTCCCGTCTGGTGCTGCAGGCCCTCGGCGTGGACGATTACGGAATCTACAATGTGGTAGGCAGCACCGTCGGCCTGTTCAGTTTCATTACGGTGTCGCTGGCCGCGACGACGCAGCGCTTCATCAATGTGGAGCTGGGCAAGGCCGGGGGAGATCCCCAGCGCGTCTTCAATGTCTGCCACGTCATCCACATCGCCTCCGCGGCCCTGCTCTTCCTGCTGACGGAGGTCATAGGCATCGTGTATATCCAGAACTGGCTGAATGTGGCGCCGGGAAAGGAGGCGGACGCGATGTTCGTCTTCCAGGTTAGCGTGGTCGCCGCCTGCCTGGGGATCGCCAATATTCCCTTCCAAAGCATGCTTGCGGCCTTCGAACGCTTCCGGGACCAGGCGCTGGCGGATATCTTCTTTACGCTGGTGAAACTGGCGTTGGTGCTGGTGCTTATATTCTGCTCCGGCAACCTTCTCCGCCTGTATGCCTTGTTTATGGGGATAGGCAGCGTCCTGGCCTTCGCCTTTTACCACGGATACTGCTATCACCGCTGGAGAAGCATCGTGCGCTGGAAGTTCGTCCACGGCTGGAGTGCCTACCGGGAGCCGCTTTCCTTCAATAATTATAACCTGCTCTCCGCGGGAGCGAACGTCGTCAAGTGGCAGGGCGGCCATATCCTCCTGAATTATTTCTTCGGGACGGCGGTCAATGCCGCCAACGGGGTTGCCAATCTGGTAGCCACTTACGTAGAACGCTTTACGGGCAATATCGCTACAGCGGCCGCGCCGCAGATTATCCAGAACCACAGTAGGAACAATGCGGTCCGGGCCCGGTACCTTACCCGGACGGTAAGCCGCATGAGCCTGCTGGTCAACCTGATGGTATTCTTTACGGTCATACCCGACCTGGATTTCCTGCTGGGCCTGTGGCTGGGGAAGGGTATGCCGGAAGGGGCTGCAGCCTTTACCCGCTGTACCCTGATACTCGGTCTGATCAGCTCTACTACGGCGGGGCTTTACCAGATGATCAATGCCTCCGGGAAAATCAAGTGGTTCAAGATCCAGTATGCCCTCTTGTATTTCGCGGCGCTTCTCCTGTCCTTCGTCATTTACCGGACAGCTGACGTTCCCGCCCATACGCTGCTGCTGGTCTTCATTGTCGCCGATGCCCTTTCCCGCGTGCTGACGCTGATCCTTTGCCGGACCATCCTCCACTATCCCGTCAGGGAGTTTATGCGCAGCGCCTATCTTCGTCCGGCGGTCGTCACCGCCCTGATGTGTCTCTTTATGCTGGGCTACCGGAGCCTGCCGCTGTCCGGGACGGCGGCCCATCTCGCCGGGACCGGCATCGCGTTTATCACCGTTACCCTGCTCTGCTTTTATTTCGGGCTGGAAAAGAAGGAGCGCCGGCATATACAGGAGACCTTGGCCAGAAAGCGCTTTCATACCCTCCGGAAACTGCGGATGCGTTTCGCTCCGGCCCGCCAACTTGCCCGGGACCTTGCCAGAGACGGTTGGAAAGCCGACCTTGAGCATCCGAAGGACATCAACGAAAAGATACTTTGGCTGATCTCCCACAAGGCGTCCCGGGGCTGGGGGCGTTATGCCGATAAGATCGCCGTCCGGGAATACCTTGCGCAGTGCGGTCTCCAGGACTTGTCGGTTCCGCTGCTCGGCAGCTGGAAGCGCGCCTCCGAGATCGACTTTGCCGCCCTTCCTGAGAAGTTCGTACTCAAATGTAATCACGATTCCGGTTCGACGGTCGTGGTAGACAAGGCGAAAGGGGTGGACGAAGCGGCTGTCCGCGCTTCCCTTGACCGGGCCCTTAAGAAGAAGTTCGGATATATCGGCGGAGAGCGCTTTTACAACGAGATTCCTCCGCGCATCCTGGCCGAACCTCTGCTGGAGCCGGATCCCGGGGCGAAAAGCATCCCGGACTACAAGGTCTGGTGCTTCGACGGCGTGCCGAAGTATATCTGGGCCTGCTATGACCGTACGGAGGAAGGCGTAGCCGTCAGGCTGTATGATACCGGCTGGATGCCCCACGATGAAAAGGTGCGGCTGGTCAGCCATTGGCACGATGCGGGAGACCGTCCCGCGCCCCGGCACCTGGCAGAGATGCTGGAGGCGGCTTCGCGGCTTTCCAAAGGCTTCCCCGAGGTGCGTGTGGACTTTTATGAGGCCGGGGGAAAACTCTATTTCGGAGAGATGACCTTCTCCTCCATGGGAGGAAGGATGGAATATTATACGCCCCAGTTCCTGCGCGAACTGGGCGATTACTGCAAATTGCCCTATGAACAAGACTGAATTGCTCCGCCTTTACCCAACGCCTTTCTATCTGTTTGATGAGGCTGCCTTCAAGGACAATCTTGCCCGCCTGCTGGCAGAGTTTCGGGCCTTCTGGCCGGAGTATACTCCCGCCTATTCCTTCAAGACCAATTACACGCCTTACATCTGCGCGCTGGCACGGGAAGGCGGTGCTTTGGCAGAGGTAGTCTCCGATATGGAATATTCCCTGGCAAGGAAACTGGGTTTCCCGGACCGGGAAATCATTTATAACGGACCCTTCAAGGGGCCGCTTTCCCGGGAACTGCTGCTGGGCGGCGGTATGCTCAATGCCGACAGTGCCGACGAGGTGCGCCGTCTTTGTGCCCTGGCCGCCTCCCGGCCGGAACAGTCTTTCCGCCTGGGACTGCGCATCAATCTGGATATCGGTGCGGGTTTCGTCTCCCGTTTCGGGATGGAGGTGGACAGTCGGGAAATGCGCGACGCCCTCTGCGCCATCGAAGCCTGCCCGAATCTGACCGTCAGCGGCCTGCATTGCCATATCAAGGCGCCCCGCGATCCCGAATCCTGGTATCGGCGCTCCGAGGTGATGATTGCCGCGGCGGACCGTTACATCGACGGAGTTCCCGAGTATTTCAGCCTCGGGAGCGGCATGGTGTCCGGGCGATATGACCAAACGGCGGAGGAGTGGGCTTCCTTCAAACCCTCCTGGCACGATTTCGCCGAAGCGCTTTTCGCTCCGTTCGCGGCCCGATATGGCGGTTCAGGCCCCCGTCCCCGCATCTTCACGGAACCCGGAAGGGCGCTGATAACGCGTTTCGTTTCCCTCTTTGCCCGGGTGGACAGCATCAAGGCCGTTCAGGACCGGGTGCTGGCGACTACCGACGGCAGTTCCCAGAATATGGGAGAAATGTGTACGATGGCGCGCGTCCCGGTGAAACGCTATCCCTGCGGTGCGGAAGAGACGTATTATGACCGTCTCGACATCATGGGTTATACCTGTCTGGAGCAGGATGTGATGTGTCCTGCCTATATCGGTCCGATGGCGGTGGGGGATATCGTGGAATTCCCGAACGTGGGAGGTTATTCGCTGGTCTACAAGCCCCAGTTTATGATTCCCCAGTGCGCGATGTACGCACTTCTTCCGGACGGAGGCGTCCGCACGCTGATGCGGGCCGAGACCTTTGACGATATTTTTTCCAGATTTACTCGGAATTGATGTAAAATAACCTGCGGCAACGGGCACTTGTTGCTGCGCAACCCTATCCGGGTAAATGTGCCCTAACGCCGCAGGTTATTTTACGTCCAACAGTCCTTCCGGAACGGCGAGGTCAAGGGTACGGGCATCGGGGTCGATGTCCAGGACCAGGTCTTCGTGAAGGGGGATGAGCGTTTCGCCGATGCGGAGGCAGGGATTCCCGGGGATGGGTTCCATCGCGTCGATGACGCCCACCCTGCGGCCCCGGTCGAAGAGCGTCCAGCCGCTGAAATCTTCTTCCGGAAGTTCTCCCGCCTCATCGGCGATGAAAACGGTCCTTCCGACCAGCTCTTCGGCATCTTCGAGGTTATGGCAGCCGGTCAGGTGCCAGACGGCGCGGCTGTTCCCCTTGGGTGTACAGTGTTCGATAAAAAAGGGAACCGGCAGTCCATCGAATTCGATGAACACCGGTTCCGTTGCGCTCATTTCCTGCAAGTCGAAGGTGGAGGATCCTCCGGTGAGGACATCCCCTTCTTTGCCGTAGGCCTTGAGGATTTTGGCAATGCGAAGCATTAAGCTTCGGCGGGAGCCTCAGGGGCCTCCTCAACAGCCGCTTCCTCAGCGGGAGCTTCCTCGGCGGCCTGCTCTGCAGCCTGCTCAGCGGCCTGGGCGGCGGCGAGTTCAGCAGCTTTGCGGGCAATTGCCTCGGCACGGGCCTCGTTGACCTTGGCCTCTTCTGCCTTGGCAGCCTTGCGGGCCTCGATGGCGGCATTCTTGATGCCGGTCTTCTTGGCTTCGACCTTGGCATCCCTTTCGGCCTTCCAGGCATTCCACTTCGCGTCAGCCGCCTCCTGGGTGAGGGCGCCCTTTGCGACACCGCCATCCAGATGGTGACGGAGAAGGACTCCTTCGTAGGAGAGGATACGGCGGGCGGTCAGCGTAGGCTGGGCACCGACTTTCAACCAGGCCAAGGCGCGCTCGCTGTTGAGAACGATGCTGGCGGGGTTGGTGTTGGGATTGTAAGAGCCGAGCAGCTCGATGAAACGACCGTCACGCTTGGAGCGTGCGTCTGCCACTACAATGTGGAAGAATGCGAAATTCTTCTTACCGTGGCGCTGTAAACGAATTTTAACAGCCATTGTGAATCTGTTAGGTTTAAGTTAAACGGTGTACGCCCTACCCGAGGGCGGACCGCAAAGGTAGTGATTTTCTGCTGACGAACAAAATTTTTTGCTTTTTCACAAAAGTGTTGTACATTTGCAGTCCCGAATGCGGTAGTGGTGAAATGGTAGACACGCTACTTTGAGGGGGTAGTGGGCATTGGCCTGTGTGAGTTCGAGTCTCACCTACCGCACCAAGGGGCCGTCTCAGATGAGACGGTCTTTTTTTTGTGCAATGGCAAAGGCAGGAAATATCTGGTATCACCTGATGGCAACGGCGGTCGGTATCGTTTGGGGCGTTACCTTCGTGTCTTCCAAGGTGTTGATCAATGCCGGGATGCAGCCCGCCGAAATTATGACCCTGCGCTTCTTCCTGGCTTATCTTTGTATGCTGCCCTTCTCGCTCTCCGGCGAAGGGGAACGGCGCCTTTTTGCCTCCAGCCTGAAGGATGAACTGCTTCTGGTGCTGCTCGGCGTCAGCGGCGGGAGCCTTTACTTTCTGCTCGAGAATTATGCGCTGGTCTATACCCAGGCGTCAAATGTTTCCATCCTCATCGCCACGACGCCGCTATGGACGATGCTGGCCTCCGCGCTTTTCCTGAAGGACGGAAGCGTCAGGCCGCGGACCGTCCTTTTCTCGCTGGTTGCGCTTTCCGGCGTGGTCATCGTGGTGCTGAACGGCCGGATGGAACTCCATCTGCATCCGCTGGGCGACCTGCTCACCCTCGGTGCCGCCCTTACCTGGGTACTGTACAGTATCATCTTGAGATGGGTAGAAGGCCGGTATCCGGTCGTCTTCATTACCCGCAAACTGTTTTTCTACGGCATCCTGACTATGTTGCCGTTCTTTGCCTTCAAACCCTGGGGCACTACCTGGGCGATACTTTGCCAGGCCCCTGTGCTGGCCAACCTGATTTTCCTGGGAATCGTGGCATCTTTTCTCGGCTATGTGGGGTGGAATCTCGCCCAATCAAGGCTGGGACCGGTATCGATGAACCTCTACCTTTTCCTCAATCCCATAGCCACGGCCATCGTCGCCGTGCCCGTATTGGGAGAGCAGTTCACCTGGGTTACCGCTGCAGGCACCCTGCTCATCCTGGGCGGAATGTACCTGGTTATGAAGGAATAAGGCGACTTCTCAGTGCAGCGGGGTCCAGATTTGGGCGAAGAAAGGATTGACGCGGGCCTCGTCGTCCCAGTTCCAGGGTCGGGGATGCTCTCCGTAAGGCCAGGGGAAACAGTCCGGACACCAGTGCCCGCCCAGCAGGACCAGCCGGGGCGATGCCTTGAAAACGTGCCCCCGGGCGCATTTCCATTCGAGCGGGGTATCCCAGTCTCCCTGTACCATGGTTTCGGAAAGGCACTGTCCGCCGCGCAGTGCGGCCGCCTGGCGCATATCCTCCAGCGTAAAGTCCTCCATCGGCTTGGTCTCGTCATAGCCGTGATCCAGCAGGACCGCCTCCTCCGAAGGATGCGAAAGGTCGCTGTGCTTCCAGTCCGGAATGGCACGGTAGGCTTCCAGGGAACCGTAACAGGTCTCTATCCGTTCCATATCCCCTTCCTTGATCCAACTCTGCGTGCCCAGGCCCTTCTTGTGGGCCATCGCCGCCATCGCCGCCTTGATCAGGTGGGGGAAAAGCCGTGCGGCCTTCGTCGCCTTGGCGATGCGGATGCCGGCGGGAACGGAGCGGCTGCGGCTCATCGTCTCGAAATAGGTCCTGACGGGAATGTTCGCACGGAAGTGGAGGAAGTCTTCGAGCACGTCCCCGTCCAGATACCACATACCGTGGAAATTGCGCGTCGCGAACCACTTCGTCTCGAAAATCTTTTCCGGGGGAGGGCAGCCGATGGCCTCCATCAGCAGACATTCGAACTCATAGTTGGAAATCCGGTACTCCGGGCCGGAGCCGATGTTATAGTAACGGTTCCAGAATTTTTCCGGGACCTCCGGGCGGCAGACCCGCTCCAGCAGGCGCCCGCTGTCCTCGACCGTGGCCCATTCCAGCACGCCGCGCAAGGGGACGTGGAACATGATGGGATCGTAGTTCCTGAGGATGGCCGGGTACAGGATGCCGGACTGCCTCAGGCTTACCCATTTCCGGATGCCGCTGTCGGTGAGGATACGCTCGGCCATTACCTTGGTGATCCCGTAATGGTCGTAACGGGAGACGCAGACCGGGTCTCCGGCCCGGCCCCAGTGCAGGGGCTCGCGGCGGTCGCCCATCTGCGCGACGGAACCGATATACACCACCCTGGGCTGCTTTTCCCCTTGCGCGAGCACCGCATCGCGGATATTTTCGGCCGCCCCGAGGTTGATTTTCCGGGTGGCTTCGGGCAGGTAGTCCGCCTTCGGACTGACCAGTCCGCCGGTATGCAGGACGATATCGCTGCCGCTTACGCCGCGCAGGACATCTTCATAGCGGCAGAGGTCGCCCCAGATGATTTCGATACAGTCCGCGAAAGGCGCCAGCAGTTTGCGGTTTTTCTCCGAGTCGCGCGCCAGCACGCGGACGCGGTAGCGTTCAGGAAATTTCAGGAGTTCCTGCAATCCGGCAAAGCCCATCGTTCCGGTGGCGCCGGTAAGGAATACGGTCGTCTTGTCCATAGTTTATGCAAAGCCGATAAAGCCCGCCAGCGCTCCGGCCAGCAGGATTTTGACGGTAGCTCCCTTGAAGCGGATGGATGCGGCCGTCGCCAGCGCGAACAGCACCCAGCTTTTCCAGGAACTGAAATTCTCTTCGAGCAGGCTGATGGCGGGAATGCCGTCGTTCCACTGTACCTTCAGCATCAACCCCAGCGCCGCTGCGCCGATGAGTCCCGCCACCGCGGGCTTCAGCGCGGCCATGACCCGCTGGAAGATCGGGGCTTCGTGGGCCCGGGCGTAAAAGCGCACGATCAGCGTCATCATGATGAAGGAAGGCAGCACGATGGCCAGCGAAGCTGCCGCCGATCCGAGGGTGGAAACGGCGACGCTGGCGCCCGCATCGCGCAGGACCGCATAGCCCGTGTAGGTCGAGCAGTTCAGCCCGATGGGACCCGGCGTCATCTGCGAAATGGCCGCGATATCGGTGAAAGTGGCCTCGGAGATCCAACCCCGGGCGATGACGATCTCGCTCTGGATCAGCGACATGATGGCATAGCCGCCGCCAAAGGTGAAGATTCCGATAAAGAAGAAACTCCAGAAGAGTTGCCAGAGTAAAATCATTTCCTCGCTCATCGCGCCCTCCTTTGTAAGCAGTAGGCCGTTGCCGCCGCGACCACGATGACCGTCAGCAGGATCCAGACGGGGGACAGCTGCAGCAGCGCGACCGCCGCCATCGTGCTGAAGCTCAGCAGCAGCTTCCACCAGCGTCCGCCGCCGGCGCGGAGCAGCTTGATCGTATAAGCGGCGATGAGCCCGACCGCGACCGGCCGTACCCCGGCGAAAATGCGCTGGACTACCGGCGTGTCGGAAAAATCGGAAAAGAACATCGCGATGGCGAGGATGATGGCAAAGGGCGGGAGGATGCAGCCCAGGGTGGCGACGATGCTGCCCGCAAACCCGTGCAGGCGGTATCCCGCAAAAATGGCCATGTTGACGGAAATCAGTCCGGGAGCGCTCTGGGAGAGCGCGACGATGTCAGGCAGGTCGGCTTCAGGGATCCACTTCCGCCGCAGCAACTCATCCTCGATGGCCGGCAACATCATATACCCGCCGCCGATGGTGAAGGCGCCGATCTTGTTGAAGACCAGGAATAATTTCCAGAGGGAAACGCGCTGCATACCGGTTGGGGTATGGCGTTACTCCGCCCAGGTGACGCGGGAGTAGCGGTATTCCGTCTTTTCTTCGCCGAGGATGGGCTTGGAAAGGATGGTTTCCTTGACGGACTGTACGCGTCCGTCTGCCAGGCTATACTCGAATGTCGTTGTCTCCTGGCTGAGTCCGGTTACGCTTAATTCCCCGGGAAGGTGTGCGCTGACCTTGCCGAAAAGGCCCTGACGGTAGAGGGCGGCGTCTGTGGCGGCACCGGGGATGGCGTTGTAGGGGACGAATCCGTGGAAGGGGATATTCGAGGCTTTCAGGGTGTATAAGAAGTACCCGGTGTATTCTCCATCGGTCCACTTCATTTCCATTCCTTCCTCGACGCCTTTCAGATGGCCGTCGGCGTCATAGAGGACATTGTATTCCGTTGTTTTGTCCTCCGTCGTGATGGTTATTTTGTTGATGAAGCCGATCTCGCCCAGGGTATACTTGTACACCTCGGTCACCAGGGGACTGTCCTTGGCGGGCTTGATGGTCACGGTGATACTATTGTTGCCATAGGTGTAAAGGGCGACGGACTGATTCTTTCCGTCGTCGCAGGCGACCTCGGTCACCCGCCCTTTGTTGTCATAGGAATAAGTCTCCCGCGTACAACTCGTAAACCCTTCGGTCTTGGCGCCGTACTCGTAGCAGCGTACCCTTTGTTTTCCGGGGAGGCTCCCCGGTTCTTTCTCACAGGAAATCAGTGTGGCCGCGCAGCACAGAAAGGCGGCAAATATGGAAATGTGTTTCATAGCTTAAGTGATCCCGGCGCGACTCGAACGCGCGACCCACAGCTTAGAAGGCTGTTCGGGGTGCTTGTAAAGTGTTGATATTTCGGTTGTTATGACATTACTTTTTTGAGTGCACGTTTTGTGCACTACTTAACAGTTTCAAGATCTCGTCAACTTTGGCTTCGATTCTATCAAGGCGTTCCTCGAGGTTGGCCATGCGTTCTTCGACAGTTACATCCTTGAACATATCGCCATTTCCGGTCAGCAACCAGTCCTTGTTCACAAAAGGGAAGTGTGTAACTAACTTGTCTGCTATGTCTTGAGTGATTCCGATTCGTGCGTGCTTAATATTGTTGACGACATCGAAAGGTAAGTAATCGTAGAAGATGTAAGTCTCATTTGCGAAGTTATTCGCGGCTAAGTACCCGTCCAATACTAATCGATTGGCTAGCGCTAACAATCTAGCGTATGCCGGAACAAGACCTTCAGGGCCCCAGTGTAAGAGTATCCGATCTATATTTTCATCCGAGAACTTACTTGAGCCGTTCTCGACGAGCGATACATAACTAGGTGTGGTGCCCAAAAAATCGGCAATGTCCGATTGCTTGAGATTTTTGGCCCGTCTGAAGTCCCACAGAGTCAGTAATTCTTGCGCTGGCATATTCTGCTTTTGTTTCCGCGAAGTTAGTCATTTCGGCGGAAATGTCCAAACCGATGCATAATGACAAGGATTTAAAAGTAGAGATATTTTTGGAAATAAAATTTTTGCCACTTATCTTTGTGAGTGAAAAATTTATAAAACATAAGGATATGACTGAAAGACAACCTGACGTAAACCCTACCCTTCGCTACGAGCTGCGCGAGGTCGCGGAAGCGCTTTCCGTGCGAAAAGCAACGATTTTGAGCTGGACGCGACGTGGGCTCATGACCTCGGAGATCCGGCCTTTTAACGGCCGGAAGGTCTGGACCGGCAAAGAGATCATTCGAGTCTGGAGGTTGTATGCGTAGATAATAAAAAAGAAGCCCCGAAGGGCTCCAGTTTAACCAGGATCTCTCCTGTGATTGAGTTCGTCAAGCGAAGGTAGCAATACTTTTGGTCAATTGCAAGGAGAATCCGAAAAATTGAGGATTTTTCCCTTCCAAATTGCAAAAGACCACTACATCTGGCATCGAAACATATAAGTTGGCAAAGACTCCTAACGGAAGGCCGATTCGCGTCTCTCGAAACTACCTTGCCAACCTTGTCAACTTGACGCCGACGCAAGCAAATGCGATGGTGGTGACAGCGTTTGTGTTAGAAAGGCACAAGGGCAATTGCGTACGTATTCGTATACCCTATAAACTGATTACCAAGAACGGCAAGGTAGATGATTTTAGGGGTGATTTAGAGAAATTTAAAGGCCCCATTCTATCACGCAAATATGATAAGGGTGTGGTTCAAATTGAGCCGTTAGTTTTCGCTGAAGAGATTGAATTCTACAGAGGTGCGGTCGAAATCACAATCCCTCAACAAACGGTGGCTTTTCTTCAGCCTTCTCAGAAAGATTTAGGCTTTGTGTTGGTAGATATGAAGTTGTTCTTGGACCTCCAGGCCACGCGGCAGAAATTTATGTACTGCTTGTATATGCATATCGCTCGGATTGATAACAATTGGTTGCATGGAAGACGTATATATAAGATTGCGAAATTACAACAGTTATTGGGCGAAAGTTCCTATAGCCACAATAAGTTAATAACCCGCGTAATTGAGCCAGTTTGTAGGCGTATGAGGAGCGATTTAAAAATTGTTGCGAGCTTCGAACACCCGAAATTTCCAAAAGGAAGAAATGGGAGGCCCAAAATTGACGAAATAGAACTCGTTGTCTATGGAGAGAAATCGTCTGACGAATCAATCAAGGGTGCGGAGACCAAGATTTTGCGCTTATTGATGGATTATTTGCCGGAGCGTCGAACAGGAATAAATGCGGCTGCTGTATATGATTATTTGCGTGAGAAAAGTGCCGTACTTGATTTTTCGCAAAGAGCAGAGCGTGTAATCAGTAAATGTAAGGGTAATAAATCGCATATCGCAAATGCGTTGCGAAAATTATTGAGAGAGGATTATGGTTTTTGGACAGATTCTAATGTTTCTCGGGCATAGTTTTTATGACTTAAACGACTGAAATCTCTAAAAAACGCTAGAAACTGTCCAAAAACCAGTCACAAATACTAGAATCTGTCCAAAAACCCTATGTAAACCATTAAACTGTCCAAAAACCCAGTCAAAAAATCAAGAATCTGTCCATTAAGTAAATCTGAAATTTAATAAACTGTCCACAAAGTCGTCGGTAACTATCGAAATATGAACAATATACGAAACGTCTTACAATATTTCTTACAATTAAAAAACCTACAGAATTCGCGCGCGCGTATACGTATAGCCCCCACCGCAGGAAGGGGGCGATTAAGGGGATCGCCTAGGGCGAGACCCTACCGAAACCAAAATCCCAAAGGGAAGGAAGAGGAGGGAGTGAGAGCCCGGACGGCGTGTGAGTCCACCACCTAGATTCCCCGCGGTGTACACAAAAACCATCGTTGTAGGTGGGCGTAGCGAGAAATTCATTGCTTTTTTGTGTACCCTTAATATGTGATTGTGTACATTTTTAGTCTAAGATCTATGAGACTTGTTACAACAAAAGCGTTTAGAGCGAGGTTGAGCGAATTCGCCCGGTTGGCGGAGACTGAAACTGTTTATGTCCTCCGCCCTGGAAACCAGTTACTGAAGCTCTCCGCTGTCCCTGATGGGGACAAGGTGCAAATCCTTCGCGTACTTGGCGACAAGGAAAATGAGTTGAAGTCACCTCGCTAGGTCGAGCCTTTTCACGCGCGCGCACGTTTGAATAACTATCGTAGATAGATAATAAAGAATAGCAAAAACATTCGTGAAAATCAATACTTTATCGGCTTTTCGCGGCACTATTTTTCGTGTATCTTTGGCCGCGTTAACTTAAAGATATATGGCAAATAGAACTTATACCAGCGAATCCCATCGGAAATATTCGGAGGCCTGCCAGAGGGAGGTCGACGAAATGGCGAAGCATCCCTTATCTATAGAGCAGATGGAGGAACAGATGGACCGGAACAGGGCGGAAATCCTCAGGAGGCAGCAGGCGAAAATCTGAGGTCAATGGAAGCGAAGAAAGAAGAGCTGCGGCCGCTGCCGTACTGGTCTCTGAAGAAGGCGGGCTTATTCTACCTTGTTTTGGGCGCTACAATCAGCGCGGAACACCTCGATGGACCGGAGGATTACAGGCCTCGCATAGCGCGCTTAAAGCGGCTCTTGGGGGTCATTCCGGAGAAGCAGCGGAAAGACCGCGAAGAGGTGGAAAATGCATTGCGGCTCTCGAGCGCGAGCTCAAAGAGCTTGAAAACGGGGGAATGGTAGTATGAATATCTATAAGTTCTCGGGCGCCAACAGCAGGAACCGTAGCCGTCCGACGTTTCTAGCTTTCTAGAATTATAGAATTCTATATTTCTATATTTAAATATCTGAATATTTGAATATTTTGATATTTGAATATGCGAACAAAACGGCCTCCGACGCCACTCAGTGCGGGATTTTCCCGATATTTGGATATCTGGATATTTACAATATATCGTTAAAAACTTAAAAACTGTATAATTTTCAATTCATTACAACAACAATAGCCCGTCTCGGGGTGCCAGAGACACCCGCCGAACGACCTTGAACAAAAGCCGAAAAAAGTGTTAAAAAACCGCGGAAATAATGCTTGAAAAATTTGGATAAGTGCTTGATTTTCAGTAACTTAGTAGTTACCACACAACTAGT
>JAEEJZ010000010.1 GCA_016282145.1 Bacteroidales bacterium | reverse complement strand
GCAGGTGGAAGGCCGCCGTAGCACCAGTCGAGACCGATGGCGACGGCCAGGGCCATCTCTCCGGTATCCAGGAAATGATCCGTGTGCCAGTCGGGGAACGCACATACCGTCAGAATATCCTCCCTGACCCGGTGAAGATACTTTTCATTACCCGTCATTCTCCAGGCATAGGCACAGAAAAATATTCTTTCAAGGGCATAACGGGACTGCTCCAGTAGCCTTGTGCCGGATGCATCCAGCCTGTATGAAAGCTGCAACGTGTCATCCACGCACTCATTGGCGTGGGCGACGATGGACTTGTGCAGCAATTTCACATCCCTGTTGCGGCAGATGTTTTTACGCAGCGTCTTGATATCGGCATCGCTCATCAGTAGCCGCGGATGAGCCTTGGTGACCGCTGCGTCCCAGTCGGGCATGCTCTCAGCCCCCGGAATGGAGGCTGTTAAACAAAGGACCGACAGAATCAAGGACAATAACATATATATATGCAAATTTATTATTTTTTTATTTTATTTGATTAAATTTGTAGAAATAAAGATTGTATGCTCAAAGCTATTTTAAAGGGATTTCCTCTCGCGCTTGCTTTACTGCTTTATGGCTGCGACAGGCAGGAAAGTATGGGAGAAGTGGCATACAGGGTTTTCTCCGTGGCGGCACAGCAGTGTGAGCAGTTAGCTCAAGAGCTCGACAGCCTGCACACTCCGAGATCCTTTGACGGAGAGAAATTAATTACTGCACGCCCGAAGTGGTGGTGCTCGGGTTTTTTCCCGGGTACGCTCTGGCTGGTTTACGAATATACCGGCGACGAAAGGTTCCGCGCCCTCGCCGAGCGCGAGACCGCCAAGGTTGAGCCTATTCAATGGGTCACCAACGACCACGATGTCGGGTTTCAGATTAATTGCAGTTTCGGTCAACAGTATCGTATTACGGGGGATGCCCACGCTAAAGAGGTCATGCACACGGCCGCACACTCCCTTTCTACCCGTTTCAATCCGACCGTTGGCTGCATCCGCAGTTGGGATTTCCAGTTGCGCGGCTCTTCTTGGCAGTTCCCGGTCATCATCGACAATATGATGAATCTGGAATTACTGCTGAGCGTGGCGGACTTATGGAACGAGCCTGAACTGGCTCGCGTAGCCGTCTCTCACGCCAATACGACCTTGAAGAATCACTATCGGCCGGATTTCACCACCTACCACTTGGTGGACTACAGCCCCGCTGACGGATCTGTAAACCGGAAGCAAACCGTTCAGGGCTATGCCGATGAGAGTGCCTGGGCCCGCGGGCAGGCATGGTCGCTCTATGGCTTCACCATGATGTACCGCTTTACCCGTGATGCAGCCTATCTGGACCGTGCCATTTCCGTGGCCGACATGCTGTTGTCCCGCCTGCCGGAAGACGGTATTCCTTACTGGGATTTTGATTCCCCAAAGATTCCCGATGATTACAAGGATGCGTCGGCCGCAGCAGTGATGGCTTCGGCCTTCACTGAGCTGGCCGGGTATGTCCCGGACGGCAGCCCTTACCGGAAAATGGCGGAGCGCCAGCTGAGGACGCTTTCTTCGGAGGAGTACCTTGCCGAGCCCGGCACGAACGGCGGTTTTCTCCTGAAGCACAGTGTAGGGAATCTGCCCGGCAACTCCGAGGTTGACGTGCCTCTCACTTATGCCGATTATTATTTCCTGGAAGCGCTGCTGAAATTATGATGAGCCCAAAATCTTGCATTCTGGCTTTGTTGAGTTGTGCCCCCCTGTTCTGGGGCTGCGGCAAGCAAAGCGAAGAAGAGGGGGGAACCTATGTCGGTCCGCCCGTAATCCAGTTACAACTCTTCGATTCCAAGTATTTCGCAATCGACGAGCGGATTCTTTCGATTTCCTTTTCGGGAGAAGGACAGGAAATATCCTGGGCGGAGGAGGACGCTGCCGTACAGCCCCGGATCCAGCATGGAAAATGGAATGCAGAGGTGAAGGAATTTTCGGTTAACCCCGGACATTTCTCCGGCGTATTTACCGTAGTTACCAGCCGGTATACCTACTCCTTTTCGCAGGTATTCGACACCGCACAAAACAAGAAAGTGGAAGTAGCCCTCGATTTCGCCGCTCCCGACAACCAGCCCAAGCGGAAAGTCGGAGTGCTCGGAGACTCCATTTCTACCTTTAAGGGCGCTATGTGCAATGACCGCTATTCCTGCTTTTATCCCGACGAAGATCCGAATGTCGCTTCTGGGAACAGGGAAGCGGTCGACAATAAAACGAAGACGTACTGGTGGATCCTGGTAAATAACCTGATGAAAAGCGGGACCCTGGACGCCAATTCTTCGTGGGCCGGCAAGAGGGTTATCCATGAGACGAGCAGCGGCCAGCCTGCCGGTTTGGTGGACAGGGTGGGCGATTTCATCGATCCTGACATTATTCTGATTCACGGCGGGACCAATGACAAGAACAAGTCGACGCCGCTGGGGAGTTATGACTACGACCTTCCGGTAGATCAATTGGATGAATCTTGCTTCCGGAGCGCGTATGTCAAGATGATCAAACTGCTGCAGGAACGCTACGAGGGGGTTCAGCTCATTCTGATTATCGGCGACATGCTGTCCTCCGATTACGCCAATTCCATTACGGCCATCGCCGCGCACTACAAACTTCCGTATGTCAGTTTCGTCGGAGCCCAACTCCCCAAGTGCAAGGGCAGCCATCCCGACTATTCGGGGATGCAGACTATGGCGAAGGACATATACAATAAGTGCAAGGACTATTTGCCGTAACTTATTGTGTAATCTTGGAACATCTTGGGTTCTAGGCTTACACCCAGGGGCTTGCCGCTGGTTACTTCAACGTTACCGAGCTTGATGACGCCCTTCGTGATATAGGGGTAAAGCCCGTCCTCGTCGACATTGCGCTTGAATTTCCCGAAAATCATCGGGCCAGTGTAGTTTTTGTCGGTTACGGCGCTGTCGTCGATGACCAGATTCTCGATCTCAATTCTTTCCGGAAGGTAGCAAGTGTAGCCGAAGTCGTGCTTCCCGGTATTGGTACCGCTTATCAGGGAGACGGTCTTGGCCTTTTCAGGAACGATGAGTTTGCAGTTTTTGACGATGAGTTCGCCTTCCCAGGAACTGCCGTAATCGCCCCTGAGGGCGACGAGGGACTTGCGGTGGATGTTGCAGTTCTCAATCCGCATAGTGCCGGAACCGACAACATTGACGCCCGTGTGCCCGAACTCGCAGTTGGTGAGGGTGACGTTCCTTACGCCCTGATGGGCATCAAAGCGGGAGAAAACGCAGTGGTCCAGGCTGAGGGCCTTGCAGAAGTTGGAAACGAAGATTCCCCAGTACTTTGTATCGTTGATGTCGGTGGTCTGGCTGCAGTTCTCCCATCTGATGCCCACACAGCCGTGGGCATTGATGTCGTATGTTCCCATACTGACGGGCACTCCGGCCGATCCTATGGTCTTGAAAGTCTTGTGTGCCGTGAGAAGGCAGCCTCTGACCACGACGTCGGCAACCTTTTCAAGGGCCAGGAACCCGTCGTACGGGGCGCCGTGGTCGAGTTCTCCTTCAACATAGTGGGTGATATTCTCTATTTTGACGTTGGAACGCTCCACGGCGATGCCGCGGCAGTAGTAGGTGTACTTGGAGGGAGCCTGGTTGGCGATGGTGGTAAAGGTGCCGCCCTTGATGACCAGGGGCTTTTCGTCAATGGGATAGGCCGTCATCTTCGTGATTTGGTCGTAATCCCAGACAAGGGCCGATGAGGGGTCGATGTTGCCGTCCTTGTCGGCGATGAAGAATTCCTTCTGGCTGACTCCGCTGTTCTGGTTCTTGCCGAGCCGGATGTACACTTTCTGATTGTCGTTGACGATCTGGACCAGGCAGCGGCCGGGAAGCGACTTCCCGATGCCGGTCTGCTCCCGTTTCAGGCTTTCTACACCCTCGATCGTGAAAGGCTCGAGCGTGGATTCCACGCGGAAGATATTGTCGTGTCGCTCATCGACGCCGACTTTGCTGTCGTCAATAATGAACTTTGCAGTGCCGAAATCGACATCCGTGCGGATGACGGCTGTTCCGAGGGTCTTGCCGATATAGTAAGTTTTCCCGTTCCTGGCCTTGACCGGGAGCCCTTTCTCATTGGCCGCCGCGTGGGTGGCGATGATGGCCTTGAAATCGTCAGTGACGCCATCGCCTTTGGCCCCGAATTTTTCATAACTGAGGTACTTTGGCGTAGCGCAGGAAAATGCGAATAGCGTGCAGGTCGCAAGGAAGAGACACTTTTTCATACAGGTTAGAACTTTATTACAGCGAAGGAATTATTGTTCAATTTGACGCTAACGGTCCCGTCAGGTCACTCATTGGCAAAGATTGCAAAAAGAAGTCAGGAATGCAAGAAAAGTAATCCGATTGTGTAATATGTGTGATTTGTTGTATTTTGTATGACTTTTTTATTATTTTTGCGTATTACTATGCAATGTATGGACGCTTTATTTGATATCAGGGGAAAGGTTACGGTAATGACCGGGGCCTGCGGGGTGCTGGGCAGCTACGTAGTCGATTATTTTGCAAAGCAGGGATGCAAGGTGGTGCTGCTTTCCCGGGAACATTCCCGGGAGAAGGCGCTGGGGATGGTCGAAAGCATCAAGGCGGCGGGCGGCGAGGCACTTTTCCTCCCGACTGACGTGCTGGATGAGGCGGTCCTGCAGGACAATCTGTCCGATATCCTGAAGGCCTACGGTACGGTGGACATCCTCCTGAATGCAGCCGGCGGGAATTTAGGCCCGGCCAACCTGCAGCCGGATCAGACCATCGAAGACCTGGACATCGATGCGATGAAGAAGGTCTGCGAACTGAACATCTTCGGTACGGTCATTCCTACCAAGGTGTTTGTAAAACCCATGATTGCACAGGGCAAAGGCTCCATCATCAATTTCTGCTCGATGTCCTCGTTCCGGCCGCTGACGCGCGTGGCGGGCTACGGCATTGCCAAAGCCGGCATGGCCAGTTGGACGGAGTGGCTGGCGGCGGAACTGGCAGCCAAGCACGGCGACGGCATCCGCGTCAACGGAATTGCTCCCGGCTTCATCCTGTCCAATCAGAACCGCTCGCTCCTGACCAATCCCGACGGTTCGCTCACCGACCGTTCGCACAAGATTCTGGCGCACACGCCATTCGGCCGCTTCCTGCAGCCGGATGAACTGGTGGGCACCCTTCATTACCTTGCCTCCGACGCCTCCAAGGGCGTCACCGGCACCATCGCCGTCGTGGACGGAGGATTCAATATCTTTAGTATATGATACTTATGCGGCAAGCCTGGCGCTGGTACGGCCCGGATGACCCCGTGAGCCTGGACAATATCCGCCAGGCGGGGGTGACGGATATCGTGAGCGCCCTGCACCATATTCCCAACGGAGAGGTCTGGCCTGTCTGTGAGATTGAAAAACGCAAGGCGCAGTGCGCTGCGAAGGGCCTGGTGTGGAGTGTCGTGGAGAGTGTCCCGGTGCACGAGCACATCAAAACCCGTGAGGGCCGGTATCTGGAATACATCGAGAACTACAAGCAAACCATCCGGAATCTGGCCGCCTGCGGCATCCATTGCATCACCTATAACTTCATGCCGGTGCTGGACTGGACGCGCACGGACCTCTCGTTCGAGATGCCCGACGGCAGCCGCGCCCTGCGTTTCGAGCGCGCCGCCTTCGTCGCTTTCGACCTCTTCATCCTGAAGCGCCCCGGCGCCGGGAAAGACTATACGGCGCAGGAAACCGCTAAGGCGAAAGCCCGCTTCGAGGCGATGGATGCCGACGAAATTGCCTTCCTCACCCGCAATATGATCGCCGGCCTCCCCGGCAGCGAGGAAAGCTTCACTCTGGAGCAGTTTCAGGCGGCGCTGGACCGCTACCGGGGCATAGATGCCGAACAACTCCGCGCCAACCTGATTTTCTTCCTGCAGCAGCTATGTCCCGTGTGCGAAGAAGTGGGCTCGCGGATGGTGATTCATCCCGACGACCCGCCCTATCCCATCCTGGGTCTGCCGCGCATCATGAGTACGGCGGAGGATTTCCGCAAGCTGATCGCTGCCGTGCCCAGCCCTGCCAACGGCCTGAACCTTTGCACGGGCTCACTGGGCGTGCGCGCGGACAACGACTGTCCCGCAATGATGCGCGAGTTTGGCGACCGCATCGACTTTGTGCACCTGCGCTCCACAAAGCGCGATACCGACGGCAATTTCTACGAAGCCAACCTGCTGGAGGGCGACGTGCCCGTCTTTGATATGATGAAAGCGATGCTGGAGGTGGAGCAGCGCCGCGCTTTCCGCATTTTTCTGCGTCCGGACCACGGCCACCAGATGTGCGACGACCTCAGCCGCCGCTCCAACCCCGGTTACTCCTGCTACGGCCGTCTGCGCTCACTGGCGGAACTTCGCGGAATAGAATACGCCCTTGCCCATGAATAGACTCCTGCATATCCTCCTCCTTTCCCTGCTGTTCATTCCCGCAGCGGCGGCCCCCCGGTACGCCAGGAGCATCAACGACAACTGGTCTTTCCATAAAGAGGGCGATCCGGTGATGCGGACCCTTTCGTTTCCGCATACCTGGAACGCGCAGGACTGCACGGATGACGAGCCCGGCTACTGGCGCGGCGTGGGCTGGTACGAGCGGACCGTCCCGCTGAATGACGACCTTTCGGGAAAGCGGGTGTTCGTGCGCTTTGAAGGGGCCAATCAGGAGCTGGACCTGTGGGTGAACGGCGTTCACGCCGGCAACCACAAGGGCGGCTACACGGCTTTCATCTTCGAGATCGGCAGCCTGGTCCGCAGCGGTGCCAACCAGTTCAGGATCAAGGTGGACAATTCCCACAACGAGGGCATCCCGCCGATGTCGGCCGATTTCACCTTTTTCGGCGGCATCTACCGTGACGTTTCGCTGCTGTTCCTTCCGGAAAACCATATCAGCGTCACGCATTATGCGAGCGACGGCGTCTATATCTCCACGCAGGAAGTCTCTGCGGAGAAGGCATCCGTGAAGGTGGAAACCCACCTGAGCATTGAGCGTCCGGAGAAGAAACTTTTCCTGGAGCAGACGGTCCTCGCTCCGGATGGCTCCGTCGTATCGACGGTCCGGCAGCGCCTGAACAAGCCCTCCGGAGAGATGGTCGTCACTACCGATGCAACGGTCCCTAACCCGCAACTTTGGGATGTGGAGGCTCCGCAGTGCTATGCGCTGCTGACCCGCCTGCTGGATGCCAAAGGCAACGAAATCGACGCACAGCGCAATTCCTTCGGCATCCGCACGTTCCGCTTCGATCCGGAAAAGGGCTTTTTCCTCAATGCTCGCCCGCTGAAACTCATCGGCACCAACCGGCATCAGGATTTCAAGGGCATCGGGAATGCCTTGCCGGACGAGATGCACCTGCGCGACGTGCGGCTGCTCAAGGAGATGGGCGGCAATTTCCTGAGGATTGCCCATTATCCGCAGGATCATCTGGTTTCCGATGAATGCGACCGTCTGGGCATCCTGAGTTGTGTGGAGATTCCGGTCGTAGACCGCATCGGATATGCGGACGATTTCACGCAAAACTGCGTGAACATGGCCCGGGAGATGGTGTATCAGTCTTACAACCATCCCTCGATGATAGTCTGGGCCTATATGAATGAGGTCATGCTCCGGAATAAGCCCTGGAAGGAAGACGGTTTTTCACAGCAGGAATATTACCGGAAAGCGAAGGATTGTGCTTCTGCCATCGATGCTGCCATCCGTCTGGCGGATCCTTCCCGGCCTACAATGATCCCCTGCGATTCCAGCCGCAAAAGATACAAGGAAAGCGGGCTCTGGGAAGTCCCGGACATCATCGGGCTCAATCTTTATTACGGATGGTACTACCGGACTTTCGACCATCTTGCCCCCGCACTGGATGAATATCACGCCTTATATCCCGGTAAGTCGCTCTTTATTACCGAATACGGTGCCGACGGGGATTCCCGTCTGCACAGTTTCGAGCCGGAATGTCACGATTATACCTGTGAGTATGCCCTTCTTTTCCATAAGAAATATTTTCCCGTGATTTTGGAGAAGGCGTATATTTCCGGCGCTACGGTATGGAATATCAATGATTTCCATTCGGAAGCCCGGGGCTTTGCCGTTCCGCACTTCAATCTGAAGGGGCTCACGACCGTTGAACGGATTCCCAAGGACAGTTATTGGTTCTACACGGCGCTGCTGGGAAAAGGGCCGTTTGTCCGCATTGGCGGAGCCGACTGGAAAATCCGCGGTGGGCAGGCGTCTGGCGGTGTCTGCGTCCAAAGCGTCGAGGTCTTTACATCGGCGTCCGGAGTGGAATTGTCCCTGAACGGAAAATCCCTTGGCGTGAAGCCCGTGGCGAACGGTTTTGCCGCTTTTGACGTACCGTTCACCGCCGGCGAAAATGTGCTGGAAGCCTCCGCTTCCGACGGCGCGAAGGATTTTCAGCGGGTGGATTTCCGCCTGGTCCCCGAGGACCTGTCGCAATTCCGGGAAATCAGTGTCCTGATGGGTACCCGTCGTTTCTTCGAGGACCGTGCCGAAGGCCAGGTATGGATACCGGAACAGGAATACCGGGCTGGCTCCTGGGGCTATGTGGGTGGCGAGCGGGCTATGCAGAAGAACAGTGGCGGAAACCGCCCGGCGTTTGAACCGGATATCGCGCTGACCGACAGGGATCCCATTTTCCAGACGCAGCGGGCTGGCATTGAGGCGTTCAAGGCCGATGTCCCCGACGGAAAATATATTGTCTATCTTTATTTTGCCGACCTCACGGGCCCCTACAGGGGCACCCCGATGCCTTACGGTCTTGGAAACGATGCCATCCCTGGCGAGGTGACGGAGCGCGTATTTTCTGTCCGTATCAACGGTACTACCGTCCTCCAGGACTTCAACATTGCGGAGCAATACGGCTATCATACGGCGGTCGTCCAGCGCTTCCCGGTGGAGGTCGAAGCTGGAACCGGCCTCAGTGTTGATTTCGTCCCGTCCAAAGGCCTTCCGGTCTTGAATGCCATAAGAATCATCCGATATGAATAGAGTAATCACTATGCTGGCGGCCCTGCTGGGCGCCGCTATGCTTTCGTATGCCCGGGAAGTCCCTGCTCCGTCGGGTGCTTCCCCCCGGGTGCTGGCCCTGCTGAAGGAGGATCCGGACAGGTGCGGGGTGAACCTGCACGTTTATGAGTTCGACCCCATTTTGGATACTCCGGCGCCGAAAGGATATAAGCCCTTCTATATCAGTCATTACGGCCGTCACGGAACAAGGGCTGACGAAAGCGGTGACGCGTATGTCTATGTCGTCGAACGGCTTGAGAAGGCAGACAGTCTGGGCATCCTGACCGAAGAGGGCAAAAGTCTCCTCGCGGAGTGCCGCGCGGTGCTCGACGCTTATGGTGACCGGAAGGGCCGGCTGACCCCCAGGGGGGAGAGGGAGCACAGAATGCTTGCCGACCGGATGTACAGCCGTTTCCCCGGGGTGTTCAAAAAAGGTCCCGGAAACATCCGCGTACAGTCCAGCGTCGTTCCGCGCTGCCTGGTCTCGATGGCTTCCTTCATCTCGGAACTTTCCGCCCGCTGCCCGTCCCTCAAATACTCCATCATATCGGATAACCAGGCCCAGAAGTTTCTCACCAACAACTGTTCCGGGGAGCATAAGCAGAAAGCCAGGAAACTGGTCAGGCCCCTCTCCCGTCTGGAGGTGGATACCCTGCAACTTCCCGCCCGGATCTTTACGGATCCCGAACTGGGGCGGCAGGTCGTCGGGAGCATCGCCCGCCTGCAGCGGAGAATCTGCAATACCGCCGTCATGGCGAAGAATTTCGATTTGGACGTAGATATTTTCCGGCATCTCAATGCCGATGTCATTTACCGCTATTTCGATGCGAGCAACCGGAATATCTACCTGACGCAATGCAATTCCGTGGAATTCGGAGAACTGCGTATGCCGCGCATCGCGCACATCGTTGAAGCCATCGCGCATCAGGCCGACGAAGCCATTGCGAGCGGGCAGGTGGCGGCAGACCTTCGCTTCGGACACGACTGGCCCTATATGGCCATCGTCAGTTACCTCGGGCTGGAAGGCCCCGGAGACCGGATGACTTTCGAAGAGATTCCGCAAAAATGGTTCGGCCCGCAGTATATCTGCCTGGCCTGCAACCTGCAACTGATATTCTACCGCAACAACAAGGGCCGCGTCCTCGTCAAGTTCCTGGTCAACGAGAAGGAAACCCTCCTGAAAGGGCTGGAGCCGGTTCAGGGGCCGTACTATGACTGGGCGGTCGTAAGGGAGAACCTGGACGGCTGGCGCCGCGCATAAACTTCTGCGAACTAGTTTACGCTGATCGTCAAGGGCTTTTTCGTGGCTTTGAGCTTGAGTTCCCGGGGACCGTCGGCCAGACAGGCGATGATGGCCACCTCCTTGCCGGCGAGGTCCTTGTCGAATTCCAGGGTAAGGCTGACGCGGCTCAGGTCTTCGCTCCATT